>JAAXOU010000099.1 GCA_012396115.1 Streptomyces somaliensis DSM 40738 | reverse complement strand
CCCGGGCGCCGCCGCAGGCTGGCCGCGCCCCCGGAGGCCGATCCGCGGCCCGCGACCGACACGGCGGCCACGCCCGCGGCCCCGGCCCCCGCGACCGGGGCCCCCGCACCGGCGCCGCACGTCGCGCCCCCCGCCCACCAGCGCCTCACCGCGCCCGCCGCCGAGGGACACGCCTACGAGATAGGGGCACCGGACGAGGGCGCCGGCGAGGGCCCCGAGCCGCTGGACGGACCGGGCGGCGCCGTGGAGGTCGCCAACGAGCCGCAGCCGCAGCCCGTCGACGACGAGCTGCCGCCCGAGCCGCTGGACAACCCCCGCCGCCTCCTCGTCTGGCCGGCGCCGGACGTCGTCACGCAGCAGGCGCTGACCGACCGCGGCTACCGCCCGGTGATCGTGCACTCCCGGGAGGAGGTCGACGCGCAGATCGCGGCCTTCCCGGCGGCCCTGTTCGTGGACCCGCTGACCGGGCCCATCACGCGCACCGCCCTGCAGTCGCTGCGGCAGGCGGCGGTCGCCGCCGAGGTGCCGGTACTGCTGGCGGCCGGGCTCGGCCAGGCCACCCGCGAAGCCGCCTACGGTGCCGACCCCGCCGTACTCCTCAAGGCGCTGGCGCCGCGCGACAGCGAGCAGCACCCCTCGCGGGTCCTGCTGATCGAGGAGCACGACGAGATCGCGCACGCGCTGGCGGCCGCCCTGGAGCGGCGCGGCATGCAGGTGCAGCGGGCGGCGGCGGACGGCGAGGCGGTCGCGCTCGCCACCCGGCTGCCGCCGAACCTCGTCGTCATGGACCTGATGCAGGTACGGCGCCGTCGGGCCGGGATCATCGACTGGCTGCGCGCCAACGGCCACCTGAACCGCACACCGCTCGTCGTCTACACCTCGGCGGGCCTCGACGAGGCGGACCTGCCGCGGCTGGCGTCGGGCGAGACGGTGCTGTTCCTGGCCGAACGGTCCACCAACCCCGAGGTGCAGTCGCGGATCGTCGACCTCCTCGCGAAGATCGGCACCAACTGACGCGGCGGAGGGGGCGGAAGCGGACCGCTTCCGCCCCCTCGCGCACCGGCGCGTACCGGCGGGGCGGTCAGATCCGGGTGACGTCCAGCTCGCCGGCCGCGTACTGCTTGCGGATCGCTTTCTTGTCGAACTTCCCAACGCTCGTCTTCGGTACGGCGGGGACGACCGCCCAGCGCTCCGGCAGCTGCCACCCGGCGATGCCCGACTCCGCGAGGAACGCGCGCAGCGCCTCGTAGCCGGGGGCCGCACCTTCCTTGAGGACGACCGTCGCGAGCGGGCGCTCGCCCCACCGCTCGTCCGGAACGGCCACGACGGCGGCCTCGGTGACGTCCGGGTGGCCCATCAGGGCGTTCTCCAGCTCGACCGAGGAGATCCACTCCCCGCCCGACTTGATGACGTCCTTCGCACGGTCCGTGAGGGTGAGGTAGCCGTCGGGGCTGATGGTGCCGACGTCACCGGTCTTCAGCCAGCCGTCCCCGCTGAACTTGTCCTCGGGTCGCAGCGGCTCGCCCGCCGCGCCGCCGTAGTAGGCGCCGGCGATCCACGGACCGCGGACCTCCAGCTCACCGGCCGACTCACCGTCCCACGGCAGCACCTCACCGGACGGGCCGACCAACCGCGCCTCGACGCCGGCCGGGAAGCGGCCCTGGGTGACGCGGTACGGCCACTCCTCCTCGTCGGACAGGCCGGCCGGCGGGAGCGCCATGGTGCCCAGCGGGGACGTCTCCGTCATGCCCCATGCGTGGCAGAGGCGGACGCCCAGTTTGTCGTACGCCTCCATGAGGGAGGGCGGGCAGGCGGCACCGCCGATGGTGACGTCGGTCATGGAGGAGATGTCGCGGGGACGGGCCGTCACCTCGGCGAGGAGGCCCTGCCAGATGGTGGGGACGGCGGCGGCGTGCGTGGGCCGCTCCTTCTCGATCATCTCGGCGAGTGGGGCGGGTTGCAGGAAGCGGTCCGGCATCAGCATGTTCACCCCGCTCATGAAGGCGGCGTGCGGCAGGCCCCAGGCGTTCACGTGGAATTGCGGGACGACGACGAGGGTCGTGTCGCGGTCGGTGAGGCCCATGGAGTCGGACATGTTCACCTGCATGGAGTGCAGGTAGACGGAGCGGTGGGAGTAGACGACCCCCTTGGGGTCCCCGGTGGTGCCGGAGGTGTAGCACATGGCCGCCGCCTGGCGTTCGTCCAGCTCGGGCCAGTCGAAGGTGTCCGGACGGCCTGCCGTCAGCTCCTCGTAGTCGTGGACGTCCGCAGCCGAGTCGTCCAGGACGGAGCGGTCGCCGGGACCGGAGACGACGACGTGTTCGACCGTCGGCAGGTGCGGCAGGAGCGGTGCGAGGAGGGGGAGGAGGGAGCCGTTGACCAGGACCACCCGGTCGGCGGCGTGGTTGACGATCCAGATCAACTGCTCGGCCGGCAGGCGCAGGTTGAGGGTGTGCAGGACCGCGCCCATGGAGGGAACCGCCAGGTACGCCTCGACGTGCTCGGCGTTGTTCCACATGAGGGTCGCGACCCGGTCGTCGCCGGTGACGCCGAGTTCGTCGCGCAGCGCGCCGGCCAGCCGCGTGGCCCGGGCACCGGTTTCAGCGAAGCTGCGACGGTGCGGCTCCGGCCCTCCGGTCCAGGTGGTGATCTGCGACTTCCCGTGGATCTTCATCCCGTGGTGGAGGAGGCGGGTGACGGTCAGCGGTACGTCCTGCATGGTGCTCAGCACGGCGTCCTCCCGGTAGGCGCTCACTGCGCGGCGGTGTGGTCTGCAGATTCTGCGCGCATACCGTGCGGCACGTCACTACCGAAGGCCGTGGTTTCACGTGAAACGCCCCTTGCGACGCCTCCTCCCGAGCTTGTCCGCCCGGGCGCGGCCACCTGGTTGCGGGGTGTCGTAGGCGTCACCGCGCCAGCACGAGGTCCGGATCCTCCCGGAGCTTGCCGAGCGCCCGGGAGACGGCGCTCTTGACCGTACCCACGGAGACTCCGAGCACCGCCGCCGTCTGCGTCTCGCTGAGGTCCTCGTAGTACCGGAGGACCACCATGGCGCGCTGGCGAGCGGGAAGCCGCATGACCGCACGCCACATCGTGTCGTGCAGGGCCTGCCGCTCGGCCGGATCGGCCTCCGGTGCGCCGTGGGGTTCGGGCAGTTCGTCGCACGCGAACTCGTCCACCTTGCGCTTGCGCCACTGCGAGGTGCGCGTGTTGATGAGGGCGCGACGCACGTAACCGTCGAGAGCACGGTGGTCCTCGATGCGCTCCCAGGCCACATACGTCTTGGCGAGGGCGGTCTGCAGCAGGTCCTCGGCGTCGCTCGGGTCGGCGGTGAGCGAACGGGCGATGCGCAGCAGGAGGGGTCCCCGGGTCCGCACGTACGAGGAGAAGGACGGGTATGCGGTGGCGGCCGTGCGGGCTCCGGCGCAGACGGGGCCAGTAGTCGCGGTCATACGACCACGCTAGGAGTGGGCATCCGTCCGGGGATCGCCCCCAGGTCCCGAAACGATGTCCCCCTCAGGTTGTAGGGATGGTGCGGACTCCACCTCCTGCAGACGGAGAGAACGGCCACGTGGCCGGGGTTCCGGGCCGGGAACGGCGCGCGGCCCGCACAGAGCCCGGACGACGAGCCCCACGACGCCGGACCCCACGACGGCAAACCCCCACGGCACCGGACCACACCGGAGCGGGGTCACCCCCGTCCCGCCGCACGCACTCGACGAGGACGAGGACGAAGATGGAGATGGAGATGGAGATGGAAGCCGAGCTGATCAGCCCTTCCCGCACTCCGTCGGCGCGGCGGGCCTCCGTCCGAGGAGGACGGAGGCCCGTCCCGCCGGCTCACCGCGGCCCGTGCCCAGCCCCTCCCGGCCACCGACACGGCAGAGACGGGCCGGAAGGAAACCGAACTCACGCGAAAGGGGCGCCCCCCGGACAGGAGCACCCCTCGTGGCCGCGCACGCACCGACCGCTGCGGTGGGTGTGGGATCTCAACCCACGGTGACTCGCGCCACGACGGTTTTCTCTACCTCATCAAGCCCCGCCCTACCGGGCGGGGAGGGGGAAGGGGCCCCAAGGCTCCCGCGCCGCCGGTCCGGGACTCCGAAGCGGACCGGTCCCATGCGATGCAGCCGCCACCGCAGCACCCCCGAGCCATACCGGCAGCACTCCGAACCCGCACCGCGCCAGACGAGCCAGACAACCAAGGCGCCCCCGAGCAGGCAGCGACCACAGGGACGCCAGGCAGGCCCGGAGGCTCTCGCCCTTCCCGGGCATCCGACACGTCGGCCGATGGCTTGTCCAGCCACCGCTACGGATCACATCCCACCGGCCCGCACCGCGGGCCGGTGGGGGCATGTGGACTGGGGCGACGCCATGCCTTCGGCCCGCGTCGCCCCGCTCCGGCCCCGCGCCACATCAGATGCCGCAGGATGATCCGTTCCACGCTTTGACCCACCCAAGACGACACCGGACCGAGCAGGCGTCCCCCTCACCACTCCACGTCCCAAGGCCATCGCCAACACCTCAGTGCCTCATCCCTTGCCAGGCGCCACAGGCCAAGCCCCCCGAAAGGCAGCCGGGCCGCCCAAGGGCAGAGCACCACCGACAGATCCACTGGAGCGCCGAAGGGACGCGGGCTTACGGGCAAGAAAGCTGGGTGGCCGAGGAGGGGAGACCTCCGACGGTCAAGACGATGCCTCCGGCGGGGGATCGACCGGCCCCGGGATGGCGGGGGCACCGTCCCCGGCCGCGGGTCCGTAGAGGCGTGCGTAGGGGAGCTTCCATCCCGTCCATCATCGGCCCAGGCAGAGCCGAGCAGACGCGGCCCAGGGCGTCCAGGTCGTTCGTCCAGTTGAGCGCTCCACCTTGACGCCCGGCACCGCGCCCACTCCACGGTGTGGGTCGACGGCGGACGGGATGGAAGCTGGGGTGGGTGGTGGGTTGAGGAAGGATGATGCCGCATGACAGATGAATCGAAGCGTTCCCTCAGCGAGCTTCGCGAAGGGGAGTCAGTTCGAGCAACGATCACCAGTCACCAGCCGTGGGGACTCACGGCGGTAATCAACGGATATGAGCCCGTGGGCGCCTCGCTGGACATGATCCGCCGCGGCGGCGAATCCGGAGTACAGCGACTTGTCCAGGAGCAGCCCCTTGTAGGAGCAACCATCAGCCTCGTCGTAGGCGAGGTACGCGCGTGGCACCGCGAGCCGTGGATATGGGTGGACCTCACAGCACCCACGAATCCTGAAGGCTGACTGTGTCCTCCGCGTGCCCGATCGGACGGGGACCAACGGGGACCAAAGGACATCAAGCAGCAGAACGGCCCCCGACTGTTACAGCTGGTCAGGGGCCGTTTCGCCTGGCGGTGGGTGTGGGATTTGAACCCACGGTGACTCGCGCCACGACGGTTTTCAAGACCGTTCCCTTAGGCCGCTCGGGCAACCCACCTCCGCCCCGCCTCGCCTGCTGCGGAGCGGGCTACAGACTACCGGCTGGTCGGCGGACGCGGGTGCGCACCGGTCGACGTGCTCGACCGAGCGGGCCGGGGGTCACCATGTGGGCGGTGGAAGGGCGTTCCGGACGACGCCGTGCGGAACGGCACCGTACTCGCCGGGCGCCCACCCGCCGCGGCGCACGGTCGTCGCGTCGCACGGTCGTCGCGTCGCACGGTCGTCGCGTCGCACGGTCGTCGCGTACGAGGGCGGGGTGGACGTGCCGATGGGAAGAACGCGGCCGCGGCGCACCGGGGGCGTCCGGCGTCGGTCCGCCGCGGCCCGCCGATCGTGCGCGGTCGCGGTCGCGGAGGCCACGCGCCCGTGTTCGCGCGCCCCCGTCCGCGGAACGGCACCGGGGGGATACCGTCACCTACCGCCTGCGCGCGTCCGGCGGTCTCCCCGGTGCTCGCCGCCCGTTCGGAGATCGCGTTCCCGTGGCCTTCGACCGTCCGCGCGGGGTCCGTGCCCGCGCACGATCTCCTCCGGTTTCTCGCGCCGCGAGGAGCGTTCGCGCAGGAACGCCGATCCCGCTCGGGCCCGATCTCGGATCGGCTTCCGTCAGAACCGGAAGGAAACCGGCACCGGGTGAACACGCCCTTCCCGAGCCCCGAACGCGGGTGTGCCGACCCTCGAACACAGGTGCGCCGCCCCTCGAAATCCGTGGAGTCGGAGCACCCCTCCGGATCGTCCGGCACCCGCGGCTTCCCGTCCCGTCCACGACGAGGACGTCCGCCGGCGGGCTCGTGGGCCCGGGGGACCGCAGGCGTGACGCGGCGGCCCACCGGGTCACCGTCGCGGGGTCGCGGGCGCGGGGTCGCGGGCGCCGGCGGCACTTCGGGAGCAGCTGGGGTGCGGAGGCACGGCAGCCGGCGCGGCAGGGCCGGGCCGGTCCCGGATCCCGGCACCGAAACCGGCGCGACCCTCCGGTGCCCGCCCCGCTGCCGCACCCCCCGCCCCGTTACCACGTCCCCGCCCCCGGGAAGTGCCGCCGTACGGTGTTCCGGGGCGTCCGCGCGGGGCGATCCACACGTACGGGGTGATGGCGTCCGGAGCGGCGTCATGCGTACGGGTGAGTGTCGGGGCGGTCCGTCAGGGTAGTGAGCCGCTGTCCCGGGGCCATGGAGATCCGGGTCGCGAGTCGGCCTGAAGAGTGAAGAAGCCGTCCGACAAAGGCGTTTCCGAAAGGAAGCGGTTCCACCCAGCACGTTTTCGATCGTCTTCGAGCATCACCGTGCGCGTGTCTACACAGGGGTAAACGTCCTGATTGTTCAGAATGTCGGTGACTGCCCCAGTTGAAACTATGAAGTTTCGTTGCCGAGGAGCATGACATGCAGGTTCGCAGGTGGCTCCCAGACCAGCCCACTCGCATCGGCCGGCACGACTGGCCGGACGAGGGGGACAACGGAACGCACATGCGACTGCGGGCCGGCTCCATCGTGGTACTCGACCGGCAGGCGTGGCGGATCCTGGAGATCAACGGCTACACGGGCGACCGGTGGCCGGACTCCTACGAGAAGGCCTGGCGCGACCACGTGGAGCTGTGGTGGCACGCCAACGAACTGCGGCGGGCCAACAACCAGGAGGTCAAACCGGCCCCCGAGCGGGCCGAGTTCTACAAGCGTCCGGTGATCCTGGTACTGCGCAACGAGAACCTGCCCCGGTCCACCCCCAAGCACTGGTGCGCCCCCGCCAGCCACGACTGGCAGGTCCTGCCCGAGCACTACGCCGTCTGCCGCGCCTGCGGCGAACTGCCGCCCTGCCGCCACGGGGAGTACCGCTGGGAGGGCGGCCCCCGCTGGCCGGAGCAGAACGGCGGCATCCCGCTCATGGTGCCGGAGTACTGCTGCATGGGGTGTGCCGAGCCGATCAGGCCGCGGATGCGGACCGTGCGCTTCCCCGGCCCGAACCTCTGGTACCCCGACCTCGGGGAGGACACGGCCGTCTTCCACGCCCGCACCGCCTGCGCCGACCAGGTCGACTGCTACCGCGTGCAGTGGCAGACCGAGTACGACCCGCGTTCCTCGGCGCACTCCGCCGCCGTGGAGTTCCCGGGTTTCGAGCAGTTCGTACTGCCCCGGACGCGCAACGCGCCGGACATCGCCCCGCACGGCCAACCGAGCGGCGCGGTACCGGTCGGCCCGCAGGCCGCTGCCGGCACCGAACCCCACCAGCCGGCACACCAGCCGGCACACCAACCCGCGCCCGGGGCCCCCAGCGCGCCCACCGCGCCCGCCGCGCCCGCGACGGACCCGGCCGCTCCTTCACACCCCGCCGCACCGGGGCCCGCCACCGCGCCCGAGGCACCCGCTCCCGTCGTCGAGGGCGCCGGACTGGCCCTCCGGGCGGCGGAGGAGCTGGGGCTGTCCCTGACCGAGCGCCCGGCCTTCCACAATGCCGAGCAGGCGGCCCGGGTGATCGAGGAACTCACCGCCGCGGTCCGCAACATCGCGCTCTGCCTGAACGATCCGGCCGCCCGCGCCCGCTCCTGATCCGCCGGGACGAGTTCCGCGCCCCGGCCACGACCACCACCGACCGCCGCCGACCACCGACCGCCGCCGACCACCGACCGGCCCACGGCGCGGCGGGCGGCGGGCGGCGGGCGGCGGAGAAAGCATCGAGCCGCGCCGGGCACAGGAGCCGGCGGCCCCGGACCCGGCGCGCAGGGGGCGGGGGAAGAGAGCGAGCGCCCCCCACCGCTCCGGACGCGGAGTTCCGGGGCGGGGAGGGCCCGGCGGGGCCGGTCGCCGCCCGGCGGGAGTCAGTCGCCCTTGCGCTGGCCGAGGGTGACCCGCACCTGCTTCTCCCGGCCGTCGCGCTCGTACGTCAGGGCCACCGTGTCACCGGGCCGGTGGGTCCAGATCTCGCTGATCAGCGTCGGACCGCTGTCGATGACGCGGTTACCGAAACGGGTGATCACGTCACCCGGGCGCAGCCCGGCCCTGGCCGCGGGGCCGTTCGGGGTGATCGACGGCGTGCCGCCCTCGCCCTCCCCGACGATCGTGGCGCCCTCGCCCTCCTCCGACATGCTCACCGTCGCACCGATCATCGGGTAGACCGGCTCGCCCGTCCTGATGAGCTGTTCGGCGACGTTCTTCGCCTGGTTGACCGGGATCGCGAAGCCGAGGCCCACCGATCCCGCCTGGGACTGCCCGAGGCCTCCCGAACCGGGGGACTGAATCGCGGAGTTGATGCCGATGACCGCGCCGCGGCTGTCGAGGAGGGGGCCGCCGGAGTTGCCCGGGTTGATCGACGCGTCCGTCTGGAGGGCGCTCATGTAGGAGTTCTTGCCGCCCGAGCCGTCGCTGGACGCGACCGGGCGGTTCTTGGCGCTGATGATGCCGGTCGTCACCGTGTTGGACAGGCCGAACGGCGCGCCGATGGCGATGGTCGAGTCGCCCACGGCCACCTTGTCGGAGTCGCCCAGCGGCAGGGGCGCCAGGCCCCGCGGGGCGTTGCGCAGCTTCAGCACGGCCACGTCGTACCCCTGGGCCCGGCCGACCACCTCGGCGTCGAACTCCCTGCCGTCCGAGAAGGTCGCCGTGACCGTGCCGGCTTCGGCCGCCGAGGCCACCACGTGGTTGTTGGTGAGGATGTGGCCCTCCTTGTCGTACACGAAGCCCGTGCCCGTGCCGCCCCCGCCCTCCGAGCCGCCGGACTTCGCCTCGATCGTGACGACGCTGGGCAGGGCCTTGGAGGCGACCGCGGCGACCGTGCCGGGCTCACGCTCGAAGCCGGCCCGGGTGTCGCCGACGGAGACCGTCGTCGAGGTGCCCGCGCCGCCGTCGCGCTCCGCCGCCCAGTACCCGATGCCGCCGCCGACGCCCCCGGCCAGGAGGGCCGCGGCCAGAACCGTCGCGACGAGCCCGCCGGAGCGCTTGCGCGGCGGGGCCGCGGGGGACGCGGCCGGGTCCGTGCCCCACGCGTCGCCGGGGTGGCCCGCCGGGCCTTGCGCGTACGCCCGGGCGGCGGGGGCGCCGGTCGGCGCGCCGTAGGGGGGGTAGGCGGGCGGCGCGGTCGGGGGCGGGGGCGTCGCGGGGTACGCGGTCCCGTACGGCTCCGTCGGGTCCGGCGCGGGGGTGACGGGGCCGCCCTCCCGAGCCCCGTGCGGTGTCCCCTCCGGCGTCCGCCCCGGGTTCCCGGGAGGGGGCGTGGGCGCCGGGGGACCCTCCGGGGCGCCCTGCGGGGCGGACGCGGACGGGGCGTCGGGGGCCGACGGAACCGCGGTGCCCTCGTTCTCGGTGCTCACAGCTCGTTCTCCTCGGTATCCACGTCGTCGTAGCGGCACGAACCCGCCGTGCGGTCTCCGACTCAGCTTTTCCTACCGCTCGTCAGGCCACTGTAAGCGGGAGCCGCGCCTCCGCCACCCGTCCTTTATCTCCGACAATCGGGACACGCCCGTCTCCGGCGATCGGGACGCGTCCCGGTGCGGCCGGCGCACACCGCCGGCCGGGCTCCATCCGCCGGGCGAACGGTGGCACCATGACGCGGTGACCCACGCAGCCCGGCACACCGTCCAAGTCGTCGCCCACCGGGGCGCATCCGAGGATGTGCCCGAGCACACCCTCGCCGCGTACGTGAGGGCCATCGAGGAGGGGGCGGACGCCCTGGAGTGTGATGTGCGGCTCACCGCGGACGGCCATCTGGTCTGCGTGCACGACCGCCGGGTGGACCGCACCTCCAACGGGCGCGGCGCCGTCTCGGCGCTGGAGCTGGCCGACCTGGCCGCCCTCGACTTCGGGTCCTGGAAGGACGGCCGCGAGGGTCCGGACCGGGACGGCCCCGAGTACACCTCGGTCCTCACCCTGGAGCGGCTGCTGGAACTCGTCGCCGACGCGGGCCGCCGCGTCGAGCTCGCCGTCGAGACGAAACACCCCACGCGCTGGGCGGGCCGGGTGGAGGAGCGGCTGGTCCGGCTGCTGCGCCGGTTCGGCCTCGCGGACCCCCCGGCACCCGCCGAGTCGGCCGTACGGGTCATGAGCTTCTCGTCCCGGTCGCTGCAGCGGGTCGCGGCGGCCGCGCCCGCCGTCCCGACCGTCTACCTCACGCAGTTCGTCGCGGTCCGGCCGCGCGAGGGCCGCCTCCCGGGCGGCGCCCGGATCGCCGGGCCCTCGATCCGGGTCGTCCGGAACCACCCCGCGTACGTCGAGCGCCTCCGCGAGGCCGGGCTCCAGGTCCACGTGTGGACGGTCGACGCGCCCGAGGACGTCGACCTCTGTGCCCGGCTCGGGGTGGACGCCGTCATCACCAACCGCCCCGGACGGGTCCTGTCGCAGCTGGGCCGCGCACCCCGGTAGTGACGGGGAGTGCTCCGGCGCGTTCGCTCCGTGGCGAATCGTGTCGGGTGCGTCACTCTATGTGGATCGGCCGGTTTCCGTCCCAGGCCGGGGGGGCATCCACACCCTGGCGTGGGGCGAAGGAGGTCTCGGGGGTGGCGTTGGTGATGGCACAGGGAGTGCCGGCGTCGTCGAGCATGGCCGTACCCCACGGCCCTGCGGGCGTGGGCGAGGCGAGGCGCCGCGTGCGGGAGCAGCTGCGGCGCGGCGGCGTCCCGGAGGCGGTCGTCGACGACGCCGTACTGATCCTTTCCGAACTGCTCAGCAACTCCTGCCGGTACGGTCGGCCGCTGGGCGCCGCCGAGGTCGGCGAGGGGGCCGTCCGGGCCGCCTGGCGCATCGACGCCCACGGCACCCTCACCCTGGAGGTGACGGACGGCGGCGGCCCCACCCGGCCGGTCCCGTCCACGCCGTCGGTCACCGCGCGCGGCGGCCGGGGGCTCAACATCATCAGCGCGCTCGCCCAGGACTGGGGGGTGCGCGACGGTGCCTCCGGCGAGGTCACCGTCTGGGTCCTCGTCACGGGAGCGCCGCCGCGGCGCGACGGCACCGCCGCGCGCCCCGGCGGCCGGCGCGACGATCTCGCCGCCCCGTCCCTCCCCCGCGTCAACGGCGCGCGCCACGCGCGGGCGGCCGGGAGGGCGGGATCCCGGCCGCCCGCCGGGGCGGCCACGAGCGCGGTACCGCCGGTGGGCGACCCGGGGTTCCTCGACGCGTACGAGGACGTGGACTGACGCCCGCCGCCCTCCCGTACGGCTAGGCTCGCGGCCGACACAGGACCGCGTTCCAACGGGAGACCCACCCATGGCCAAGAAACGCCCCCAGAAGAAGGCCGCCGGCGCACCGCAGGTGACGGACGGGGAGGTGCCGGTCGTCGGTGCCCGCGAGCCCTGCCCGTGCGGTTCGGGCCGCCGTTACAAGGCCTGCCACGGCCGGGCCGCCGCGCACGCGGTGACCGGGCTCGTCCGGCGCCCGTTCGAGGGCCTGGCCGGCGAGTGCGACTGGGTGGCACTGCGCGAGCTGGTGCCGGCGGCGACCGCACCGCTGCGCCTGAGGGGCGGGCTGCCCGAGGGGGTGCCGTCCGTCACGCTCGCCACCGTCCTGCCGATGGCGTGGCCCGCGCTGCGCCGCGACGACGGCTCCGTGCTGCTGGCGCTGCAGAACGACACCTCCTCCGGCGACCTGAGCCGCGACCTGGCGGACACGCTCCAGCGCGCGCTGGAGACCGATCCCGGTACGCCGGTCCCCGCGCGCCGGGTCCCGGCGGAGGGACCCCGGCTCCAGGACCTCCTCGACCCGGAGGCGGGCTTCGAGCCGGTCGTCCACACGGGATTCGAGTTCTGGGTGCCGGAATCCGCGGAGGGCGCGTCGCCCGAGGTCGCCGCGTCGCTGGAGCGGGCCAACGCCGCCGCGATCCCGACGGTGAGGCTGCCGGGCGCACAGGCCGCGTACTGGTGCGAGACGCCGGAGAAGAACCACCTGCGCTGGGTCATGCCGCATCCGGAGGAGGAGCTGCTCGACGCGCTCGCCCGGCTCCACGCCGCCGGAGCGTCCTCGCTCGGCGAGGGCACGCGCCTCGTCGGGTCCTTCCGGGCCCACGGCCTGGTCGTCCCGGTGTGGGACCTGCCGAGCGGCATGACGGCGGAGGACTGCGAGAAGCCGGCCGCCGTGTTCGCCGAGCGGCTCGCGGGTGCACTGGCGTCCGAGGCGCCGCTGACGGCTGAGGAGCGACGGGCGCGCGGCGGGCTCACCAACCGCCAGGTCACCCTCAGCTGAGGCGGCGGTGGACCGGGGGCGGGACTCCGGCGAGGGTTACCGGCGACTTACGGAACCGAATCTTCGACGAATCCACGGCTTCCGATAAATGACTGTCCGAATAAGAGAGATCGAATTTGCCAACCACCGATCTCTTGTTACCGTTCTAGCAGCCCGGTCGCTGGTGCATCCCCCGTCGCCAGCGGCCGGGTTCTCCCATTTCCCGGTTTCCCGGGCCCCCGCTCCGGTGCCGCCCCCGGCCCGCCCGGGTGGGGAGCGGCTCTCGGACCACCGCCCGTCGCCGGCTCCGCGGCCGTCGCGGCCCCCGATTCCACCGGTACCGCCGTGGTCGGGGATTTCCCAGGTGCGGGGCTCGCCGCAGGCCGCCGCGGCGTGCTCCGGGCACGGAGCGCGCTCGGCCGGGTCCGGGGGCCGGGTGCGGCTTCCGTGCCACCGCGTCACGGGGGTTCCCGGGTACGGCGCGGGCTCCGCCCGCGGGCGCACGGCTGCGCGCCGGTCCCTTCCGGGGAGCGCGGGCGAGGGCGCGGCGCGCGGGCTGGCCGCCCGCCACGCCGTCCGCGGTGCCGCCGCTTTCGGCCAGAAACGCAGCCGTGCCGGGCCTCCGGACGGAGGTGGGGGTTCCCGCGGAGGTGCCGGGGCGTACGGGGCACATGAGATGGGTCCGGGGGCGCGTGCGGTACTGGTGGCGACGAGGTGCTGGGGGCCGCCGCGCGGCCCCGCGACCGTCGCGGGACGGGGCCTGGGGGCGGCGAGCCGGGCCGGGGGCGGAGGTCCGCCGGTCGT
>JAAXOU010000098.1 GCA_012396115.1 Streptomyces somaliensis DSM 40738 | reverse complement strand
GCCCCCCGGCCGGTGCGCGGGGCGCCCGCCGCCCGTGGCGTGAACGCGCCCCCGGTCGCACCCGCCGCCGCGGGCGCGGTGCCACAGTGGTCGGCATGAGCGATCGCCTTCACACCGCCCACACCTACGAGTTGAAGCCCGCCGTGCTCAGTGCGATCCGCGCCGCGCTCGAGGACGCCTTCGACGGCGACCTGAGCGAGGAGGACTGGGAGCACGGCCTCGGCGGCGTCCACGCCTACGTGGAGGACGCCGACGGGCGGATCGTCGCGCACGGCAGCGTCGTCATGCGCCGCGTCGTGCACGCCGGGCGCGCCCACCGCGTCGGGTACGTGGAGGCCGTGGGCGTACGGTCGGAGCGCCGCCGCCAGGGGCTGGGCGGCCGGGTGGTGGCGGCGCTGGAGGAGGTCGTCGACGGGGCGTACGACTTCGGCGCCCTGTCCGCCTCCGACGAGGGCGCCGCGCTCTACCGCTCGCGCGGCTGGCACCTGTGGAACGGCCGCGTCGAGGGGTACGGCCCGCGGGGGGTGGCCCACCTGGCCGACGAGGAGGACTCCACGTTCCTGCGCCCCGCCGCCGGGCGGCCGCTGCCCGCGCCCGAGGGCGGGCCCCTGCAGTTCGACTGGCGCGACGGCGACGTGCTGTGACCGCGCGGCGGGGCGGCCGGGCGGCCGGACCGTCTCGAATAGTAGGAAGTCCGAGCATTCCCGGAGACACCGGCGGCGCGCTCGCCTAGCGTGGTGGGAGCCGAACGTCTCGCTCCATCAGCGAACGGCGGACGAGAGCGCGGTGCCCCCGGCAGGCCACCCCTGCGGCAGCGCTCCCCGCCCCCTTCCGGCGCCTCACCAGCATCCGCCCTGCAGAGGAGCCCCGTCGTGAACACCACCACCGAACCCCGCCGCGTCCGCCGCGTCCGCCGCGCGGCCCCCCGCCCCGCCGGCCCCGAGCGCGAGAACGCCGCCGCCGCCCTGCAGCGCGCCCTGGACCGCCGCGACAACGGCGGCTCCACCGGCGGCTGACCGCCCCCGCCGGGCGGCCGGCCGTTCCTCCCGCTCCCTTCCGGACGGCGGTTCCCCCGGTGCCGCCGCCCGGCTCCGTCCGATTCCGCCCGGCACACGATCGGTCCGCATGACGGACAGATCGTGTCAGAAACTGGGACGGGAGGTTAGGGTGGCGCCATGTCTCGCAGCCTCGATCTCGCAGTGATCCCCGGTGACGGCATCGGCCCGGAGGTCGTGCCCCAGGGACTCAAGGTCCTCCGCGCGGTCCTCCCGCAGGACGTGGAGCTGGAGACCCGGGAGTACGACCTCGGCGCCCGGCGCTGGCACCGCACGGGCGAGACCCTCCCCGACGCGGAGCTGGAGTCCCTCGGGGGCCACGACGCCATCCTCCTCGGGGCGGTCGGCGACCCGTCCGTGCCGTCCGGCGTGCTGGAGCGGGGTCTGCTGCTGAAGCTGCGCTTCGCCTTCGACCACTACGTGAACCTCCGCCCGTCCAGGCTGTTCCCGCACACCGCGACCCCGCTCGCGGGCCGCCCCGAGGCCGACTTCGTCGTCGTGCGCGAGGGCACCGAGGGCCCGTACACCGGCAACGGCGGCAGCCTGCGCACCGGGACGCCGGCCGAGGTCGCCACGGAGGTCAGCGTCAACACGGCGTACGGCGTCGAACGCGTCGTCCGCGACGCCTACGAGCGGGCGGCGGCCCGCCCCCGGCGCAGGCTGACGCTCGTCCACAAGGACAACGTCCTGGTCCACGCGGGCCGCCTGTGGAAGGGCGTCTTCGACCGGGTCGGCGAGGAGTACCCCCGGGTCACCACCGACTACCTGCACGTCGACGCCGCGACGATCTTCCTCGTCACACAGCCCGAGCGCTTCGACGTCATCGTCACCGACAACCTCTTCGGCGACATCCTCACCGACCTCGCCGCCGCGGTGACCGGCGGCATCGGCCTGGCCGCGTCCGGGAACATCAACCCCGCGGGCGCGTTCCCCTCAATGTTCGAGCCCGTCCACGGCTCCGCGCCCGACATCGCGGGCCGGGGCGTGGCCGACCCCACCGCGACCGTCCTCTCCGTCGCGCTGCTCCTCCGCCACCTCGGGTACGGGGCCGAGGCCGCCCGGGTCGAGGAAGCCGTCGCCGCCGACCTCGCCGGCCGGGCCGGCGCCGCCGCGCGCACCACGGACGAGATCGGCGACGCGCTCGCGGCACGCGCGGCCGGCTGACCCACCGCGCCGACCGGGGGCGCGGGGCGCCGGGACACGGCCGCCGGACCGCGGAAGCGTCCGGCGGCTTCTCCTGCGCGGCCGCGAGTGCCACCATCGGTCCCCGGACCGCGCCGCACCCGTTTCCCCGCCGCCGCCCCCACAGGCGATAATCGGACAGAAGGCCGCGGCGTGCGGTGTTGCTCGGACGTCCCAGCTGCGGCAGCGGCCGGAGCGGCGGCGCGAGCGCGGTCCGACCCACACACACCGGTGAAGGACACAGCACCCATGACGACGCCCACGACGATCGAGCTCAAGCCCTCCTCGACCCCGCTGTCCGCCGCCCGGCGCGAGGCGATCCTGGCCGACCCCGGCTTCGGCCGCCACTTCACCGACCACATGGTGACCATCAAGTGGACGAGGGGCCGGGGCTGGCACGACGCGCAGCTCACCCCGTACGCGCCGCTGTCCATCGACCCCGCCAACATGACCCTGCACTACGCGCAGGAGATCTTCGAGGGGCTGAAGGCGTACCGCCGCCCCGATGGCTCGATCTCGCTGTTCCGCCCGGAGGCCAACGCCGAGCGCTTCCAGCGCTCCGCCCGCCGCCTGGCCATGCCCGAGCTGCCCGTGGAGACCTTCGTCGCCGCGTGCGACGCGCTGGTCCGGCAGGACGCGGAGTGGGTCCCGCCGCACGGCGGCGAGGACTCCCTCTACCTGCGGCCCTTCATGATCGCCACGGAGGTCGGACTGGGTGTCCGGCCGGCCGACGAGTACCTGTTCATCGTCATCGCCTCGCCCGCCGGCGCGTACTTCCCGGGCGGCGTCGAGCCGGTCTCCGTCTGGCTGTCGGAGAACTACGTCCGCGCCGTCCCCGGCGGCATGGGCTTCGCCAAGACCGGCGGCAACTATGCCGCGTCCCTCCTCGCCCAGGCCGAGGCCACGGAGAAGGGCTGCAACCAGGTCGTCTGGCTCGACGCGCTGGAGCACCGGTGGGTCGAGGAGATGGGCGGCATGAACCTGTACTTCGTGTACGGCGACAGGATCGTCACCCCGGAGCTGACCGGATCCCTCCTGGCCGGCATCACCCGCGACTCCCTGCTCCAGCTCGCCCGCGACCTCGGTTACGAGTCGGAGGAGGCCCGCGTCTCCACCGACCAGTGGCGCCGCGACTCGGAGAACGGCACCCTGACGGAGGTCTTCGCCTGCGGTACGGCCGCGGTGATCACCCCGGTCGGCACGGTCAAGTCCGCCGGTGGGGAGTGGACGCAGGGCGACGGGCGGCCGGGCGAGGTCACCCTCAAGCTCCGCAGGGCCCTGCTCGACATCCAGACGGGCGCCGCCGAGGACACCCGCGGCTGGACCCACCCGGTCGTCTGAGCCTCCCGCGCCCGGGACTCCCGGCGACCGCCGCGGCCCGCGCCGCCCGTCCCGGCCGTGGTGCCCGCGTCCCCGGCGGCGTCGGCCGCCGACTCGCCGGCCTCGGTGAACGACAGCTCCCCCAGCCTGCGGCGCTCGCGCAGCCCCAGCACCCAGGCCAGGGCGAACACGGCCAACAGGCCGGTGGCGAGGGCCGGGACCATGGGGACGAAGATGTCCCCGGGGTCCAGGCCGAGGGCCGTCGCCGCGCGGGCCGTGGGACCGCCCCAGGGAACGGTGTTCATCACGCCGTTCGCCGTCGCCGTGACGGCGGTGAGGACGAGGACGCTGATCCCCAGCCGGTGGTAGAGCGGCAGCAGCGCGGACACCGTGATCATGAACGTCGTCGACCCGTCGCCGTCCAGCGAGACGACCGCCGCCAGCACCGCGGTGCCGAGCACCACGCGGGCCGGGTCGGCCTTGCAGAAGCGCAGCACCCCGCGCACGACCGGGTCGAACAGCCCGACATCGATCATGATGCCGAAGAAGATGATGGCGAACATGAGCATCGCCGCGGTCGGCGCCAGGTCGCCGATGCCGTCCAGTACGTACCGGCCGAGGTCGCCGCTCTCTCCCGCCACCACGCAGAAGACCGCGGGGACGAGGACGAGTGAGGCGATCGGGGACATCTTCTTCGTCATGATCAGCGTCAGGAACGTCGCGATCATGACGAAGCCGAGAATCGTGAGCATCGGAGGTCGCTTTCGTCACTTCGTCAACCGCAGCGCTGCGGCCGGGACGAAAGTACGGGCGCGGATTCACGGCGCACAAGGAGTGGACGCGGAAGCAGTATGAGCTAAACCCCCTGCCGGGAACCGGGAGCGCCACAGCCCGTGCGGAAGCGCTTCGGAGCAGGTCACGGGGGCCTGCGGTTCCGTACCCGGCTGGTCACGGGCGTGCCGGGGCCGTGGCCGCCACGGGTTCCGTGCGGCACGGGGTCCGTCCCGTCGGGACGCGGCGCGGTAGGGGTGGCGGTGCGCACGCGGGCACCGGGCGGCCGTGACGAGGGCCGTGCGGCGGTGCCGTCCGGGACGGCGGCGGGCCCGAGTCGTCCGGGCCGCGTTCCCGTCCGGCGCCGTCGGACTCCCGCGGGCGCCCGCCCGCGGTCCCCGCCCGAGGCGGTCGCGGACCCGGTCCGCCGGAACCTGGACGGCGGCCCCGCCCCCCTGTCCGCGCGGGTGGGAGCGGTCGCCGCGGGAGTCGTACGCCTCGCCGGCCCGGACCCGGTCCGGGCGCCTGCGCGGTCCACCGGGTCCACCGCCCGTCCGCCGGATCCCCACGCCCCGCGGGACGTGGCCGTCGACGAACGGGATCCGCTTCCGCGGCAGGTCTAGCCGCGGGCGCGCACCATGCGCAGGACGAGGTCGGCGTAGAGGGCGCCGACCTCCTCGGGCGTGCGGCTGCCCCCGGCGTCGAACCAGCGCGCCACGTCGATGCAGAGGGAGAGCACGGCGAGGGTGGTGCCCGGCACGTCCGGCACGTCGAACTCGCCGGAGGCGACGCCCTCGCCGATGATCCGGCGCACCACGGCGTCGCTCCTGCGGCGCAGGGCGACGATCTCCGCGCGGTGCTCGGGGCCGAGCGCGTCGAGCTCGTACTGGACGACGCGCGCGGTGGTGTGGCGCTCGGCGTGCCAGCGGACGAAGGACCGCACGGCGTCGGCGAGCCGCTCGGCGGCGGTCCCGGGCCCGTCCGCCACGCCCTGGAGGATCTCCAGGGCCTTGTCGTGGCCGATGCGGCTGATCCGGTGGAGGAGTTCCTCCTTGGTCTTGTAGTGGATGTAGAGCGCGGCCGGGCTCATCCCGGCGCGGCCCGCGATGTCGCGGGTGGTCGTGGCGTGGTAGCCGCGTTCGGCGAAGGCCTCGACGGCGGCCACGAGCAGTCGCCGGGCCGCGTCCGGGGTGACCTCGTCCCACGGCCCGTCCTCGCCGCCGGCCGTTCCCTCCGCGGTGCCCATGACTCGCCCCTTCCGCTCGTACCGGGACGGACACCTTACCGCGAGGGTGAGCAAGCGCTTAGGCGGCGGGTCGGAGCTTCTGGGAGGGGCCGTACTCGGCGAGCGGCCTCTCCGGCCGCACCCGGTCGACGCGGCCGGCGGTCCGCCCGGCCTCCCGGCGGTCGCGGACGCCCCAGGCGGGGGTGGGGGCGGAGGTCGTGAGGGACGTGAGGGAGAGGACGGCGACGCCGGGGAAGGCGCGCACCCGGACGCCCGCCTCCAGGTCGCCGGTGCCGAGGGCGGCGGCGAAGGAGGCGACCGCCTGGGCGTGGTGGGCCGCGGTGTTCCGCCGCCTGACCGGTGTGCCACCCGTGCGGTCGAGGACGCGGCCGGTGCGGCGGGGCGGGATGGCCGCCGGGCCGCTCGGCCCGGTACTCAGAACGCCGGGATCCCGGTGAGGGCGCGGCCGATGATCAGCTTCTGGATCTGGCTGGTGCCCTCGTACAGGGTCATCACGCGCGCGTCGCGCAGCAGTTTGCCGACCGGGTACTCGTCGATGTAACCGTAGCCGCCGAAGACCTGCAGGGCGTTGCCGGCGCACCGGACGGCGGCCTCCGAGGCGAAGAGCTTCGCCTGGGAGGCGGCGGTGGCGAAGTCCCGTCCGCGGTCGACGAGGTCGGCGACGCGCCAGGTGAGCAGCCGGGCGGCCGACACGTCGACGGCGATGTCGCTGAGCAGCTCCTGCACCAGCTGGTGCCCGGCGATGGGCTTGCCGAACTGCTCGCGCTCCCCCGCGTAGCCGACCGCGGCGTCGAGCGCCGCCTGGGCGATGCCCACGCAGCCGGCGGCGACGGACATGCGGCCCTTGGTGAGGGCCGACACGGCGACGGAGAAGCCCTCGCCCTCGGGGCCGAGCAGGGCGCCGGCCGGGACGCGCACGCCCTGGAGCACCAGCTCGGCGGTGGGCTGGCCGCGCAGCCCCAGTTTGCCGCGGACGGGGCGGCGGGTGAGCCCCGGCGCGTCGGCCGGGACGAGGAAGGCGGAGACGCCGCGGCGGCCGGGGGCGTCGGAGGTCCGGGCGAAGAGGAGGACGACGTCGGCCCAGGTGCCGTTGGTGATGAACATCTTGGAACCGTCGATCACCCAGTCGCCGCCGGGCCCGCGGACGGCACGGGTGGCGAGGGCGGCGGCGTCGGAGCCGGTGCCGGGCTCGGTCAGGCCGAAGCAGCCGAGCAGCTCCCCCGAGGCGAGTCCGGGCAGCCAGGCGCGCTTCTGCTCCTCGTCGCCCCAGGCGGCGACGGTCTTGGCGACCAGGCCGAGGGAGACCGAGACGATGCCGCGCACGGAGGAGTCGCCGCGCCCCAGTTCCTCGGTGACCAGGCAGTACGCGAGGTGGTCGCCGCCCGAGCCACCGTACTCCTGCGGGAGGGTGAGCCCGAGGAAACCGAGATCTCCGAGCCTGCGGACGACGCCCCGGTCGACGCACTCCTGCCGGTCCCAGGCCGCGGCGTGGGGGGTGATCTCGCGCCGGACGAACTCCTCGGCGAGCCGGCGGGCGGCCTCCTGCTCCTCGCTCAGCTCCAGGTCCACGCGCATCCCCCTGGGTTAGCGGTGCTAGTTTTCTGTGGGCGGTCCTACTATGTGCCGCATGGCCAGACCGCGCAAGCCCCTGCTCAGCCGAGCCCGCATCGTCTCCGCCGCGGCCGCCCTGGTCGACGCGGAGGGGCTGGAGGCGGTCTCCACCCGCCGCCTCGCCGCCGAACTCGGCGTCAGCGGGCCGTCCCTGTACCACCACTTCCGCACCAAGGACGAGATCCTGGAGGCGGTGGCGGACGCGGTCAGCGCACGGGTCGACCTGTCGATGTTCGACGAGGCCGACGGCCGCGACTGGCGGACGGCGCTGCGCGACTGGGCCCTCTCCTACCGGGCCGCCCTCGCCGACCACCCCCACCTCGTCCCGCTCCTCGCCCGCGGCCCGGGCCGCCGCCCGGCCGGGCTGCGGGTCGCGGACGCGGTGTTCGGCGCGATGGTCCGGGCCGGTTGGCCGCCCGCGCAGGCGACGTACATCGGCGCGCTCATGCGGTACTTCGTCACCGGCTCGGCGCTCGGCTCGTTCGCGCGGGGCTTCGTCGACGACGAGTCGGCGTACGACCCGGTCGACCACCCGCACCTGGGCCGGGCGCACCTGCTGGCCGGACGGCACGAGAAGGTGGACGAGGGCGCCTTCGAGACGGGTCTGCGGGCGCTGCTCGACGGGCTCTCGCTGCAGTACGCGGCGGTGGTGCCCGGCGGGCACGCTGCGGCCGGCACCGAAGGGTAGCCGCGCCATGCTGGACGCATGACGCCCCGTTCCCCCGCCGCCCGGGACCTCGCCGCGCTCGCCGCGCTGCTGGCCGACGGGACGCGCGCCGCGTTCTGCCTCGCCCTGCTGGACGGCCGCGCCTGGACGGCCGGCGAACTGGCCCGCCACGCGCGCGTGGCGCCGTCCACGGCCAGCGCGCACCTGGGCCGGCTGGTCGAGGGCGGGCTGCTCGCCGAGGAGCGGCAGGGGCGCCACCGGTACGTGCGGCTCGCCGGCGCCCGGGCGGCCCGGCTGGTGGAGGACCTCGTCGCGCACACCCTCCCGGACGCCGGTCCCCCGCCGCCGCCGCGCACCCTGCGGGAGGCGGGTGCGCGCAGCGCCATGGCGCGGGGGCGCACCTGCTACGACCACCTGGCCGGGCGGCTGGGCATCGCGATCACGGACGCGATGACCGCGCGCGGGCTGCTCCGCCAGGACGCCGGGTTCGCGCTGAGCGAGGAGGGCCTGCGCTGGTTCGCGGACCTCGGCGTCGAACTCGCCGCGAGGGGGCGGCGGCCGCTGGCGCGCGGCTGCCTCGACTGGACCGAGCGCAGACCGCACCTGGCCGGGGTGGCGGGCGCCGCACTGTGCCGGCACGCGCTGGACGCCGCGTGGTGCGTGCGCGTCGGGACGGAGCGCGCGGTGAGGGTGACCACCGAGGGGGAGAGGGCGCTGGCGGACCTGCTGGGGATCGGGCCCGGGGCGCTGCGCTGACGCCGCCCGCGCCGCGGGGCGCCCGTGGGGCGCGCGACGACTCTGCGGTGAGCGGCGAACCGTTTCAGCCGTACGGTCGGGCCATGAACCGGCTCTCCTCCTCCCCCTCCCGCACGCACTGGGCCGCCCTCGCGGCGGCCGCCGTCAGCGTCGTCCTGTGGGCGTCGGCGTTCGTGTCGATCCGCAGCGCGGGCACGGCGTACTCGCCCGGCGCCCTGGCGCTCGGGCGGCTGCTCGCCGCCTCGCTCACCCTCGGCTGCCTGCTGCTGGTGCGCCGCGAGGGGCTGCCGCCGCGCGCCGCCCGTCCGGGCGTCGCCGTGTCGGGGCTGCTGTGGTTCGGGGTGTACATGGTGGTGCTCAACTGGGGCGAGCGCGAGGTCGACGCGGGGACGGCCGCCCTGGTGGTGAACACCGGGCCGATCCTCATCGTGCTGCTGGGCACCCGGTTCCTGGGCGAGGCGGCACCGCCCCGGCTGCTGGCCGGCATGGCGCTGTCGTTCGCGGGGGCGATCGCGGTCGGCCTGTCCCTGTCGGGCGGGGGGCGGGCGTCGGTGCTCGGTGTGGGCCTGTGCCTCCTCGCGGCGGCCGGGTACGCGGCCGGGGTGGTCGCGCAGAAGCCCGCGCTGCGGCACGCGAGCGCCCTGCAGGTGACCGGGTACGGGTGCCTGGTGGGGACGGCGGCGTGCCTGCCGTTCTCCGGGGCACTGGTCGCCGAGGCCGCGCGGGCGCCGCTGTCCGCGACGCTGAACATGGTGTACCTGGGGGTGTTCCCGACCGCGCTGGCGTTCACCGCGTGGGCGTACGCGCTGGCCCGTACGCCGGCCGGGCGGATGGGGGCGACGACGTACGCGGTGCCCGCGCTGGTGGTGCCGATGTCGTGGCTGGCGCTGGACGAGGTGCCCGGGGTGCCGACGCTGGCCGGCGGGGCGCTGTGCCTGGCGGGGGTCGCGGTCTCGCGCTCCCGGCCCCGGGCGCGTCCCGCCTGACGCGGGGGCCGCGGCGCGGCCGGGCGGGGAAGGTGCCGCCGGGCGGGGGTGCCGCCGGGCGGCGGATGTGCCCCGCCGCCCGGCGGGTCAGAAGACGACCAGGGCGCGCCCGCCCCTGCCGGCGAGCATGTTGCCGAACGCCTCCGGGATGCCGTCCAGGCCGATCCGGTGGGTGACGAGGGCGGTCAGGTCCAGGCGCCCCGCGCGGACGTGCTCGGCGAGGACGGGCAGGTCGCGGGCGGGATCGGAGTTCCCGTAGACGCAGCCGGACAGGGTGCGGCCCCAGTGGAAGACCTCCAGGGCGTTGAACGACACCCGCTGGTCCTTGCCGCCGATGCCGACGACCGTGGTGCGGCCGCCGCGCCGGGTGGAGTCCCAGGCGGTGCGGATGGCGGCGGCCCGGCCGGCGCACTCCACGGCCGCGTCGGCGCCCCGTCCGCCGGTCAGGGCGCGGACCTCGCGCGCGGTGGTGTCGGAGGCGACGAGGAAGTCGGTGGCCCCGCAGGCCCTCGCCAGGTCCTCCTTCCCCGGTGACGCGTCGACGGCGACGATCGGCCCGGCGCCGGCGATCCGGGCGGCCTGGAGGGCGGCCAGGCCGACCCCGCCTGCGCCGAACACGACGACCGACTCGCCCTCGCGCACCCGCGCGGAGTGGTGGACGGCGCCGTAGCCGGTGAGCACGGCGCAGCCGAGGAGGGCCGCGTCGACGAGCGGCACGCCGTCCGGGAGGGGCAGGGCGCAAGCGGCGGGGACGACCGTCTCCTGCGCGAAGGCGGCGACGTTCAGCCCCGGGTGGAGCCGCCTGCCGTCCTCGGCGACGGCGTGCACCCGGCCGGTGCCGGAGAGCGCCTCGGAGCACAGCCACACCTCGCCGATTCCGCAGTGGTGGCAGGAGCCGCAGGCCGGCGCCCAGTTGAGGACGGTGCCGTCGCCGGGGGCGAGGTGGGTGACGCCCTCCCCCACGGAGACGACGGTGCCGGCGCCCTCGTGTCCGAGGACGGCGGGGACGGGCACCCGCATGGTGCCGTCGGACAGGGACAGGTCGGAGTGGCAGACCCCGGCGGCGGCGAGGCGGACCCGGACCTCCCCGGGTCCGGGCTCGGGCAGTTCGATGCCGGTGATCTCCAGTGGAGACCCGGCGGAGGGCAGGACGGCGGCGCGGACGAGCACGATCGGTTTCTCCCGGCTGGTGGGGCTCACGGCGTCCGGGGCGCCCCGGGGCTTCGGGGGCGTCCCGGGACCTTCCCGGCGTTCAGAACTGGAGGGACTTGGTGTGCAGGTACTCGGCCAGGCCGTGGGCGCCCAGTTCCCGGCCGACGCCGGACTGCTTGTACCCGCCGAACGGGGCCAGCGGGTTGAAGCGGCCGCCGTTGATGTCGACCTGCCCGGCCTCCATCCGGCGGGCGAAGGCGGCGGCGGCCCCGGGCTCGCCCCACACGGCGCCCGCGAGGCCGTAGACCGTGCCGTTGGCGATGCGCAGGGCGTCCTCCTCGTCCTCGTACCGCAGGAACGCCACGACCGGGCCGAAGATCTCCTCCCGGGCGATCGTCATCTCCGGCGTCACGTCGGCGAAGACGGTCGGCGCGACGTAGTAGCCGCGCGCCAGCGGGGGCCGGGGGCCGCCCGCGACGATCCGGGCGCCCTCGGCGAGGCCCTTCTCGATGTAGGAGACCACCCGGTCGCGCTGGGCGGCGCTGACGAGCGGTCCGATCCGGTCGCCGGGCGGGTACTTCGCGACGGTCCGCGCGGCGAGGTCGACGGCCTCCTCGTACCGGTCCGCGCGGACCAGGACGCGGGTGAGGGCGTTGCACCGCTGGCCGGAGTTGGACATGACGCTCGCCACGCTCCCGGCGACCGCCCGGTCGAGGTCGGCGCCGGGCAGGATCACGCTCGCCGACTTGCCGCCCAGTTCCAGGGCGACCCGCTTGACCGCGCCGCCGGCCGCCGCGCCGATGCTCCGGCCGACGGCGGTGGAACCGGTGAAGGAGACCATGTCGACGCCCTCGTGGTCGACGAGGGCCCGGCCCGCGACGTTCCCGAGCCCGGTCACCACGTTGACCACACCGGCGGGCAGGCCCGCCTCGTGGACGCACCGGGCGAAGAGCCGCGCGGTGAGCGGGGTCTCCTCGGCGGGCTTGACGACGACCGTGCAGCCCGCCGCGAGGGCCGGGGCGACCTTGGCGACGATCTGGTGGAGCGGGTAGTTCCACGGCGTGATGGCGCCGACGACGCCGACCGGCTCCAGCAGCACGGTCGAGTTGCCGATCCTCTCCTCGAACGGGTACGCCGCCAGGAGCTCGGCGTACGAACCGGCCACGGTGACCGGCAGCCCGGCGTGCACCGCGTGCGCGGCCTTCGGCGGGGCGCCCAGCTCGGCGGTGACGGTCGCGGCGATCTCGTCCTGGCGGGCGGCGAGCGCGTCGCGCAGGGCGGCGAGGCGGGCGGCGCGCCGGGCGGGCGGGGTGGCGGACCAGCCGGGGAACGCCGCGCGGGCGGCGCGCACGGCGGCGTCGACGTCCTCGGCCACGCCGGCCGGCACCGTCGCGAAGGGCTCCTCGGTGGCCGGGTTCACCACGGTGATGGTGCCGGTGCCGGCGGCGGGCCGCCACGCGCCGTCCGTGTACATCCCGTCGTGGACCTTCATCGCTGTCTCCTTCGGCCTGGCCGGCTGCGGCTGTCGCGGGTGCGCCGCCCACCAAACTAGCGGCGGTAGTTTTCCGCCGCCAGGGCCGGCGTCCCCGGTTCGGCACGATCCTGCCATCCCGCCCCGGTCAGAAGTCGACCCGGACCCGCTCGTCGACGCGCCCCACGGACTCCTGGCCGAAGGCGCGCAGGTAGGCCGCGCGGACCCGCTCGACCTCCCGGCCGGCCGCCACCGCGTCGGCGGCCGGGTACAGCAGGACCAGCTCGTACGAGCGTTCCCGCACGATCCGCCCGGAGGCGTCCCGCCACTGCCCGCGCCCCTGCCGGACGGTCAGCCCCGCGGGGAAGCGGGGAGTGACCTCCCGGTCGACGAAGGCCGTGAACTGCGCGTCCGTCACCGCCGGTCCCCCGCCCGGCCGTTCGGTGCCGAAGAGCAGGCGGGTCTCGACGTGGGTCCGCGATCCGGGTGCGGCCGCGGGGGCGGGGGCCGGGTCGTCACCGAGGGCGGCGTACGCGGTCGGGGCGCCCACCGCCAGGAGGCAGGCGGCGGCGAGGGCCGCCGCGCGGGCGCGGGTGGGGGCGGGGGCGGGGCGGGTCATGCGGAGTCTCCTTCGCCGGTCCGGTGTCCACGGGTCGTACCGCGACCACTGTGGCAGGGCGCCCCGCCGGACGGGCTCCTCCGGCAGGGCCCCTCCGGCGGGGACACCGCGCGGGCCCGTGCCGCCGGGGCACGGGCCCGCCGCGTCACGCCCTGCGGGCGCCGGTCCGGACCGCGTCGGTGAGGTGGGCGAAGACGACGACGTTGGCCGCGTAGCCCCCGCGGGGGTCGAAGGCGCCCCCGCAGGTGAGCAGGCGCAGCTCGGGCCGGTTTGCCGGCCCGTACACCTCCCGGTCGGGGAAGTCCTTCTTGGCGTAGGTGCGCACGCGGTCGACGGTGAACACCGCGGTGATCCCGTCCTCGCGGGTGACCCGGACGGTGTTGCCGGGCTTGAGCGAGTCGAGGTTCAGGAAGACGGCCGGCCCGGTGCGGGTGTCGCGGTGGCCGACCACGATCGCGGTGCCCTTCTCCCCGGGCGCGGCACCGCCCTCGTACCAGCCGGCCAGCATGGGCCGGTCCACGGGCGGGGAGAGCAGCCGCCCCGCCCGGTCGAGGCCCAGGCGCATCACCGGGGCCTCGATGGTGATGGCCGGGACGGCGATCCGCTCGGCGGGCGAGGGGGGGAGCGCTGCGGGGGGCGGCTTCACCGACCGCTTCGGCGCCCCGGGCCGCGTCCCGCCGGCCCCCTGCCGCACCGGCG
>JAAXOU010000097.1 GCA_012396115.1 Streptomyces somaliensis DSM 40738 | reverse complement strand
CGCGCACGGTCGACGCCGCCGAGTTCGCCGTCCGCGCCGTCCTCGGCCAGCAGGTCTCCACGGCCGCCGCCCGCACCCACGCCGGGCGCCTCGCCGCCGCCCACGGCACGCCCGTGGAGGACCCCGGCGGCGGCCTCACCCACCTGTTCCCCGCGCCCGAGGCGCTCGCCGGGCTCGACCCGGACGCCCTCGCCCTGCCGCGCAGCCGCCGCGCCACGCTCACCACCCTCGTCGGGGCCCTCGCGGAGGGCTCCCTCAAGCTGGGCCCGGACAGCGACTGGGACGAGGCCCGCGCCGCCCTGCTCGCCCTGCCCGGCTTCGGCCCCTGGACCGTCGAGATCATCGCCATGCGCGCGCTCGGCGACCCCGACGCGTTCCTCCCCACCGACCTCGGCGTCCGCCGCGCCGCCGCCGGACTCGCCCTGCCCGCCACCCCCGCCGCCCTCACCGCCCGCGCCGCCGCCTGGCGCCCCTGGCGCGCCTACGCCGTCCAGTACCTGTGGGCCACCGACAGCCACCCCGTCAACCACCTCCCCGCCTGAACCCGAGGAAGCCGCCATGCACCGGCAGCACACGACCGTCGACAGTCCCTACGGCCCGCTCACCCTCGTCGCCACCGACGGCGTCCTCAGCGGGCTGTACATGACCGCCCAGCGCCACCGGCCCCCGCAGGAGACCTTCGGCGACCCCGACCCGCGCCCCTTCCGGGAGGCCGTCCGCCAGCTCGACGCCTACCACGCGCGCGAACTGACCGGGTTCGACCTGCCGCTGCGCCTGGACGGCACCCCCTTCCAGCGGCGCGTGTGGGAGCTGCTGCGGACCATCCCGTACGGCGGGACCCGCACCTACGGCGAGCTGGCCGCCGCCCTCGGGCGGCCCACCGCCTCCCGCGCGGTCGGCCTCGCCAACGGGCGCAACCCGATCGGGATCATCGTCCCCTGCCACCGCGTCGTCGGAGCGGACGGCGGCCTCACGGGGTACGGCGGCGGGCTGGAGCGCAAGCGCCGCCTGCTCTCCTTCGAGAGCGGCGCCCCGGCTCCGGAGGCCCTCTTCCCGGTCGGCTGACGGTCCGCCGCGCAGCCCCCGGCCGGTCGACGACCCCCGCGCGGCCGGGCGATCGGCCCGGCCGCCTCCCGCACGGGACGCGCGTCCCGCAGGCCGCGGCGTCCCACCGGAGCTCCGCGGGCCGGCGTGCACGGAATCCGCACACGGACCGCCGCGCGACCGGCCCGAACGCCCGCGACACGTGTTCGGCGCCCCCCGCCGGGCGACCGCCCTTCCGGCTCCCGGAGGCCCGGCGCCACCTGGGCGCATCGCGGCAGGGGAACGGGTGGAGGGGCGCGAGCGGGGGACGGGAGCCCGGAGTTGGGGGATTCCGGCCCGATGAACGGAAGGTTTCGCAGACGTCCTCCAGGTGAACATCGTTCGGGGAGTTCCCACACCGCTGGCAGGCCCCGCACACGCTCGTCACTCTGGGCACCTCGCCAACCGCCTTGCCCGGCGGAGGAGTTCGGGGGGTCCTGCGATGAGCGAACAGGTGCAACAGTGGATCGCGATCCTGAGTCTCGTGGTTCCCGTGGCGGCGTTCCTGTGGGAGTTCGCCGTCATCGGCCGCAAGCGGCTCGGATACCGGGTGCAGATGGACACCCTGGCCGCCGACGCGGCCGACAAGCCCTACGCCGGCGTGCTGGGGGACATGGAGCACGACGGTCACCGGCTCAAGGACCCCTCGTTCGTCCTGCTGCGCATCGAGAACGCAGGATCGGCCAGGATCCTCTGCGAGGACTACCTGGCCGACCCCGCCGACCCCTACGGCATCAAGGTCACCTTCCGCGGCCGCCGGGTCGCGGCAGTGGTCCTCACCGATCCGAGCGAACAGGAGGTGCCCGACTTCTTCTTCGAGGAGGTGGAGGGGGAGGACAACACCATCCGCATCGCGGCCAAGCCCGGTTTCCGCCGCAGCAACAACGAAGCGGAACGCACCGGCATCGTCCGGCTGCCGAAGGTGACGCTC
The DNA here is from genome assembly GCA_012396115.1 of Streptomyces somaliensis DSM 40738. GTDB lineage: Bacteria > Actinomycetota > Actinomycetes > Streptomycetales > Streptomycetaceae > Streptomyces > Streptomyces somaliensis. The sequence continues at coordinate 11,758 of JAAXOU010000097.1, read as the reverse complement.
CCCCGGGGTGCCGAGTACAAGGTGCTCATGGTGCTGGAACGCTGGCCCGACGACGACAGCACCGGCGAGTTCCCGGAGCCGGTCGTCAGCGGCGTCGGCGGGCAGGGCCACTGGTACGACACCGTGCTGAAGTTCTTCCGGCTGAAGGCGACCAAGACCGAGAGCCACGTCTTCGCCTCCCGGCCCGCGTGGTGGGTCATCTGGCTCCTGGTCGCGGGCGTCGGCGTGCAGGCGTGCTTCACGCTCTTCCTGCCCGACGAGCGGAGGCCCCCGATGGACTGCGCCCACGAGGGCACCCTCCACCTCCACGGCTCCACCGCCTTCGGGCATGCGGCGCAGGCCGCCGCCGAGGACTACCTCAAGCGCTGCCGGGGAGCGAACGTGAGCATCCCGAAGGGCACCTTCAAGGGCAGCGGCACAGGCGTCAACGCCCTGGACCGGGCCGGCAGGGAAGCCGGGATCGAAGTCGGCGAGGGCCTCGGCGACCACATCGCCTTCACCGACGGCCTCGCCTCCGACGGGCACCCCCGGCTGATTCCCACGCCCGTCGCCCTCTCCGTGTTCACCCTCGTCGTCAACGAGAAGGCGGGAGTGGAGAACCTGACCCTGGCCCAGGTCAGGGAGGTCTTCGCAGGCCGGGTGAGGAACTGGTCCGAGGTCAACGGAAACGACGAGCCCGTCCACCTGATCAACCGCGAACCCGGCTCGGGCACCCGCGGCACCCTCGTGGCCAAGCTCCTGAACGACAGGCAGCCGCCCCAGTTCACCGTGCCCGACTGCGCGTCCCTGAAGTCGGACCGGTACGGCAACTGCGAGGTCCAGGAGACGGCCACCGTGCTGGACGAGGTCGCTTCGAGGGACGGGGCCATCGGGTACAGCGAGGCCACGAAGGTCGACGGCCACGAGGACGCCGACCGACTCGTCAAGCTGAGGATCGACGGCAGGGAGCCGACGGCGGAGGGCGTCGAGGAGGCCGGCTACCCCTACTGGCAGACCGAGTTCGCCTACACCTACGGCGAGGCCCCGGCCGGTTCCATCGCGGCGTCCTTCCTGAACTACCTCACCCAGCAGAGCGGTCGCGACATCCTGCGCGAGCACGGCCACGCCCTGTGCTCCGAGGTGGGGAACTCGGGGGAGTGCCGACCGGCCTGACCCCGCCCCCGCCGAGCACCCGTCCACACGGACGGAGGCGCGCCGGCCCGGGGCCCGGCGGGTCCCGGGCCGTTCCGCCGGAAGCGCGCACCGGTCCGTGAACGCGGTGGAAGGGGGACCGGTGAGGCCGCGGCTCGCCCACCGGGCGGTACGGAGCCGGGCGCCGCCGACATCCGCGAACGCCGCCGCGCGCCGAATGCACGGGGGATTCCCGCGACCGTCGAACGGACGTGCGTCCGGCGCTGTAGGGTCCGCCCATGGCCAAGGTGAACATCGCCCTCGACGCCGAACTCGTCGTGGAAGTCATGGTGCTGGCGGGTGTCGGCAACCCGCAGGACGCCGTCGAGCTGGTCGTCCGCGACTACATCGAACGCGGGCACCGCACCGAGGCGCGTGCGGTGCCCCGCGAGGACGGCCCGCGCCGCCCCGAGGCCGGGCAGCGGGAACAGGGCTGACGGCCCGGCTCCGGCCCCGGGGCGGTACCGGGGCGCGCCGCCCGCCCGCCCGACCGGTGTGCGGGCGGCGGCCGCGGACGCCCCCTCCCGGCAGCTCCCTCCCGCCGCCTCCGCGGTAAAGGGTTTGCCGCTTCCGGCAGGGTGTGCGACCGTTCCGCCCGGACCGGTGGTGGACCACCGCCGGCGGGTTCGGCCGCCCCCCGGGACCCCGGCGCGGGCGGTGGAGGAGAGACATGAGGTCCCGCACCATGGACGAGCGGTACGCGGACGAGTGCCGGCGGGCACTCGCCAGGGAGCAGGCCCGGAGCCTCTCCGAGACCAACGACTGGGAACACGTGGACCGGGACCGCGTCCACCGGGACTGGGACGCCCTCTACAAGGAGTTCGCCACCCACATCGACGGCTCGCTGCCGGAGGACCGGCACATCCAGGAACTCGTCCACAGGCACTACGAGACGGCCTGCCGCTTCTACACCCCCAGCAAGGAGGCGTACGTCGGCATGGCGCTCCTTTACACGGAGGACGGCCCCATGAGGGAGTTCCACGATTCCTACCACCCCGGGATGGCCGAGTTCATGGGCGAGGCGATGAAGGTGTACGCCGAACGGGGTCCCGGTTTCCCCTCGTAGGGCCGGGACGCCGACGCGGGCGGCGGCGGGGCGAGCCCCGCCGCCCGTGTCCCCGCCGCCCTCCGTCCCCGCCGCGTGCCCGTGCCGCGCGCCGCGGCCGGTGGCGGAGCGCCGACACTATGGTTGGGGCGGCGGGCACGCGGAAGGGGCGGCGCGCGGCCCGGGGCGCCGGAGGGCGCGTCCCCGCGGCCGTCCGGTCGACGGTGAGGGGGCGCGAGGATGACGGACACGACGGCCGCCGGGACCGCGCACGTGCTCGTGGCGGTCGACAAGTTCAAGGGGTCCCTCACGGCCGCGCAGGTCGCCGACCGGGTGACGGCGGGGCTCCGCAGCGTCGCCCCGCGCCTCCCGGTGGAGGCGCTGCCCGTCGCGGACGGCGGTGACGGGACGGTCGAGGCCGCGGTGTCGGCCGGGTTCGAACGCCGCGAGGTCCGCGTGACCGGCCCGCTCGGCCGGCCCGTGACGGCGGCGTTCGCCCTGCGCGGGGGTACGGCGGTCGTGGAGATGGCGGAGGCGTCCGGCCTGCGGAGACTGCCCGCGGGTGTCCTCGCGCCCCTCACGGCCACCTCGTACGGCTCCGGGGAGCTTCTGCGCGCCGCGCTCGACGCGGGGGCCCGCACCCTGGTCCTCGGCGTCGGCGGCAGCGCCACGACCGACGGCGGCGCCGGCATGCTCGCCGCGCTCGGTGCGCGCTTCCTGGACGCGGCCGGCCGGCCCGTCGGCCCGGGCGGCGGCGGTCTGCGCGACCTGGCGGCGGCCGACCTGTCGCGGCTGGACCCGCGCCTCGCCGACGCGGAGCTGGTGCTCGCCGGCGACGTCGACAACCCGCTGACCGGCCCGGAGGGTGCCCCGGCGGTGTTCGGCCCGCAGAAGGGCGCGACGGAGGAGGACGTCAGGGCCCTGGACGCGGCGCTCGTCCGGTACGTCGAGGTGCTGGTGGAGGCCGTGGGCCCGCGCGCCGCCGAGGCCGCCGCCGCGCCGGGCGCGGGCGGCGCCGGCGGCCTCGGCTACGGCGCCCTGGTCGGCCTCGGGGCGGTCTTCCGCCCCGGCATCGAGCTGATGCTGGACCTCCTGGACTTCACCGCGGCCCTGGACCGGGCCACCCTCGTGATCACCGGTGAGGGCCGCCTCGACGAGCAGACCCTGCGCGGCAAGGCCCCGGCGGGGGTCGCTGCGGCGGCCCGCGCGGCCGGGGTCGACACCGTCGCGGTCTGCGGCCGCCTGGAGCTGTCCCCGCAGGCCCTGGCCCGGGCGGGCATCCGCCGTGCCTACCCCCTCACCGACCTGGAACCGGACCCGGCCCTGTGCCTCGCCCGGGCCGGTCCCCTCCTGGAACGGGTCGCGGCGGACGTCGCACGCGACCTCCTGAACCGACGCCCGCCCCGCCTCCGGCGGCGGGGCGGGCGGCCGGGGGCCGCAGGGACGTAGGCGTACGACGAGGGGCCGGGTGCGCGTCGCACCCGGCCCCTCGTTCCGCTCGTCCGCCTTACGGCAGCTGCGCCGCACGCGCCTCCCGGCTCTCGCGCCGGTGGTCGCGGAAGGTGTTCACCCGCCGCGCCGTCGCGAAGAGCGGGATCACCGCGCCCAGCACGACCTGCAGCGCACAACCCGTCTGGAGCAGCAGCTGACCGCCCGGGGCGTCGAACGCCCACGCCGCCAGCAGGCCCATCGCGCCCACGATCCAGCTCAGCATCGCCACCGCGAGGACGCCCCGCGGCTTGGGGTACTCCACCCGGCTCACCATCAGCCACGCCGTGCCGACGATCGCCAGCAGCGTCGGGATGAACGGCAGCTCCAGCAGCACGATCGACACGACGGTCAGCGCGCCGAACGGGCTCGGCATGCCCTGGAACATGCCGTCCTTCATCGTCACGACCGAGAACCTAGCCAGCCGCATCACGACGGCGAGCAGCACCACGATCGCCGCGACCGCGGACACCCGCTGGTGCGCGTCGTCCGCGACCATCCCGTATACGAGGACGAAGTACGCCGGGGCCAGACCGAAGCTGATCAGGTCCGACAGGTTGTCCAGCTCGGCGCCCATCGGCGACGAGCGGAGCTTGCGCGCCACGAGGCCGTCGAACAGGTCGAAGATCGCCGCGCACAGCATCAGCATCACGGCCGTCGCCGCGGAGTGCCGTGCCATGCCGGTCTCGTCGCTGCCCATGAGGTGCGGGATGAGGATGCCGGTGGTGGTGAAGTACACCGCCATGAAACCGCACGTGGCGTTGCCCAGCGTGAGCGTGTCGGCTATCGACAGGCGGAGCGACAGGGGCATCTCCTCCTGCTCCTCGGAGGTCTCCACCTGGTCGTCGGCGGCCCACTCGGCAGGCCGGCCGGGTTCAATCACGGTCAATGCGAGTCACCCCCGCAGTCGTGGTCTGGCCGACCTCGACGGCGACGTCCACACCTTCCGGGAGGTAGACGTCGACCCGCGAGCCGAAGCGGATCAGGCCGATCCGGTCACCCTGCTCGACCTTGGCGCCCTGCGAGAGGTACGGCACGATGCGCCGGGCCACGGCGCCGGCGATCTGCACCATCTCGATGTCGCCGAGCTCGGTGTCGAAGTGCCAGACGACGCGCTCGTTGTTCTCGCTCTCCTTGTTGAACGCCGGCACGAAGCCGCCCGGGACGTGCTCCACGGACGTCACCGTGCCCGCCATCGGGGCGCGGTTGACGTGGACGTTCAGCGGGCTCATGAAGATGGCGACGCGGGTGCGCCCGTCCTTCCACGGCATGATGCTCTGCACCACCCCGTCGGCGGGCGAGATGACCCTGCCCTGCGCGATCTCGCGCTCGGGGTCGCGGAAGAACCACAGCATGCCGGCCGCGAGCGCGGTGGTCGGGACGGCGATCGCCGCGGCGCGCCGGGAGCGGCGCGCGCGGACGAGGCTTGCTGCTGCGGTGGCGACGGTCGGCAGAAGCCACGGCGATGCTCCGCGCGCGAGGCGGACACGGCCGCGAGGTGCAGAGGTTTGGCTGTGGGGCATGGATGACCTTCGTAGCGGGTGATGCCGCGCTCGGGAACGGGGACGGCGGCTCTTCGGCGATGCTATCGGTTGCGGGCCGCAACTGGGCAAGCCAGAAGCCGAGTCGACGACCGGAAGAAGATGACCGGATGTGACCTTCTTCGCGGTCGTACCGCCTCAAAACCCACAATCAGCTCTGGACCCGGTACTCCTCGAGCAGGCGGCGGCCGATGATCATCTTCTGGATCTCGGCCGTGCCCTCACCGATGAGCAGCATCGGTGCCTCGCGGTAGAGGCGCTCGATCTCGTACTCCTTGGAGAACCCGTACCCCCCGTGGATGCGGAAGGCGTCCTCCACGACCTCCTTGCAGTACTCGGAGGCCAGGTACTTGGCCATGCCTGCTTCGAGGTCGTTTCGCTCCCCTGAGTCCTTTTTGCGAGCCGCGTTGACCATCATGGCATGAGCAGCCTCTACTTTGGTAGCCATTTCAGCCAATTTGAACTGAATCGCTTGATGCTGGGCGATCGGCTTCCCGAAGGTGCGGCGCTGCTGGGCGTACTCCACGCCCAGCTCGAAGGCGCGCTGGGCGACGCCGCAGCCGCGCGCCGCCACGTTCACCCGGCCGACCTCCACGCCGTCCATCATCTGGTAGAAGCCCCGGCCGGTGGCCCCGCCCAGGACGCGATCGGCCGGAACGCGCAGCCCGTCCATGATCAGCTCGGTGGTGTCGACCCCCTTGTAGCCCATCTTGTCGATCTTGCCGGGGATGGTGAGGCCCGGCCGGACCTCGCCGAAGCCCGGCTCCTTCTCCACCAGGAAGGTCGTCATCGACCGGTGCGGGGCCGTGCCCTCGGGGTGTCCTTCGTCACTCCGGACCAGCACGGCCACCAGGGTGGAGGTGCCGCCGTTGGTCAGCCACATCTTCTGGCCGTTCAGGACGTACTCGTCGCCGTCCCGCACCGCCTTCGACGTGATGGCCGACACGTCCGAGCCGAGGCCCGGCTCCGACATCGAGAACGCGCCGCGCACCTCGCCGGTCGCCATCCGCGGCAGGAACGCGTCCTTCTGCTCCCGCGTGCCGTGCTGCTTGATCATGTACGCGACGATGAAGTGGGTGTTGATGATGCCCGAGACGGACATCCAGCCGCGGGCGATCTCCTCCACGCACAGCGCGTAGGTCAGGAGCGACTCGCCCAGGCCCCCGTACTCCTCGGGGATCATCAGGCCGAAGAGGCCCAGCTCCCTGAGCCCGTCGACGATCTCCTGGGGGTACTCGTCGCGGTGCTCCAGCCCGGTCGCGACCGGGATGACCTCCTTGTCGACGAAGTCCCGGACGGTGGAGACGATCTCCTGCTGGACGTCGGTGAGACCGTGGGTCTGCGCCAGTCGGGCCATGGCTACTCCTCCTGCGCCTTCGGTTCCGGATGAAGGGTGCCGCCCCGCGGGGGCGCCGGTCGGGGGTGGTGGGAGACGGACGGGCGGCCGGGCTGCTCGCCGCCGCGCTCCTCGACGTACGCGGCGGTGGGGACCATCACCTTGCGGCGGAAGACGCACACGAGCGTGCCGTCCTGCTTGTACCCCCTGGTCTCGACGTGGACGATCCCGCGGTCGTCCTTCGACTTCGACGGCCACTTGTCCAGGACCGTCGTCTCGCCGTAGACCGTGTCGCCGTGGAAGGTCGGCGCCACGTGCCGCAGCGACTCGATCTCCAGGTTGGCGATGGCCTTGCCGGAGACGTCCGGCACGGACATGCCCAGCAGCAGCGAGTACACGTAGTTCCCGACGACGACGTTCCGCCCGAAGTCGGTCGTCCCCTCCGCGTAGTGCGCGTCCAGGTGGAGCGGGTGGTGGTTCATCGTGAGGAGGCAGAAGAGGTGGTCGTCGTACTCGGTGACCGTCTTCCCGGGCCAGTGCCGGTACACCGCCCCGATCTCGAACTCCTCGTAGGTGCGTCCGAACTGCATGCGCCTCACGCCTCCGGGATCTCGAACGTGCCGGTGCGCCGCATCCCCGCGGCCCGGCCCTTGCCCGCGATGACCAGGGCCATCTTGCGGCTGGCCTCGTCGATCATCTCGTCGCCGAGCATCGCGGAGCCCTTCCTGCCGCCCGCCTCGGACGTGTGGTACTCGTACGCGTCCAGGATCAGCTCGGCGTGGTCGTAGTCCTCCTGCGACGGGGAGAACACCTCGTTGGCCGCGTCGACCTGGCCGGGGTGGAGCACCCACTTGCCGTCGAAGCCCAGCGCCGCGGCGCGGCCGGCGACCGCCCGGAAGCCGTCCACGTTCCTGATCTGCAGGTAGGGGCCGTCGATCGCCTGGAGGTCGTTGGCGCGGGCCGCCATGAGGATCCTCATCAGGATGTAGTGGTAGGCGTCCGCCGGGTAGCCGGGCGGCTGCTCGCCCACAACCAGCGACTTCATGTTGATCGACGCCATGAAGTCGGCCGGGCCGAAAATGATCGTCTCGATGCGCGGCGACGCCTGCGCGATCTCGTCGACGTTGTTCAGGCCGCGGGCGTTCTCGATCTGCGCCTCGATGCCGATGCGGCCGACCTCGAAGCCCATCGTCTTCTCGATCTGCGTCAGCAGCAGGTCCAGGGCGACGACCTGCGAGGCGTCCTGGACCTTCGGCAGCATGATGCAGTCGAGGTTCGGGCCGGCGCCCTCGACGACCGTGACGACGTCCCGGTACGTCCAGTGGGTCGTCCAGTCGTTGACCCGGACGACACGGGTCTTGCCCGTCCAGTCGCCCTCGTTGAGGAACTTCACGATCGTGTGCCGCGCCTCCGGCTTGGCGAGCGGCGCGCAGGCGTCCTCCAGGTCCAGGAACACCTGGTCGGCGGGGAGGCCCTGGGCCTTCTCCAGGAAGCGCGGGTTCGAGCCCGGCACCGCCAGGCAGGAGCGGCGGGGGCGCAGCCGGTTCACCGTACCGGTCGGCGTGGTCTCGGTCATGCGGGGACCTCCGTGCTTTCGAGGGGGGCGAGCTTGTTGGCTTTGCGGATCTCGTCGACGATACGACCGATGATCCCGGTGATCCCGAAGTCCTTCGGGGTGAAGACGGCGGCCACCCCCGCGCGCCGCAGTCCGGCGGCGTCGGCGTGGGGGATGATCCCCCCGACGACGACCGGGACGTCGGCGGCGCCGGCGTCCCGCAGCCGGGCCAGTACGTCCGGCACCAGCTCGCCGTGCGACCCGGACAGGACGGACAGCCCCACGCAGTGGACGTCCTCGGCGAGCGCGGCGTCCACGATCTGCTCGGGGGTCAGCCGGATGCCCTGGTAGACCACCTCGAAGCCGGCGTCCCTGGCCCGTACGGCGATCTGCTCGGCGCCGTTGGAGTGGCCATCCAGGCCCGGCTTGCCGACCAGCAGCCGCAGCCGTCCCGCGCCCAGCTCGGCGGCCGTCCGGGCGGTCTTCTCCCGGACGGCCGCGAGCGGGGTCCCCTCCTCGGCCGCCACCGCCACGGGGGCGGACGAGACGCCGGTCGGCGCGCGGAACTCGCCGAACACGTCGCGCAGCGCCCACGTCCACTCCCCGGTCGTGACCCCCGCACGGGCGCACTCCAGGGTGGCGGCGAAGAGGTTCCCGTCCCCGGCGGCCGTCGCCTTGAGGGCGGCGAGGGCGTCCTGGACGCGGGCCTCGTCGCGGTTGTCGCGCCACTCGTGCAGCGCGGCGACGACCCGTGCCTCGTTCGCCGGGTCCACGGTCTGGACCGCCGTGTCCAGGTCCGCGGTCAGGGGGTTCGGCTCGGTGGACTCGAAGCAGTTGACGCCGACGATCCTCTCCTCGCCGGTCTCGATCCGGGCCCGCCGTTCGGCGTGCGAGGCGACGAGCCGCGACTTGAGGTAGCCGGACTCGACGGCGGCCATCGCGCCGCCCATCGCCTGGATCCGGTCGATCTCGGCCAGGCACTCCTCGACCAGGGCGTCGACCTTGGCCTCGACGACGTGCGAGCCCTCGAAGAGGTCGTCGTACTCCAGCAGGTCGCTCTCGTACGCCAGCACCTGCTGGATGCGCAGCGACCACTGCTGGTCCCAGGGGCGCGGCAGGCCCAGCGCCTCGTTCCAGGCGGGCAGCTGCACGGCCCGCGCGCGGGCGTCCTTCGACAGCGTCACGGCGAGCATCTCCAGGACGATGCGCTGGACGTTGTTCTCGGGCTGCGCCTCGGTCAGCCCGAGCGAGTTGACCTGGACGCCGTAGCGGAAGCGGCGCTGCCGGGGGTCCTCGACGCCGTACCGCTCGCGGGTGACCTCGTCCCAGATGCGGCCGAAGGCGCGCATCTTGCACATCTCCTCGACGAAGCGGACGCCCGCGTTCACGAAGAACGAGATCCGGGCGACGACCTCGCCCCTGCGCTCCTCGGGGACCTGCCCGGAGGCGAACACCGCGTCCAGGACCGCGATGGCGGTGGAGACGGCGTACGCCACCTCCTGCACCGGGGTGGCGCCGGCCTCCTGCAGGTGGTAGCTGCAGATGTTGATCGGGTTCCACTTGGGGAGGTGGTTGACCGCGTAGGCGATCACGTCGGTGGTCAGCCGCAGCGAGGGGCCGGGCGGGAAGACGTGCGTCCCGCGCGACAGGTACTCCTTCACGATGTCGTTCTGGGTCGTCCCCTGGAGCTGGGAGACGTCCGCGCCCTGCTCCTCGGCCACCACCTGGTAGAGCGCCAGCAGCCACATGGCGGTGGCGTTGATGGTCATGGAGGTGTTCGTCCGCTCCAGGGGGATGTCCCGGAACAGCCGCCTCATGTCGCCGAGGTGGGAGACCGGCACGCCGACCCGGCCGACCTCGCCGCGGGCGAGGACGTGGTCCGGGTCGTAGCCGGTCTGCGTGGGCAGGTCGAACGCGACCGAGAGACCGGTCTGCCCCTTGGCGAGGTTGCGCCGGTACAGCTCGTTGGACGCCTCGGCCGTGGAGTGGCCGGCGTACGTCCGCATGAGCCAGGGGCGGTCCTTCTTGCGTTCCGTCATGACGGTGTGTCGCCTCTCGAACGTCCGGTCAGATGTTCCGGAAGCGGTTGATGGCGTCGACGTGCTCGGCGCGCATCTCCGGGTCGCGGACGCCCAGGCCCTCCTCGGGGGCGAGGCACAGGACGCCGACTTTGCCCTGGTGGAGGTTGCGGTGGACGTCGTGGGCGGCCTGACCGGTGTCCTCCAGGGAGTAGACCTTCGACAGCGTCGGGTGGATCCTGCCCTTGGCGATGAGGCGGTTGGCCTCCCAGGCCTCGCGGTAGTTGGCGAAGTGCGAGCCGATGATCCGCTTCAGCGACATCCACAGGTAGCGGTTGTCGTACTCGTGCATGTAACCCGAGGTGGAGGCGCAGGTCGTGATGGTGCCGCCCTTGCGGGTGACGTAGACGGAGGCGCCGAAGGTCTCGCGGCCCGGGTGCTCGAAGACGATGTCGACGTCCTCACCGCCGGTCAGTTCGCGGATGCGCTTGCCGAAGCGCTTCCACTCCTTGGGGTCCTGGGTGCGCTCGTCCTTCCAGAACCGGTAGCCCTCGGCGCTGCGGTCGATGATCGCGGTCGCGCCCATGGACCGGCAGATGTCGGCCTTCTGCTCGCTGGAGACGACGCAGATGGGGTTGGCGCCGCCGGCGAGGGCGAACTGGGTGGCGTAACTGCCGAGGCCGCCGGAGGCGCCCCAGATCAGGACGTTGTCGCCCTGCTTCATGCCGGCGCCGTTGCGGGAGACCAACTGGCGGTAGGCGGTGGAGTTCACCAGGCCGGGCGCGGCGGCCTCCTCCCAGCTGAGGTGGCCCGGCTTGGGCATCAGCTGGTTCGACTTGACCAGGGCGATCTCCGCCAGGCCGCCGAAGTTCGTCTCGAAGCCCCAGATCCGCTGCTCGGGGTCGAGCATCGTGTCGCCGTGGCCGTCGGAGGACTCCAACTCGACCGAGAGGCAGTGCGCGACGACCTCGTCGCCGGGCTTCCAGGCGTTGACGCCCGGTCCGGTGCGCAGGACGACGCCCGCCAGGTCGGAGCCGATGACGTGGTACGGCAGGTCGTGGCGCCTGGCCAGCTCCGACAGCCGGCCGTAGCGCTCCAGGAAGCCGAACGTCGAGACCGGCTCGAAGATGGAGGTCCACACCGAGTTGTAGTTGACCGAGCTGGCCATCACGGCGACGAGGGCCTCGCCGGGGCCCAGCTCCGGCAGGGGCACCCGGTCGAGGTGGAGGGACTTGCGGGGGTCCTTCTCGCGCGTGTCGAGGCCGGCGAACATCTCGGTCTCGTCCTTGTGGACGGTGACCGCGCGGTAGGACTCCGGCAGCTCGATGTGGGCGAAGTCCGCGGACGTGGAGTCCGGCGACTGGATCGCGTCCAGGATTTCCTTCACGTGGTGCCTCCGGCGATGCACGCGTCCCGGGGGACGCTGAGGGGTACGTCGAGGTGCTGTCTGGGGGAGGGGTGCCGTCGGTCCGGCCGGTGGTGCTGGGGGCGCGGGGCCCCGCCGGGCCCGTCCCCGCTCGTGGCGGGGCCGGCGGCGGAGCCGCTGCGTGCAAGTGCCTGTGACGCAGGCGTCCGGGCGCGCGGCCGGGAGGGGCCGCGGGGACG
>JAAXOU010000096.1 GCA_012396115.1 Streptomyces somaliensis DSM 40738 | reverse complement strand
GAGCAGCCCGGCCCGGTGGCACTCGACGGCCGCCGCGGCGACGAGCCGCACGAGCCCGGAACCGTCCGGTGGCCCCGCGGCGCCCGGGAGTGCCGCGAGCGTGGTCTCCACCTCGCGGCCCGGCTCGGGCGGCCGCACCCACACCCCGGTGCCGGGCGCGTCCCAACCAGGAGGGGCGGGGGCGGCCATCAGGCCGCCCGCTCCCCACGCGGCCAGGTCCAGGCCGATCCCGCCCCACTCGAGCCAGTCGAGGAGGCCGGGGACCTCCCCGGCGCTCCCCGCGGCCACGAGGATGCGCGCCCGCTCCCCGGCGACCGCGACGGGCCAGTCGCCGGGCACCCGCCGCAGCACGGCGAGCCCGGCGGCGGCGGGCAGGTCCAGGACATCGAAGCGGAGCCCGGTCGGCAGCCGCACCGGCGACCCGCCGGCCGTCGCCCAGCCCAGCTCCTGCTCGTACCACCGCGCCACGGGCGCCCCGCCCGGCCGGCGCCCGCCCAGGGGCGCGCGGGGAGCGGGGACGGTGGGGGCCATGCCGGGGGAACTCCCCGCGGCCGCCGGGGGTTACGCGGTGTGCGGGGCCGGTCGCCCGGCGTGGTGATCCCGGACGGTACGGCGACGGGCCGCGGCGCAAGGCTGTTCGCCCGTAGCTGAGGCGTCGGGGGTCCTCCGCATGGACCGTCGCCGCCCGCGGGTAAGACATGCCTAGTGGGAGGGGCGACACGCGGTCGCGGGCGTCTTGCGTTCGCCATCGGCGTACTGCCGGTACGGGTATCCACCTGGCCTGCGGGAACATCGTCTCGCACCATCGGGTTGGAGCAGTTGTCGGCGTTCGGGTCAGGAGGCCATCGACGGGTGTCGGCAGTTGGAACGAGCGGTCCCCGCTTGCGGGACTAAGCTGCGGAAGGACAGGGAGGGGACCGACCCCTTACTGCCTGACCGCTCTGAGGAGCGATTAACGATGTTCGAGAGGTTCACCGACCGCGCGCGGCGGGTTGTCGTCCTGGCTCAGGAAGAAGCCCGGATGCTCAACCACAACTACATCGGCACCGAGCACATCCTCCTGGGCCTGATCCACGAGGGTGAGGGTGTCGCCGCTAAGGCCCTGGAGAGCCTCGGGATTTCGCTCGAGGCGGTCCGCCAGCAGGTGGAGGAGATCATCGGCCAGGGCCAGCAGGCCCCCTCCGGCCACATCCCCTTCACGCCCCGTGCCAAGAAGGTGCTGGAGCTGTCGCTCCGCGAGGCCCTTCAGCTCGGCCACAACTACATCGGCACCGAGCACATCCTGCTCGGCCTGATCCGCGAGGGCGAGGGCGTCGCCGCCCAGGTCCTCGTGAAGCTGGGCGCCGACCTCAACCGGGTGCGCCAGCAGGTCATCCAGCTGCTCTCCGGCTACTCCGGGGGCAAGGAGGCCGCCACCGCCGGCGGCCCGGCCGAGGGCACGCCCTCCACGTCCCTGGTCCTCGACCAGTTCGGCCGGAACCTCACCCAGGCGGCCCGCGAGTCCAAGCTCGACCCGGTCATCGGGCGCGAGAAGGAGATCGAGCGGGTCATGCAGGTGCTGTCCCGCCGCACGAAGAACAACCCGGTCCTCATCGGCGAGCCCGGCGTCGGCAAGACGGCGGTCGTCGAGGGGCTGGCGCAGGCCATCGTCAAGGGCGAGGTGCCCGAGACCCTCAAGGACAAGCACCTCTACACCCTGGACCTCGGCGCGCTGGTCGCCGGCTCCCGCTACCGCGGTGACTTCGAGGAGCGCCTGAAGAAGGTCCTCAAGGAGATCCGCACGCGCGGCGACATCATCCTGTTCATCGACGAGCTCCACACCCTGGTGGGCGCGGGCGCCGCCGAGGGCGCCATCGACGCCGCGTCGATCCTGAAGCCGATGCTGGCCCGCGGCGAGCTCCAGACCATCGGCGCCACCACGCTCGACGAGTACCGCAAGTACCTGGAGAAGGACGCCGCGCTGGAGCGCCGCTTCCAGCCGATCCAGGTCGCCGAGCCGTCGCTGCCGCATACGATCGAGATCCTCAAGGGCCTGCGCGACCGGTACGAGGCGCACCACCGCGTGTCCATCACGGACGAGGCGCTCGTCCAGGCGGCCACGCTGGCCGACCGGTACATCTCCGACCGCTTCCTGCCGGACAAGGCGATCGACCTGATCGACGAGGCCGGTTCCCGGATGCGCATCCGCCGGATGACCGCGCCGCCGGACCTCCGCGAGTTCGACGAGAAGATCGCCGGCGTCCGCCGCGACAAGGAGTCCGCGATCGACGCGCAGGACTTCGAGAAGGCCGCGTCGCTCCGCGACAAGGAGAAGCAGCTCCTGGCCGCCAAGGCCAAGCGGGAGAAGGAGTGGAAGGCCGGCGACATGGACGTCGTCGCCGAGGTCGACGGCGAGCTGATCGCCGAGGTCCTCGCCACCGCCACCGGCATCCCGGTCTTCAAGCTGACGGAGGAGGAGTCCTCCCGCCTGCTCCGCATGGAGGACGAGCTCCACAAGCGCGTCATCGGCCAGAAGGACGCCATCAAGGCCCTGTCGCAGGCCATCCGCCGTACGCGGGCCGGCCTGAAGGACCCGAAGCGCCCCGGCGGCTCGTTCATCTTCGCCGGCCCGTCCGGCGTCGGTAAGACCGAGCTGTCCAAGACGCTCGCCGAGTTCCTCTTCGGCGACGAGGACGCGATGATCTCGCTCGACATGTCGGAGTTCAGCGAGAAGCACACGGTCTCCCGCCTCTTCGGCTCCCCGCCCGGGTACGTGGGCTACGAGGAGGGCGGCCAGCTCACCGAGAAGGTGCGCCGCAAGCCGTTCTCCGTCGTCCTCTTCGACGAGGTCGAGAAGGCCCACCCCGACATCTTCAACTCCCTGCTCCAGATCCTGGAGGACGGCCGCCTGACCGACTCCCAGGGCCGGGTCGTGGACTTCAAGAACACGGTCATCATCATGACGACCAACCTCGGGACCCGGGACATCTCCAAGGGCTTCAACCTGGGCTTCGCCGCCCAGGGCGACGTCAAGACCGGTTACGACCGGATGAAGGCGAAGGTCAACGAGGAGCTGAAGCAGCACTTCCGCCCCGAGTTCCTGAACCGCGTCGACGACACGGTCGTCTTCCACCAGCTCAGCCAGGAAGACATCATCCAGATCGTCGACCTGATGATCGCCAAGGTGGACGAGCGCCTGAAGGACCGCGACATGGGCCTGGAGCTCAGCGGCGACGCGAAGATCCTCCTGGCGAAGAAGGGCTACGACCCGGTGCTGGGCGCCCGTCCGCTCCGCCGGACGATCCAGCGCGAGATCGAGGACGTGCTGTCGGAGAAGATCCTCTTCGGTGAGCTGCGCCCCGGTCACATCGTGGTCGTGGACACCGAGGGCGAGGGCACGGAGAAGAAGTTCACCTTCCGCGGCGAGGAGAAGGCCGCCCTGCCGGACGTCCCGCCGATCGAGGCGGCCGGCGGCGGACCGAACCTCTCCAAGGACGCCTGACGCGCGACGGCGCCGCGCCGCAGCGGCGAACCGGGGCCCGCCCCGGACCGTGCTCCCACGGTCCGGGGCGGGCCCTTCCGCGTTCCCGCGTGCCGTCCCTCAGCAGAGCGCCCGGGGCTTCCGCCAGGCGCACTCCGGCACGGCCCCCGGCGGGTCCGCGTGCCGCCGGGGGGACGGGGCCGGCCGGGTGATGCGGCCCTCCGCCGTGTCGGAGGAGGCGAGGGTCACCACGAGGGCGTCCTCGACGTCCTTCACCGACGGCGCCAGGTGGTTGTTGAGGACCACGCTGTAGACGAGGCGGCGGCCGGCCGCGTCCGCGACGTACCCGGAGAGGGCCGAGGCGCCGGTCAGGGTGCCCGTCTTGCCGCGGGCGTTCAGGGCGGCGGGGGTGCCGCACATCCGGCTCCGCAGCGTGCCGCCGACCATGCGGTCCGGGTGGCAGGCCACCGGCAGGGAGGCGTACCAGTCGGCGTACCAGGGGGCGTCCTGGACGGCGAGGAGCAGCTCGGCGAGGCGGGCGGCCGGGAAGAGGTTCATCCGGGACAGGCCCGAGCCGTCGGCCTGGCGCAGCCCGTCCGTGTCGACGCCCTCCTTCCGCAGGTACGCGCCGACGGCGGCGAGGCCGGCCTCCCAGCTGCCGCTGCCCGAGACCTCGTACCCGACCGCCTTGGTGAGGGCCTCGGCGTGCATGTTGTTGGAGAGCTTCATGAAGGGGTGCAGCAGCCGCCTCAGCGGCATCGACGCGTGCGCCGCCACGGTTCCGGCCGACGCCGGGGTCCTCAGCCCGAGCCGGGTGGGGCCCTCGACCCGCACCCCGCGGGCGGCCAGCGCGTCCGCGAAGACGGCCGTCGCGTACCCGGTCGGGTCGTCGACGGTGACCCACTCCCGGACGGGGGCGGCTCCGACGGGGATCCCGCCGCGGACCACCAGGGTGTTGGTGCCGTGGGCGCGCTCGACGGTGAGCGTGCCCGGGCGGCCTGCGCCGACGGTGGTGGCGCGGTTGTCGACGCGGACGTGGTCGTTGCGCGGGGTGAGGGTGACGGCGGGGCGCCGCCCGGGGACCTCGGCGGCGGACGCCTCGACGATCACGGTGCCGGAGTCGTAGTCGGTGTCCGGGGCGAGGGTGAGGGCGGAGATCTGCGCGGAGTAGTACGACGACTCGTCGTCCGCGGCCCAGGAGCGGCCCAGCCGGTTCGCGTCGAAGCGGGTGTCGTCGGCGACGAGGCGGCCGGTGACCCGGCGGACGCCGGCGGCGGCCACGCGCGCGGCGAGCCGGTCGTAGTCGGCGGCGAGGACGGTGGGGTCGCCGGTGCCGCGCAGGTACAGGTCGCCGTGGAGGACGCCGGAGACCAGGCGGCCGGTGGCCAGCACCTCGGTGCGGAACCGGTGGTCCGGGCCGAGGATCTCCATGGCCGCCGCGGACGTGGGGATCTTGGTGTTGGAGGCTGGTACGAGGCGGTCGTCGCCGTCGCGGCGGTACAGCGTGGCTCCGGTGGCGGCGTCGGCGACGACGACCCCGGCGGCGGCGCCGTCGAGGCGGGGGTCGGTGAGGATCTCGTCCACGGCGCCCTTGAGGCCGGTGTCGGACGGCCCGGCGCCGGCGGGTGTGCCCGCCAGGCCCTGGGCGGTCCACAGGAGGAGCGCGGCGAGGCCGAGCGCGGCGGCGCGGGCGGCCGGGGTCTTGCGCGTCTGCGTGGTGCGCGTCACGGGTCCCATGGCCGGAGGATCCCGGAGCGGGGGGCGGTCGGGAAGGAGGCGGGCGCGTTCCCCGTGACGATGCGCACAGGGTAATCCGGACGTACTACGAAGAATAGTGCGTTTTCCGGGATGTCGATCTCCCGTCGGGGCGGTTGTGAGGGGGCGCGGGGGGCGCGGGGGTCGGTCTCCGTGGGCCGGTCGTGCGCCGGTGCGGGGTGACGGGGCCCGCCTGCCTTGGGGATACGGGGAGAACGCACCTTTCGGGTGTATATCCCAGGGGTGGTAACGGAATCGGCCGATGCGTCAAGTGTCCGCGTCACACGTCGAACGGTACGACTCCACGTCGTAGAAGCGACGTTTGAGACATGTCGGGAGAAGCCGGTACCAAGGATGACCGAAGCCCGGAGCGCCACTCGCCCCGGGCCGGTTCCCGCCCCTGACCCGGAGGTTCACCTCGTATGTCGCAGCGCGCCAAGCACTCCACCCGCAACGCCGCCGTCGCCCTCGCCGCCGCCGGCATGGGAGTCGCCACGGTGTTCGGAGCAGGTGCGTCGGCCGTCGCGGCCGAGGCCCCGCTCGCCATGGACACCGCCGCCGCCGTCGCCGCCCAGGCGCAGGCGCAGGCCCAGGCCGCCAAGGCCGCCCAGGCGGCCAAGGCGAAGGCCGTCAAGGCCGCCGCGAAGAAGGCGGCCGCCGTCAAGGCCGTCAAGGCCGTCGGCTGGGTCAAGCCGGTCACCGGCTACACCCTGACCGCCAGCTACAACCAGGGCGGCGCCATGTGGTCGCACAAGCACTCCGGCCAGGACTTCGCCGTCCCGGTCGGCACCCCGGTGAAGGCCGTCCACGGCGGCACCGTCGTCAAGGCCGGCCCCAACGGCGGCGGCGACGGCCCGGCGTACGGCAACGCCATCGTGATCAGGCACGCCAACGGCACGTACTCGCAGTACGCCCACCTGTCGAAGATCAACGTGACGATCGGCTCGAAGGTGAAGACCGGCCAGTCCATCGCCCGGTCCGGCAACACCGGCAACTCCTCCGGCCCCCACCTGCACTTCGAGATCCGCACGACGCCGAACTACGGCTCCGCCGTCAACCCGGCGAAGTTCCTGCGCACCGAGGGCGTCGTCTTCTGACGCACCCGGGTGCTCCGGGCGGCTCAGTCCCCCGCCGGGAACCGGATCACCGGGAAGCTCCCGGTGTTCGTCGGGGCGTGCTCCGGCAGCCACAGCACCGCGACGGCACCGCCCGCCCCCGGGGCGGTGCCGTCCGGCGCGGCGGCGTTGCGGAAGGTCAGCCGGGCGCCCAGCACCCGTGCCTGGCCGGCCGCGATCGTCAGCCCCAGCCCGTGGCCGGCGCCCGCGCGGCCCCGGTCGCTCGCGCCCGTGCGGAACCGGCTCGGCCCCTCGCGCAGCAGCGCCTCGGGGAAGCCGGGCCCGTGGTCCCGCACCCGTACGACCCGGCCCTCGACCGTCACCTCGACCGGCGGCCTGCCGTACTTGGCGGCGTTGGTCAGCAGGTTGCCGAGGATGCGCTCCAGCCGGCGCGGGTCGGTGCTCACCCACGACTCGTGCACCACCCGCACCACCGCGTCCGGGTTCAGCAGCGCCACCCGGCGGCCGACGAACTCGCCGAGCGCGATCTCCTGGAGCTCGGCCCGCTCCGACGCGCTGTCCAGCCGGGCCACCTCCAGCACCTCCTCGACCAGGGTGCGCATCGCCCGCGCCCGGTCCCGCACCAGCTCGCTCGGCCGGCCGGGCGGCAGCAGCTCGGCGGCCGTCAGCAGGCCGGTGACCGGGGTGCGCAGCTCGTGCGCGATGTCCGCGGTGACCCGCCGCTCCGCCTCGATCCGCTCGTGCAGGGCGTCCGTCAGGGCGTCCACCGCCCGCGCCAGCTCGTCCGTCTCGTCGCGCACGACCCCGCCGACGGCCTCCCGCACCCGCACGTCCGTGTTGCCCTGCGCCACCCTCCCCGCGGCGGCGGCGGCCTTGCGCAGCCGCCGCGACAGCTGGCCGCCGATCAGCACGCCCAGCGCCGAGCCGGCGAACACCACCGACACCGAGCCGACGACCAGAGCCTCGTCCAGCCGCCGCATCACCGTCGCGCTGCGGCCCGCGAGCGGCGCGCGCAGCGACAGCACGTCGCCGTTGCCCAGCGGCACCGCCGCCCAGACGTCCGGCGTGCCGTCCCCGTGCTCCTCCACGTACGTGCCGCGGTGCCTGCGCGCCGTCAGCCGGCCCAGCTCCCGGGGCAGGCGGGGGTCGTTCAGCTCGGTGCCGAACCGCGGCTTCCTGGGCTTGGACGCCTCGTACACGCGCTGCGCGAACAGCAGCCGCTCCATCTGCACCTCGCGCGCGTTGTCGAGCATCGACACCCGGGCGGCGTTGTGGACGACGAGGCTGAGCGCGAGCGCGACCAGGGCGCCGACGGCCGCGATCGCGACGGAGATCTTCCACCGCACGCCGGTCCGCAGGGCGGGCTGCTTCACCGGCGTCAGGCCCTGAGCTTGTAGCCGAAGCCGCGGACCGTCTCGATCCGGTCCTGGCCGACCTTGGCGCGCAGCCGCTGCACGTGGACGTCGACCACGCGCGTGTCACCGCCCCAGCCGTAGTCCCAGACGCGTTCCAGCAGCCTGTCCCGCGACAGGACGGTGCCCGGCGCGGACGAGAACTCCAGCAGCAGCCGCATCTCCGTCGGCGTCAGCGCGACCGGCGCGCCGTCCCGGCGGACCTCCATGCCCTCGGTGTCGACCTCCAGGTCGCCGAAGGCCAGCGGCCCGCCCGCGCCCCGTCCGCCGCCGTCCGCCGCCCCTCCCGCGTTCTCGAAGCGGCGCAGCACGGCGCGGATGCGGGCCATCAGCACGGCCCCGTCGAACGGCTTGGTGACGTAGTCGTCCGCGCCCGCCTCCAGGCCCAGCACCACGTCGATGGAGTCCGCGCGCGCCGACAGCATGATCACCGGCACGGTCGACTCGTCCCGGATGCGGCGGCACAGGCTGACCCCGTCCATGCCGGGCAGCATCACGTCCAGCAGCGCGATGTCCGGCCGCCGCGCCCGGAACGCCTCCAGGCCGGACAGCCCGTCGGGCATCGCCGTGACCGCGAAGCCGTCCCGCTCCAGGGCCAGCTGCGTGGCCTCCCGGATGACGTCGTCGTCCTCGACGAACAGGACGTGCGTCTGTGCCATACCGCGCCCTCCCGCGACTTCAGTTCCCGCTCGGCGCGGTCGGCGCGGGACCGCCGACGCCCCCGCCCTCGACCGCCTCGCTGTACTCGTGGTGCACCACGTACTGCTCGGCGAACCGGTCCGCCGACCACCGGTAGGTGATCACGTCCTCGCCGGACGGGTAGGCGATCGGGTCGTCCTTCCCGTACACCTGCTTGGTGACGACCAGGTCGCCGCGGTCGATCTCCGCGTAGACGGCGGGCTCCTCCAGCGAGAAGACGTTCTCGTAGCGCTGTCCCCGCATCCGGTACACGTACGTGCCGACCCCCACCGCGTCGCCGCACGTCAGCACGTTGACGACCACGTCCGCCACGCCGCTGCCGGTGAGGTTCCCGTACACCGTGTCGACCGGGTAGGCGGTCGAGGCGCACGGCTTGAGGTCCCGCTTCACCTGGTCCCCGACCTTCGGGTCGCCCTTCAGCAGCGCGATCGCGTCGACCCGCCGGAACGGCGCCGACGCCGAGGCGTCCGGCGTGGGCCGTCCGGACCGGGCGCCCTGGTCGACCGGGGCGGTGCCCTCGTCGCGCACGCCGGCACCGCCGGTGGAGCAGCCGGCCGCCAGCAGCCCGGACAGGCCGACGGCGGCGAGCCCGGCCGCCGCCCTGCCCGCCGTCCCGCCGCCCCCGTGTCCGCTCCTCAGGCCGCGCACCGCTCCCGCCCCCGTCCGTGACGACGCCCGTCCACCGTCCGCGCACCGCGTTCCGCGTGCGGGGCCCGGTCCCCGCGCGGGGCGCCGGCCCCCCGCCCCTCCAGCTCCCGGCGGAGCCGGGCGAGGGCGCGGTGCAGCGTGCTCTTCACCGTACCGGTCGACATGCCGAGCGCCGCGGCGGTCTCCTCGGTGGTCATCTGCTCCCAGTGGCGCAGCACGACGACGCTGCGCTGCTTCGGCGCCAGCACCTGCAGCACCTCCATCAGCAGCGCCCGGTCGGCGTGCTGCTCGGTGACGTCGTCGACGGACGCGTCGGGCAGCTGCTCGGTGGGCACCTCCTCCAGCCGGCGGGCGCGCCACCACTCGGTCCGGGTGTTGATCATGACGCGGCGCAGGTAGGCGTCGGCGAGCGCCTTGTCGGCTATGCCGTCCCAGCGCCCGTACGTGCGGGCGAGGGCGGTCTGCAGCAGGTCCTGCGCGTCGATCGGGTCCGGTACGAGCCGCCGGGCGCTGCGCAGGAGGGCGTCCTGCCGTGCGCGCACGTACTCCTCGAACCCGAGCACCTCGCCGTGCGACATCCCGACCGCCTCCGTCTCCCCGTGGTGAACCGCGTCCCGGCAGCGCCCCGGCCCCCTCGGCCGGTCCCCGCGCTGACCCGGGAGAAGTTACGGAGCGCTTGTCACGGCGCTGTTCGGGGAACCCCTCGGCGGACGCACGGCTGCCCATCGGTTGTGTAACGGAACCTCCCCCGCGGCGGCGCGCGGCGGGGGAGGGGGCGCCGGTCAGGCGGAGGGAAGCCGGTACCGGCCGCCGTCCAGGGGCTCCACCAGGCCGTCCGCGACCAGGCCGTCCAGGGCGCGGGCGCGCTGCGCCGCGTCGTGCCAGACCGCGTCCAGCGCGGCCCGCGGCACCGGGGCGGTCGCCTCCCGCAGGACGGCGAGCAGCTTGCCGCGCACCTGCCGGTCCGTGCCCGCGTACGTCTGGCCCCGCCGCGGCGGGCCGTCGTGGGCCGGCTTCCCGGCGAGCCGCCAGGCGCAGGCGGCGGCGATCGGGCAGCGGGCGCAGTCCTCGTTGCGGGCCGTGCACACCAGGGCGCCCAGCTCCATCGAGGCCGCCGCCCAGCGGGCCGCCGTCGCCTCGTCGTCCGGCAGGAGGGCGCGCGCGAGACGGCGCTCGGCGGCGGTCGTGGCGTTCGGCGGGTACTGGACGCCGGTCACCGCGCGCGCCAGGACGCGGCGGACGTTGGTGTCCAGGACGGGGTGGCGCCTGCCGTACGCGAAGGACGCCACCGCCGCCGCCGTGTACTCCCCGATGCCCGGCAGCGCCAGCAGCTGGGCGTGGTCGCCGGGCACGTCGCCGCCGTGCCGTTCCGTTATGGCGACGGCCGCGCCGTGGAGCCGCAGGGCGCGGCGCGGGTACCCCAGCCGGCCCCAGGCGCGGACCGCCTCGCCGGGTGCCTCGGCCGCCAGCGCGGCGGGGCGCGGCCAGCGCGCCATCCACTGCTCGTACACGGGCAGGACCCGGTTCACGGGGGTCTGCTGGAGCATGAACTCGCTCACCATCACCCCCCAGGCGCCCGCCTCGGGGCGCCGCCAGGGCAGGTCGCGCGCGTGCTGCTCGAACCAGGCGAGGACGGGCGCGTGGAGCCGCCCGGCCTGGGGGAGGGAGGTCGCTTCGGGAGTCTCGGTAAGAGTCATGACCCTCCGATCCTGACACGGGCGGGCGGGTTTTCCGCGCTTCCGCCCCCGACCCGGTCGCCGCGCCCCTCAGGGGAGGCGGTGCCGGCCCCGCTTCCGGGCGGGTGCCCGCCGGGCGGGGGCCGGGCCGGCGGCCCCCTCCAGGAGCTCGGCCGTGCGGCGGTCGCGCTGCGGGGGGATCGCCGCGGCCGGGACGGTGCGGGGGCCGGGGCCCGCCAGCCACCGCAGGGCGCCCGGGCGGCCCGTGCGCACCGTCCCCACCAGGCGCTCCGCCCGGCCCGTCAGCGGGCGCAGGAACAGGACCGCCGCCAGCGCCCCCACCACGAGGCCCGCGGCCGCGTCGTGCGGGTAGTGCACGCCCACGAAGACCCGGGAGGAGGCCAGCGCGACCGCCAGCGGCGCCGTGAGCCACGCGCTCCGCCGCCACGCCAGCGCGAGCGCCGTCGCCGACGCGCCCGCGACGGCCGAGTGGTTGCTCGGGAACGACCAGTCCCCGTACGGGGGGCACGGCGCGATCGACGCGACGGCGCCCACCACGGCGCGGCACGGCCTCTCCTCGTCCACCAGCGACTTCAGCGCCTCGCTGACGGCGTAGCCGAAGGCGGTGGCGACCGGCGCGAGCAGGGCGAGCGCCACCGCCCGCCCGTCGCCGGACCGTCCCCGCCACCAGGCGGCGACGAACAGCACGCCGAAGACCAGCAGCCCGGCGTCGGTGCCCGTCCCGGCGAAGGCGTGCACCCAGGCGGGGGCGTCCCGGGCGAAGCCGGTGACGGCGCGGTAGAGGTCCTCACTCATGTACCGGACGGTACCCGCTTACCGGAATCACTCATTCAGCGCCATCCGCCGGGGGCACGCCCGCGAGTACTCGCAAACCGGTCACGCAGGTGTGATCATCGGTAAAACTTGGTGCGGGAGCGGCGAGTGGAGCGGGAGCCGGCCGTGATCTCTCGTACAGTTTCCGCCGTGGGATCTCTGCGCAATCCGGTCGGTCCGCTTCCCTCCTCCATCTACTGGCGGCGGAGGGCGGTCGTCGCGACCGTGATCGCGCTGCTCGTCGCCCTGGCCGTGTGGCTCCTCGGCTCCGGCGGCACCGGGTCCCGGCCGGGCGACGACGCCAACGCCGGCTCGCCCGCCCCCTCCATCACGCCGGGCCCCTCCCTCCCGGGGCCCGCCATCAGCACGCAGCCCGGCGGCCGTGACGAGTCCGGCACCTCCGGGGGCTCCGGCGGCTCGGCCGGCACGGGCGGCTCGGCGGGCGGCGGGAGCGACCCCGGTAAGGGCGGGGACCCGGGCGCCGGTACGGCGGCGGGCTCCGGCGCGGACGCGGGCGCGGGCTCCGGCGCGGGCGGCGGGTCGGGCTCCGCCCGGCGGGTCCCGGCCGACTCGCCGCTGCCGGACTGCCCCTCGGGCGCGCTGCGGCTGACGCTCCGCAGCACCGAGGTCTCGTACGCCCCGGACGAGGAGCCGCGGTTCCGGCTGACCGTGCGGAACACCTCGGCGTCCGCCTGCAAGACCGACCTCGGCCCGGCCACCGCGGTCCTGACCGTCAGCGACCGGGGCGGCGACGAGATCTGGTCGTCCGAGCACTGCCCCGAGGGACCCGGCAGCGTGTACGTGGCCGTGCCGGCCGGGGGCACCGTCGTCCACACGATCGAGTGGGACCGCCGCCACAGCGCGCCCCGCTGCGCCACGCCCCCCGCGCGGGCGGCGGGCCCCGGCACCTACCTGGCGGAGGTCACCGTGCCCGGCGTGAAGGGCGTGCTGCGGTCGGCGATCACCCTGGCGAGGGACTGAGCGGCGGGAGCCGGCGGCCCCGCCGCCGGACGCGCCGCGCGGGGACCGCCGTCAGACGTACCGCTCGAGGATCGACGACTCGGCGAGCCGCGACAGGCCCTCCCGGACGCTGCGGGCGCGCGCCTCGCCGACGCCGTCGACGGCCTGCAGGTCGTCGACGCTCGCCGCGAGCAGCTTCTGCAGCCCGCCGAAGTGCTCCACCAGCCGCTCGATGATGGCGCCCGGCAACCGCGGCACCTTCGCCAGCAGCCGGTAGCCGCGCGGCGACACCGCCGAGTCCAGCGTCTCCGGCGAACCGCTGTAGCCGAGCGCGCGGGCCACCGTCGGCAGCTCCAGCAGCTCGGCGTGGGACAGCGCGTCCAGCTCCGTCAGCGCCTCCGCGACCGTACGGGACCGCTTCGCGGTCGGCTCGGGCACGTAGTCCCGCACCACCAGCTCCCGCTCCGGCTCGACGCCCGCGATCAGCTCGTCCAGCTGGAGCGCGAGGAGGCGGCCGTCCGTACCCAGCTCGACGACGTACTCCGCGATCTCCGTGGCGATCCGGCGGACCATCTCCAGGCGCTGCGCCACGGCCGTCACGTCCCGGACCGTCACCAGGTCCTCGATCTCCAGCGCGGAGAGCGTCCCGGCCACCTCGTCGAGGCGCAGCTTGTACCGCTCCAGCGTGGCGAGGGCCTGGTTGGCGCGGGACAGGATCGCGGCGGACTCCTCCAGGACGCGGCGCTCGCCGTCCACGTACAGGGCGATCAGCCGCATCGACTGCGACACGGAGATCACCGGGAAGCCGCACTGCCTGGACACCCGGTCCGCCGTGCGGTGCCGCGTGCCGGTCTCCTCGGTGGGGATCGACGCGTCGGGGACCAGCTGCACGCCGGCGCGGAGGATCTTGGTGATGTCCTTGTCGAGGATGAGCGCGCCGTCGAGCTTGCACAGCTCGCGCAGGCGGGTCGCGGTGAACTCCACGTCCAGCACGAAACCGCCGGTGCACATCGACTCGACGGTCCTGTCCATGCCGAGGACGATCAGACCGCCCGTGTTGCCGCGCAGGATGCGCTCCAGTCCGTCCCGCAGCGCCGTGCCGGGGGCGACCGCGCTGAGGGACGCGCGCATCAGCGCTTCGTTGCCGGAGCCCCCGCCCGACTTTCCGGGTGTTGCCCGGTCGTTGGCTGCCACTGCACTCCTCCGGCTCGTACGGGTGGGCGAGACCAGCCCAAAGTCTAGCGACCCCCACCGCACCGGAGGCTCCGCCGACA
>JAAXOU010000095.1 GCA_012396115.1 Streptomyces somaliensis DSM 40738 | reverse complement strand
GTCAGGTCCGCGCCACCGGTGCGGCGGGCAGCCCGGCCGGGGAGCCGGGGCGGGTCCCGGCGTCCGGGCCGGACGGCCGGGTGAGGATCGCGGTGAGCACCAGGCCGACGACGGCGATCACGACGGCGGCCAGGGCCAGGAGCCGGCGCCGGTCGCGGCGCCGGTCGCGCTCCCCGCGGCGTTCCCCGTCCCCGCCGTCACCGGCCGGCCGGGCGGACGGCGGGGACGGGGGGTCCGCCGGGTCGCCGGGGAACTGCCGGGCGAGTTCGGACATCCGGGCCTCCAGACCGGGGTCCTCCCGCGCGAGGAGCCTCTCGATCTCGGCGAGGATCCGGTTGTCGTCCATCCCGGATGCCATGGAGCCCACCTCCGTACGGCCTGCCTGCCGGTGCCCGGTGTCCTCCGCCGGGTACCCGCCCGGCGCGTCACCGTTCCTCCCGGGGACGGGGTTCGCACGGGACGACCGCGACGGGGCAGTGCGCGTGGTGCAGCAGCGCGTGGACCACGTGCCCGACGCCCCGGCCGGCGCCGGACGCGGGGCGGCGCGCGCCGACGGCGACCAGGTCGGCCCGGTGCGACGCCCGGACGAGCGGCCCGGCGGTGGAACGGCCGCCCTCCACCTCGACGGTGACGGTCAGCCCGGCGAACTCGCCGCGGATCGCGTCGGCGAGGTCCCGCGTCTCCCGCAGCCGGGCGGCGCCCTCGACGCCGTCGAGCACGGGCGGCGCCTCCCCCGCGTGGGCGAGCGGGCTCCAGGCGGTGACGAGACGCAGGGCCGCCCGGCGCAGTTCGGCCTCGCGGGCGGCGTGCCGTACCCACGCGCGGTCGCGTCCGTCACGTACACAGGCGACGACGACCCCGGTGGCGGCGTGGTCGCGCTCGCCGCGCACCACCACCAGTGGCGCCTGCGCCCGCGCGGCGAGGCCCAGGCCGACGGAGCCCAGCAGCAGTTCACCGAAGCCGCCGAGGCCCCGGTGGCCGACGACGACGGTGCCCTCGGCGCCGGCCTCGTCGTGCAGGGCGCGGACGGCGTCGCCGGGGGCGAGGCGGCGCACGACGGTCACGTCCGGGAACCGCCGTGCGACCGTGCCCGCCGTCCGCGCGAGCAGTCCGTGGCCGGCCACGCGGGCCCGCTCGGCGGCCTCGTCGACCGCGCGGCCCTCCGTACCGGTGGCGTGCAGCAGGTGCAGCGGCTGCCTGCGCCGGTACGCCTCGGCGGCCGCCCACAGGACGGCGGCCGAGGCGTGGGGGGAGCCGTCGACACCGGCGATGACGGGCGCCCTGGTCGTGTCGTGGTGCATGGCTCCTCCTGGGGGCTCGCGCGGGCCGCGCACCCGGGTGCTGCGGGGCGGGTTCCTCGTCCGCGCGGGTTCGAAAACCCCTCTGCGGCCCGCAGGCCCGTTCCGGCGCCGTCCCGCCGGGCGGTCAGGTGCCGGGCGCCCGGCGGACGCGGATGCGCCGGCCGGTGACGCGGGACGGGGAGATCGCGATCCACAGGTCGCGCTCGGCGCCGGCCCACGGCGCGGTGAACGCCCGCTCCGTCAGCGACCGGGCCTCGCCGGGTTCGGTGACGGTACGGGCGGAGCCGACGAGCAGGACGCTCCAGCCCCGGCTGAACGCCTCGTCGATGTGGTCCGCCTCGAAGGCGACCTCCCCGCCCGCCGCCTTGCCGGGGAGCGGTTCGGGCGAGGTGCGGAAGGCCACCTCGCCGTCGCCGGCGACGTAGTTGACGGGCAGGATGGCCGGGCCCTCGTGCGTGGTGACCGCGACGCGCCCCACCCCGTGGGTGCCGAGCAGGCTCCAGCACTCGTCGGGGTCGAGCTCGACCAGTTCGGGGTGGTGGGCCGCGTGCCCCACACCGGGCGGCAGGTCCGCGTTGCAGCCGGTGAGGGCGCCGACGGTGGTCTCCAGGGCGTCGGCGAGCCGCAGCAGGAAGCCCATGCCGGGGACGGCGGCCTGCTCCTCCAGGTACTGGAGGTAACCGGGCGCCGACCCCGCGCGCAGGGCGACGTCCTCACGGGACAGGCCGAGCTGTTCGCGGCGGGCCGCGACGCGGCGGCCGATGTCGCCCCTGTGGTGCTCGGGTCCGGACATGGCATCACGGTAGTCGCGGCGCCCGGCGTCCGCACGGCGGGCCCGGCGCGCGGGCGGTGAGTAGGCTCGAAGGACACCGCCGTACCGGGCGGGGCGCGGGCGGGGCCGGCCGGCCCTCCTCCGGCGCCCGGTCGGCCCTGTGGTCCGGGCGGTGCGGCGGACGACACTCGGTGCGCGGGTTCACCAGGAGGTTCACATGACCAGAGCTCCGAGGATCAACGCCCTGCCGGCTCCGCACCGGGAGCGGCTGATGGCCCTCTCCAGGGAGGTCGCGTTCGAGCCGGGGCACCGGCTCTTCGACGAGCGCCAGCCGGCGGACCGGTTCTGGGTGGTGCGGACCGGTGCCGTCAACCTGGACTCCCGGGTGCCGGGCAGTCCGCGCCCGGCCGTGATCGAGATGCTCGGCCACGGCGAGCTGGTGGGCCTGTCGTGGATGTTCCCGCCGTACGAGTGGGAGCTGGGCGCGGAGGCGATGAGCCCGGTGCGCGCCTCGGAGTTCGACGCGGCGGTGGTGCGGGAGGTGTGCGCGGCGGAGACCGCGTTCGGGTACGCGCTGACGCAGTGGGTGGGGCAGGTCCTCTCCCACCGGTTGCAGACGACGCGGGCGCGGCTGCTCGACATGTACGCGCCGCACGGCAGCGGCGTGTACTGACCGGCGGTGCCCCCGGTCCGGCCTCCTCCCCGGGGGCCGGGGGCCGGGGGCCGGGCCGGAGGGGACCGCTTCCCGCGCTGCGGGCCCGCCCCCGTCCGCGCGCCCCTCCCCCCCGTTCCGGGGACGGGCCGGGGCGTGCCGGGCGCGGGGGCGGGGCGTCCGCCATGCTCGGAGGCGGGGTCCGCGGAAAGGGAAGGCGAACGATGAGGCACCGCAGCGTGGCCGATCTGATGACGCCGGAGGCCGTGGCCGTCCAACCCGGCACCTCCTTCAAGGAGATCGCGCGGCTGCTCGACGAGTACGGCATCACGGCCGTGCCCGTGGTGGACGGGGAGGAGCGGCCGGTGGGCGTGGTGTCGGAGGCGGACCTGCTGCGCCGGCACACCTCCGGGGAGCGGGGGCCCGGCACCGCCGAGGGGCTGATGACCAGCCCGGCCGTGGTGGCGCGGCCGGAGTGGAGCGCGGTCGAGGCGGCCCGGGTGATGGAGCGGCACCGCGTCAAGCGGCTGCCCGTGGTGGACGCCTCGGGGCGGCTCATCGGGGTGCTGAGCCGCAGTGACCTGATCCAGCTCTTCCTGCGGCGCGACCGGGCGATCCAGGAGGAGATCCTGGAGGACGTGGTGACCCGCACGCTGGGGCTGCCGCCGTCCGCCGTCACGGTCGACGTGGACGACGGGACGGTGACGCTCAGCGGCACCCTCGGGCGCAGGAGCCTGGTGCCGATCCTGGTGCGGCTGTGCGAGACGGTCGACGGGGTCGTGGCGGTGGACGACCGGCTCGCCTGCGAGGTCGACGACACGGGCGCCGCGGGAGTCTGACGGGAACCCCGCCCGCGGCCCGTGCGCCCGGGCGGCCCGTGCGGACCGCCCGGTTCGCGGCCCCCGGCCGCCCGGCGGCGCGCGGCACGGTCCGGCGGGCCCGGGCCCGGTCCGGCCGGCGGCTCAGCGGACCGGCGTCGACCAGCCGTACGGGGTGTCCCGGTTGGCCTCGTCCGGCATCCCCGCGCCCGCCTCGCCGATGTCCCTGTACGCGAGGCGCGTCAACTGCCGGGCGAGGTCGCCCATCGCACGGCCGGCGGCCAGTTCGTCGCCGATCAGCGGGACGTCCTCGTCCTGCGGGTTGCGCCGGGCGGAGCCGTGGCCGGTGATCGTCGAGCTGCCGATGTCGAGGACGGCGCGCGCCTCGGTGGTGTCCCCGTCCTCCAGCAGGTCCAGGTTGATCTTCCACTCCAGCGTCCGGGTCATGATGTGCCTCCTCGACGCGTCGGACGGCCGCGGACCGGTGGGGCGCCGGTCCCGTCTCCAGGATCCACCGACGGCGGCGCCGGGACGACCGGAAGGGGGCGAACCCCTTCGGGCCGGCCCCGTTTCGGGTCGACCGGACGGGGGAAACCGGGCCTTCCGACCCGTGCCCGCGGACCGGGGGCCGTTCACACTGGGTCGGGACGTGACCGGCACCGCGACGTACGGAGGACGACACATGGCTCAGGGGCCGACGACCCGAGCGATCACGGTGGGCGTGGACGGCTCGCCCGAGAGCCTCGCCGCGGCCGCCTGGGCGGCGCGGGAGGCCGCCCTGCGCGGGCTGCCCCTGCGGCTCGTGCACGCCTGGCTGTGGCAGCCCCTCGACATACCGGTGGAGCAGGAGCGGGAGGCGGAGGCGCGGCGCGCGCAGGGGGTCCTGGACGGGGCGGAGGCGCAGGTGCGCCGTCTGCACCCGGACGTCCCCGTGGTCTCCCGCCTGGTGGCGGACACCCCGGTGCCGGCCCTGGTGGAGGCCGGCGGGACCTCGGAGATGCTGGTGGTCGGCTCGCGCGGGCGCGGGGCGCTCCTCGGGTTCCTGCTCGGCTCCTACGGGCAGCAGGTGATCGCCACGGCCACCTGCCCGGTGGTGGCGGTGCGCGCCCCGAGGGAGGACGGGGCCGGGGCGCCCGGCGGCGAGGTCGTCGTCGGACAGCAGGGCGGACCCGAGGAGAGCGCGGCGGTGCTCGGCTTCGCGTTCGGGGCGGCGGCCGCCCGGGGCGTCGGCGTACGCGCGGTGCGGGCCTGGAGCCTGCCGTCGCTGTACGCGTACAGCCCGGGCTCGATGGCGCTGGCCGACGAGGCGGGTGGCCTGGAGCCGTTCGAGCGCAAGGCGCTGGCCGACGCGCTGGCGCCGTGGCGGGAGCGGTACCCGGACGTGCCGGTCACCGAGCACGTCGAACTGGGCAGCGGCGGGCAGGTGCTGCTGTCGGTCGCCTCCGGCGCGGGGCTGATGGTGGTCGGCCGCCGGGCGCGGCAGGCGCCGGTGGGGCCGCGGATCGGGTCGGTGGCGCACGCGGTCCTGCACCACGCACCGTCCCCGGTGGCGGTGGTCCCGCACGGGTGAACCGGGGCGCTCCGGCGCCCACCCGGCCACGCGCCCGCGCCGCACCGGAGCGCCCGGGCGCCCGTTCCGGGCGGGGGGTGGCACGCTGGTCGTGGCGGCCCCGCCGGCCCGGCCGATCCTGGAGGACGCACTGCCATGGCCCGCTACGTGTACGACTTCGCCGAGGGCGGCCGGGACCGGGCCGGCCTGCTGGGCGGCAAGGGCGCCGGTCTCGCCGAGATGGCGCGGCTGGGCCTGCCGGTGCCGGCGGGGTTCACCGTCTCGACGGAGGCGTGCCGGGTGCACGCCGCGACGGGCGCCCCGCCGCCGGAGCTGGACGGGGAGGTCGAGGAGCACCTGGCGCGGCTGGAGCGCGCGGCGGGGCGGCGGCTGGGGCAGGTGGACGACCCGCTGCTGCTGGCGGTCCGCCCCGGCGCGGAGCCGCCGGTGCCGGGGCCGCCGGAGACGGTCCTCGACGTGGGGCTGAACGACCACGCGGTCCTGGGACTGGCCGGCGCCCCGGCGCGGGAGCGGTTCGCGTGGGACTCCTATCGCCGCCTCGTCGAGCGGTTCGGGACCGTCGTGATGGGCGTGGAGCCGGAGCTGTTCGAACGCGTCCGGCACCGGGTCGGGGAGCAGCACCACGTGGCCGACGAGCGGCTGGACGCCTGCGACCTGATCCGGGTCGTCGAGACGTACAAGGACCTCGTCGCGGAGCGGACCGGGGAGGAGTTCCCGCAGGACCCGGCGGAGCAGCTGCGCCGGGCGGTGCGGGCCGTGCTCGTCTCGTGGAACTCCGGGCCGGCGCGGGCCCGCCGTCGCCGCGCGGGGGTTCCCGAGGGCCTCGCCACGGCCGTGACCGTCCAGACGATGGTGTCCGGCAACCGGGGTGCCGGTTCCGGCAGCGGCGTCGCCCTCACCCGCGACCCGGCGACCGGCGGGCCGGGCGCGTCCGGCGTCTACCTGCCGGACGCGCAGGGCGAGGACGTCGCCGCCGGCGTCCGCGACCCGCTGCCGCTGGAGGAGCTGGGCCGGCTCGCCCCGGCCGCGTACGCGGAGCTGGGCGCGCACCTGCGGCGGCTGGACGGCCACTACGGCGACGTGTGCGCCGTCGAGTTCACCGTGGAGCGCGGCCGGCTGTGGCTCCTGGGCGTCCGGCCCGGCGCGCGGGCCGTGCCCGGGGCCCTCTGACGGGCCGCCGCCCGGAGCCGCTCCCCGGGCCCGCGCGGACCGGGGCGGCGGGGATGCCTGGGGGAGGCGGGGCCGTACGGAACGCCGGAGGCCCGGCCGGCCCGCGGTCAACGGGGCCGGCCGGGCCTCCGGCACCGGTCGGTCGGGAGCCGCCGCTACCTCTCCCGGGCGCTGACGATCATGGGCACGTGGTCGGGGTGGGCCATCGCCGCCGCCGCGGCCTTCGGCGTGTGGCCGGGTGCGGGGCGCAGCCGCCAGCGCTGCAGGACCGTGGCGAGGACGATCGTCGCCTGGGTCCAGGAGAAGGAGTCGCCGATGCACTTGCGGCTGCCCGCGCCGAAGGGGATGTAGGACTGCCGGTCGATCGACGCGGCGCGCTCGGGCAGCCAGCGGTCGGGGTCGAAGTCGTCGGGCCGCTCGAAGATGGCGGGGTCCCGGTGCATCGCGTACAGGCTGAACGCCACCTCGGCGCCCTCGGGGACGAGGTAGCCGCCCAGTTCCACCGGGGTGAGGGTGCGGCGCATCAGCAGGGTGACGCCGTAGAGCCGGATGGCCTCGTCGAGCACGCGCCGGACGGTGCCGAGCCTGGGGACGTCCTCGAAACCGACCGGGCGGTCGCCGAGGACCTCGTCGATCTCGGCGACGACCTGCCTCTCGACCTCGGGGTGCCGGGCGAGTTCGTGGAAGGCCCAGGACAGGGTCGAGGCGGTGGTCTCCGTACCCGCGAAGAGCATGGTGACGAGCTCGTCGCGCACCTCGACGTCGGTGAGCGCCTCCCCGGTGTCGGCGTCCCTGGCGTCGAGGAGGACGGACAGGAGGTCCGGGCGGCCGGTGCGGCCGGTGCCCCGGGTGTTGACGATGACCTCGTCGATCACGCGGCGCAGGTTCTCCGCCGCCGCGTCGAAGTCGCGGTTGGCCCGCACCGGCAGCCGGTCGAGGAACTTCGGGGAGGCGGCCCGCACCAGCATGTTCTTGAGGATGACCGGGATGTCGCGGCGCACGGCCTCCACGGCCGGGCGGGCGATCTCGGCGGAGAACATCGTCTCCGCCAGCGCCTCGACCGTGTACTCCATCATCACCCCCTCGACGGCGACGCGCTGCCCCGGGGTCCAGGAGTCCGCGAGGGCGCGGGCCCGCTCGGCCATGACCTCCGCGTAGCCGGCGAGGCACCCGGGGTGGAACATCGGCTGGAGCAGACGGCGGTGGCGGCGGTGGACCTCCCCCGTCGCGGTGGCCAGCCCGTTGCCGACGAGGGGGCGGACCCGGTCGAAGAGGCGGCCCTTCTCGAAGTTGCGCCCCTGCCGGACGGTCACTTCGTGGATCAGCCGGGGCGTGGTGACCATGTACACGGGCATCGTCCCCAGATCGACCCGGACGATCTCCCCCGTCCGCCGGAGGGTGTTGAGGAAGCCGAGGGGGTCGCGCCAGAGCTGCCAGGCGTGCCCGAGGACGGGCAGCGCCCCGGGTGCGCGGGGTACCGAGGAGACGTCAACTGACACCGGGGGTTCCTTCGTTTCTAGACGGTCTGCCGTGCGGTGCCGCGCGCGTCGGCGGCTCGCCCGCTCGGGGGCAGCAGGTCCCACCACCAGGAGACGGCGGGTATGTCGAGGGGTTCACGGCTGTCGTCGGTGGGAGTGTCGCAGAAGAACGACGGGATGTCCGCGGGGTCCTCGGGCGTGGTGTACCTCACGGAGGTGATGCCCCAGTCCTGGGCTCCCCGGATGAAGTGGCCCAGGCTCCGCAGGTACTGCCGCAGCTGCGGGCTCCCCCGTTCGGCGAGGTGGTCCGTGAGCCGCATGTACAGGCACATCACCCGGTCCCGCTGGGAGATCGCCGTCTGCAGGGCCTCGTCCTCGGTGAGCCCCTCGTGCTGCTCCAGCACGCGCAGCGCGTTGAGGTAGTAGCCGGTCGCCCTCTTCTCCTTGTGGTGGGAGAGGATGTCGTTGTCCCAGGTGATGATGAAGGACGCCATCTCGGCGGCCGCCCGGACGGCGGTGGCGTCCCGCTCGTGCGGCTGGAGTTCGTAGCCGTACCCCATCTCCAGCATGGGCAGCACCACGGACGTCGCGCCGTCGTAGAGCCGCATCAGCGTGTAGTCGTTGAGGTCCGGCACGGTGCCGGCCCGGCGGTGGGCCGCCTCCCACACGACGGAGAAGAAGTACTCGCGCAGCGCGTCCACCCAGCGGGCCGCCTGCCCCGGCGTCCCGTACCGGTCCACGCGGAGCCTCAGGTCGCGCAGGCCGGCGGCGAGGGGGTCGTCGAGCAGGAACGGGGCCTCCGGGTTCTGCGCCACGCGCAGCAGCCGGTGCAGTTCCCCGGCCAGGTCGCCCGGGCGGAGGCCGAGTTCGCCCTCCTCGCAGTGGCCGTCGTCGACTCCGAAGAGCCACAGGACGAAGTCGGCGAGGAGGGAGACCACCTCCTGCCGGCCCTCGGGCAGGATGCGGGCGGAGAACGTCCCGATCGACTGGGTCACCAGGCGGCCGCGCAGTCCGTCGGAGCCTATGCGGAACGTCTCCGCCCACGCCGCCGTCCGCACGTCGGCCTGGACGTGACAGGGATGGATCGCCGGCGGGATGGGGGAGAAGATCGGCGGAACCACCAGTCCGGAACCCACATTGGCCTCCCTCTCGCCGCCACCGCGACGCGTGCCGGGCGCGGGGTGCGTCCCAGGACGCCACCCCCGCCTCAGAAGTGATCAACTATTGCGCATAGTAGTCACCTGCATCCGCCCCGCCAACGGGACGACTCCTGCCACACCGGACACGTCGACGAAGTTCTTCCCGATTTAACGAAACAGTGACTTCCACCAGGCGCCACCGCTCTGACCAGCGGAGGAGGAGGGGTCGGGGGTCGGGCGGGGAGCCGGGGCGGGGTCGGGCAGGGGATCCGGCGCGGTCGAGGCGAAGTCCTGGGGGGTGCTCGTACCCTCCCTCCCCACCGACACCGGGGGGGTGAACTCGACCGGGAGCGCCTCCAGCCGCCCGGAGAGCCAGGCGGCCCGCACCTGGAGGTCCCCGTCGGCCACGGCGAGCCGCACGTCGGGCAGACGGGCCAGCAGGGTGTCGATGCCGGTGTCGGCGATGGCGCGGCCGATGTCCTGGCCGGGGCACTCGTGCGGGCCGCTGCTGAAGGCCAGGTGGGCGCGGTTGCCGTGCAGGGGCCGGTCGAGGTCGGGGCGGATCTCCGGGTCGACGTTGCCCGCCGCCAGGCCCAGCAGCAGCATGTCGCCCGACCGGATCCGCTGCCCGCCCAGCACGGTGTCCCCGGTCGCCCAGCGGCCCGGGGTGACGGACAGCGGGGGCTCGTCCCACAGCACTTGCTCCAGTGCGTCCGGGAGGGTCATGTGACCGCCGGTCAGGTTGGCCCGGAAGCGGCGGTCGGTCAGCACCATGCGCAGGGTGTTCGCGATCAGGTTGACCGTCGTCTCGTTGGCGGCGACGAGCACCAGCCGCAGGTGCCCGAGGACCTCGTCGTCGGTCAGTCCGGCCTCGTGGCCGATGAGCCGGCTGGCCAGGTCGTGCCCCGGCTCCTCCTTCTTCCGGTCCGTCAGCGTGCGGAGCGTCTCCACGACGAACTCGTTGCTGGCGAAGGCGGTCTCGGTGCCCTTCATCAGGTCCAGGGCCGCGTCGACCAGCCGGGGGCCGTACTCCTCGGGCATGCCGAGCAGCTGCGTCATCACCAGCATCGGCAGCTTCTCGGCGAACTCGGAGATCAGGTCCGCCCGGCCGCGCCCGGCGAACGAGTCGACCAGCTGGTTGGTGTACCGGATGACGTAGCGGCGGATGCCCCGGCGGTCGAACTGCTCCAGGCTGTCGGTGACCGCCGCGCGCAGCCGCTCGTGCTCCTGCCCCTCGACGAAGACGCAGATCGGCTGCCACTCGATCATCGGCCGCAGCGGCGAGTCGGGGGCGACCCGGCCCTCGCGGAACATCCTCCACAGCCGCGAGTCCCGGGAGAACCGCGACGGCGACCGCATGACCTCCAGGTTCTCCCGGTGACCCAGGACGATCCAGGCGGGGAGGTCGCCGTGGATGAGGACGGGCGCCACCGGACCGTGCTTCCGGCGCAGTTCCTCGTACAGGCTCTTCGGGTCGCGCTCGGCCTCCGGGCCGTAGATGCGGCGCAGGGTGGAGGAGCCGATTCCGTGGGCGGGGCAGCCGGGAGGCGGGGTGGGGCCGGGGTCGGACTCGGCTCGGGGGGCGGTCATGACGCCTCCTGGGTCGTGGCGAGGGTGTGCAGGTAGCGCATCAGCGTCATCAGGACGTCCCGGCTGGAGCCGCGGCTGCGGGCGTCGCAGGGGACGATGGGGACGGACGGCGGCAGGTCGAGGGCAGTGCGGAGCTCCTCGGCCGGGTAGGCGGGGGCGTCCGGGAAGGTGTTGATGGCGACGACGAACGGCACCCGGCGCTCCTCCAGCCTGCCGAGCACGTCGAAGCTGACCTCCAGACGGCGGGTGTCGACGAGGACGACCGCGCCGAGGGCGCCTTCGAACAGGCCGCGCCACAGGAACCAGAAGCGCTCCTGGCCGGGTGTGCCGAAGAGGTACAGGACCAGCTCCTGGTTGATGCTGATCCGGCCGAAGTCCATGGCCACGGTGGTCGACGTCTTGCCGCCGACGCCGGAGGTGTCGTCGACGCCGACCCCGGCCTGGGTCATCGTCTCCTCCGTGGTGAGCGGACGGATCTCGCTGACGGAGCCGACGAAGGTGGTCTTGCCGACGCCGAACCCGCCCACGATCACCACCTTGACGGCCGTCTTGGCCGTCTCCGGCAGCACGTCCTCGCGGCGCGGTCCCCGAACCACGCCGCCGTGCTGCCCGGAGTCCTCGTGCTCAGAGCTTTTGAAGTCCATCGATCACTGCCTCAATCAACGCGCGGTCGGGGAGTCGGGCGGGGGGGACGGGTGCGCGGACGGCGATGCGGTTCTCGGCGAGGAGGTCGCCGAGCAACACCGTGACTACGCTGACCGGAAGACGCAGGTAGGCGGAGATCTCGGCCACGGACAGCGGTGACTGGCACAGCTGTACGATCGCCGCGTGCTCCGGCTGCATCCCCGGTTTCGTACCGGACTTCGCCACGACCAGCGTGACGAGGTCGAGTTCGGCGGGTGCCGACCCGCCGCTGCGCCCCCCCGTGATCACGTAGAGCCGCTCGGGACTGGTTTCCTCCCAGTCACCGCCGCCCGCTCGACTCACCTGGCGCCCTGCCCGTCCTGCCGCGGCGGGCTGCTCAGGTGCTCCCCTATGCGCAGGACGAGGTCCCGCATGCGCTGGCCCATCAGGCCCGCGTCGACGCCCTCGTCGGCGAGGACGGCCAGGTACGCGCCGGCGCCCGCGGCCATGAGGTAGAAGAAGCCGCCGTCCATCTCGATCACGACGAGCCGCATCCGGCCGTCCCCGCGCGGGAGTTCGGAGGCCACGGCCCCGGCGAGCGACTGGAGCCCGGCGCAGGCCGCGGCGAGCCGGTCGGCGGTGTCGTGGTCGGTGCCGTGCTGGGCCATGCGCAGACCGTCGGCGGAGAGCACGACCACGTGTCGGGTTTGCGGAACGCCTTCCGCGAGGTCCTTGAGCATCCAGTCCATATTGGCCTGCTGCTTGATCATTGCTGAGAGTTCCCCTTGCTTGCGTCGTTGGGCTCCCCGGACAGGCCGCTCTGGAAGGCGGCCAGCCACATTCCGGGTTGCACCTGAGGTGACGGCTCCTGGCCGGGAGCCGGGGTCGCGGGCGCCGACGACGCCTGGTCCGAGGAGGCGGCCGGTGCGGCGGCCTGGGCCCGCGGCGGCTCGGCGAGCGGCTTCCTGCGGCGGCGCTGCGGCAGGCCGTTCGCGGTCCGCGCGACCACCGGCGGGGCCTCGCCGTTCCTCGCAGGGCTCCCGGCGGGACGCTCCACCGGGGCGGGGGCGGGAGCGGGGGCCGCCGGGACGGGGGTCGGGGCGGGGGCCGCCGGGACGGAGGCGCGGGGCACGGAGGAGGCGCCGATGCCGTGGGCGAGTCCGGAGGCGGCGGCGACGGTGGTGATCAGCTCCTGCGGGACCACGATGACGGCCCGGACGCCGCCGTACGCGGAGGAGCGCAGCGAGACCTGGAAGCCGTACGCCTGCGCGAGCCGGCCCACGACGGCGAGGCCGAGGCGCGGGGTCTCCCCCAGGTCGTTGAGGTCGATGCCCTGCTGGGCCTGGCGGAGCATCCGCTCGGCCCGCTTGCGCGCCTCCTCGCTCATGGACACGCCGCCGTCCTCGATCTCGACGGCGATGCCGGACTGCACGTCGACGGCGGTCAGGTGGACCCTCGTCTGCGGCGGGGAGTAGCGGGTGGCGTTGTCGAGGAGCTCGGCGAGCGCGTGGATGAGCGGTTCGACGGCGGGGCCGGTGACGGCGACCTCGGTGACGGAGTGCAGCTCCACGCGCTGGTAGTCGATGATCCGCGACATGGCGCCGCGCAGCACGCTGTACAGCGGTACCGCCCTGCTCCACTGGCGGCCGGGACGGGCGCCGCCGAGGACGGCGATGGAGTCGGCGAGGCGGCCGATCAGGGCCGTGCCGTGGTCGATGCGGAGCAGGTCGCCGAAGACCTCGGGGCGGTGACCGTGCCGGTCCTCCATCGCGCGCAGCTCCTGTGCCTGCTGGTGGACGATGGCCTGGACGCGGCGGGCGATGTTGACGAAGGCCCGCTGCGCGGACTCGCGCAGGTCCTCCTCGGCGGCGACCGCGTCGACGACCACGCGGACGACGGCCCGGTGGTCCTCGGGGGCGGTGAGCGAGCTGAGGAGGTCCTCGGGGAACTCCCCCGCCCGCAGCCGCCGGACGGCGTCCGGCAGGAGCGTCCCCGCCAGGTGGGCGGTCTCCGCGTGCCGGCGGGCCAGAGCCGCGTCGCGGGCGGCGACGGCGCCGCGCAGTTCGCCGATCGTCCGCCCCCGGCGCACGACTTCACCACCGAGCACGGCGAGGACGAGAGCGGACACCGCTCCGGCGACCGCGACCGGTACCCGTGCGGAAGCCTCCACCACGGCCGCCGAGACCCCGGCGGCGGCGGCGATCAGAACGGCGGGCAGCAGCCACACGAAAGATGCCGCGGACCGCGGGCTTCCACTTCCGGGCGACGATTCCTCACGGACCATCAGCACCCTCAAACCCATCGAACGAGAAAGATCATATGACAACGAGCGCCGAGCATAGTGCCCTTTCAGGTGGCTCCTCGGCACGGCGTTCGGTGGTGGCCTGATGTTTGCTCAAGGTTCCACTCACCGTGGAACCGAACCGGTTCGGACCCGGTCCGCCCCCCGCGGGCTACCAGGGCTTTCGACCACCCCGGGACGGCCGCGACGAAGCTCCCCGGCGGCCGGGGGGGCGCAAGGAACTCACGGTTGTACGGGGCGCGTGATCGGGCGCGCGGCGCGCGCGCACCGGCGCGCGTAGCGCTACACGCGCCCCCCTGGGTGCAACCCTGCGGAAGCCACCGGGAGGGCGGGGCGTCGGTGGGCCACCGGTCACCGTCACCGGCGCTCCGCCGGGCGGTGCCGCGACGCCCGGCGAAGCGCGGCACGGCCCCGGAACGCCGCCGTGGCCGCCGGGAGCGCGGGCGGTGGACCTGCC
>JAAXOU010000094.1 GCA_012396115.1 Streptomyces somaliensis DSM 40738 | reverse complement strand
CCCCGCGCCGGCCGGGCGCCGGCCCGGCCCCCGGCACCGGCCACCGCCCCCAGCCCCGGCCCGGGTCCTACACCGCCCCCGGCCCGGGATCCGGCCCCGGCTCCGCCCCCGGTCCATGCCGGTCACGCGGGGGCTACGACACGACGTCCTTGCGGGCGAAGCCGCGGAAGGCGAGCGCGAACAGCACCAGCGCGTACGCCACGGACACGGCCGTGCCCTTGACCATGCCGCCCCACTCCGGCCGCGGCTGGAGCGCGTCCACCCAGGCGTACTGCCAGTGCGCGGGCAGGAACTCGCGCCAGTCGCCGAGTGCCGTCACCGCGTCCAGGACGTTCCCGACGACGGTCAGGCCGACCGCTCCGCCCACCGCCCCCAGCGGGGCGTCGGTGCGCGTGGACAGCCAGAACGCCAGCCCGGCGGTGACCAGTTGCGACACGAGGACGAACGCGACGACGACCCCCAGCCGCCCCAGGCCGTCCACCGCCGGCAGGGCGCCGCCGGTCGGCAGCCGCAGCGGCGCCCACCCGTAGGCGACGGTCCCGGCGGCGAGCGCGACCAGCGGCAGCAGCGTGATCGCGGCGGCGCTGAAGCCCAGCGCCACGACGAGCTTCGACCACAGCAGCCGGGCGCGGGGCACGGGCGCGGCGAGCAGGTAGCGCAGCGAGGACCAGCCGGCCTCGGAGGCGACGGTGTCCCCGCAGAACAGCGCCACGGGGATCACCAGCAGGAAGCCGGCCGAGACGAACAGGCAGGTCGCGGCGAAGTTCCCGGCGGACGCGGTCGCCGTGTCCAGGAGCGTGATCCGGTCGTCCGGCCCGTCGTCCTCGCCGCCGATGGCGAAGGCGGCGATCAGGACGAACGGCAGGGCGGCGAGGACCGCGCCCATCACCGCGGTGCGGCGCCGCTTGAGCTGCCGCACCGCCTCGACGCGCAGGGGGAGGGTGTGCCCGGCGCGGTAGCCGGGCGCCGAGTCGAGCGGGGCGGTCATGCGGCGTCTCCTCCGATCAGGGTGAGGAACGCGTCCTCCAGGCGGCGGTACGGGCCCACGCCGGTCACCGGCACGCCGAGTCCGACCAGTCCGGCGACGAGCGCGGCGGCCGTGGTGGTGCCGTCGAGCCGCACCAGCAGGCCCCCGTCCGTGCGGGTCGCGGAGGCGACGCCCGGGAGCGCTGCGGTCTTCTCGACGAGCGGCTGCGGCAGGTCGCCCCCGGTGGTGACGAGGAGGGTGTCGCCGTTGCCGGTGATCTCGGCGACGGGCCCGGCCTGCACGAGCCGGCCCCGGTCCATGACCACCAGGTGGGTGCAGGACTGCTCGACCTCCGCGAGGAGGTGGCTGGAGACGATGACGGTCCGGCCGCCGGCCGCGTAGCGGATCATCACGTCCCGCATCTCGCGGATCTGCGGCGGGTCGAGGCCGTTGGTCGGCTCGTCGAGGATGAGCAGGTCCGGCAGGCCCAGCATGGCCTGGGCGATGGCGAGCCGCTGCCGCATGCCCTGCGAGTACGTGCGGACGGCGCGGGCCAGCGCCGTGCCGAGCCCGGCGATCTCCAGCGCCTCGTCGAGGTGGGAGTCGCCGACGGGGCGGCCGGTGGCCCGCCAGTACAGCTCCAGGTTCTCCCTGCCGGACAGGTGCGGGAGGAAGCCGGCGCCCTCGACGAACGCGCCGACGCGGGACAGTACGGGCGCGCCGGGCCGGACGGCGTGCCCGAAGACCCGGATCTCGCCGGCGTCGGGCGTGATCAGGCCCATCAGCATGCGCAGCGTGGTGGTCTTGCCGGCGCCGTTCGGGCCGAGCAGGCCGAGGACCTGCCCCTTCTCCACGCGGAACGACAG
The DNA here is from genome assembly GCA_012396115.1 of Streptomyces somaliensis DSM 40738. GTDB lineage: Bacteria > Actinomycetota > Actinomycetes > Streptomycetales > Streptomycetaceae > Streptomyces > Streptomyces somaliensis. The sequence goes on along the minus strand of JAAXOU010000094.1, from coordinate 12,102 downwards.
GTCCCGGACGGCGTACCCCTCGGAGGAGCCGGCGTAGCGCTTCGTCAGGCCGCTGATGGTGAGCGGCACGTCGGCCAGGTCCGGGTCCGGGGCGGGCGCGGCGGTGCGGCGGCGGGCCGTCAGCAGCAGCGCCGCCGCGACGAGGGCGCCGCCGGCCGGCAGCCCCCACGCCCACGGGGGCAACCCGGCGGCCCGGGTGCGCACGGCGGGCGCGGTCGGTACGGACAGCCCGCCGCCGGCGAGGGCGACGGTGTACGCGGCGGGGGCGGTCGGGGAGGCGTAGCCGAGGTCGGTGGCGGCGAGGACGAGGCGCAGCCGGTGGCCGGCCTCCACCCGGTGGTCGATCGCGGGGAGCGCCAGGTCGACGGTCCGGCCGCCCCCGGCGCCGTCGACCCGCACCGGGGCGACGAGCTGGGCCGGGAGGACCTGCCGGCGCCCGTCCGGCCCGACGTCGTAGACCTTGCCGAACAGCACGGCCCGGCCGCTGTCGGAGGCGACGGTGACGCGGACGGTGGGGGTGCCGGTGATCTGCAGCGGCTCGTCGAGCGGGCGGGACTCGAAGCGGGCGTGCTGGCCGGGGAAGTCGAGCGAGAGGCCGACGCCGAGGGCGGACAGTTCCGACAGTCCGCCGCCGACCCCGGGGACGGTCGAGATGCCGGGCGGGGCGGCGCCGGCCGGGTTGCGGAAGGTCTGCGGGGGTCCGGCGAGCGGGACCGTGCGGGCGCCCGCGCGCAGGCCCGGGTAGCGGTCGGCGGTGGCGCCCCGCAGGGTGGCCCGGCCGTCGGTGGAGTCGACGCCGCCGGTCCGGGTGGTGCGGAAGGCGGGACCGGTGGCGGCGCCCTCGTCGCCCTTGAGGTACCGGTCGAACCAGGCGGTGACCCGGGCCTGGACGCGGTCGGCCTCCTGGACGCCGCCGTCGTGGCCGCCGGCGGTCCAGTCGACGGCGACGGGGGCGCCGTTGCGGGCGATCGCGCCGGCCATCGCGTCGGCGTGGGAGAGCGGGAACAGCGAGTCGGACCGGCCCTGCACGACGAGGGTGGGCACCTTGATGCGGTGGCCCACGGCGGAGGGGCTGCGCGCCTCCAGCAGCGCGCGGGCGGCCGGGTCGGGCTCGCCGGCGACGGCGACGCGCTCGTACATGGCGCACAGCTCGGGCTGGAAGCGGCCGCAGGCGGTGGCCCGCCGGGCCGCTTCCGGACCGCCGGGGGCCGCGGGCCCGCCGGGGTCGACGGAGCCGCCGGGGTCGGCAGGGCTGTCGGGGGTCGCGGGGCCGCCGGAGCCGGTGGTGAAGAAGATCCCGGCCCACAGCTTCTTGAACACCCCGTCGGGGAAGAGCGCGTCGGCGAGATTCCAGTACGTGAGCTGCGGGGCGATGGCGTCGACGCGCGGGTCGTGTCCGGCGGCCAGCAGCGACACCGCCCCGCCGTACGACGCGCCGGTCATCCCCACGCGCGGGTCTCCGGGCCCGTCGAGCCGCACCTCGGGGCGCTTCGCCAGCCAGTCGACCAGCCGCTGGACGTCCCGGACTTCGTAGCGCGGGTCGTTGAGGCCGATCCGCCCCCCGGAGCGGCCGAAACCGCGGGCGCTCCAGGTCAGTACGGCGTACCCGTCGCGGGCGAGCCGCTCGGCCCGGGCGCGCACGTCGTCCTTGCTGCCGCCGAAGCCGTGCCCGAGCAGCACGGCGGGGCGGCGCCCCGAGCCGGAGGTGAAGAACGAGGTGTCGATCTTCGCGCCCTCCACGGCGAACACCGTGTCCTCGCGGTGCACGGGGGCCTCGCCGCCGGAGGCGACGGCGGTGAAGGTGCCCGCGCCGGCGAGGAGCGCGCCGGCCGCGGCGAGCGCCGCCCACCGCCGGGAGAGTCGGATCCGCATGCCCCCGACCCTAGACGGCCCCGCGGCGGCACCCGACCGCCCCCCTGGCGGAAGCCCGCCGCGTCCTCGAGGAGTACGCCCCGGCCCGGTGTACGGCGGAGGCGGTGGACGGGTGGGGACGCGAACGGACGGAAGAGACGGCCGCCGCCTGAGGTCAGGGGGTGGACTTGTCAGGCCCCCGCAGCCCGGCGAGGAAGGCCGCCCAGGCCGGTGCCGGGAAGACCAGCGCCGGGCCGTGGGGCACCTTGCTGTCACGCACGGGGACAACGGAGGGGGACCCGCCGGCGACCTCGACGCAGTTCCCGTCCCCCCCTTCGCTGTAGCTGGACTTGCGCCACACGACAGCAGTGCGATCGAGGTTGCCTCTCATGATCGGTACTCCTCCATGACGCGCTCGATGAACACCACCGACTCCGATGGCGACAGCGCCAAGTCTCTTACCTGATCGTAGGCCAGGCGATACTTCTGCAGGTCTTCCGCCTCGTCCACCAGGTCACCGGACGCGTTGCCCTCCAGGTAGGCGACCGCGTCGCCGTCGGCCTGCCAGAGCAACGAGAGGGAGCCGTACCCCTTCGACGCGTGAAACCCCGCCGCGAGCGGAAGCACTTGCAGCGTGATGAAGGGCTGCCCGGCGGAGGAGCGGAGGTGGGCGAGCTGTTCCGTCCAGGTCTTCCGGTCCTCCACAGGGCAGCGCAGGACCGACTCGTCCAGGATCACGCGGATGTTCGGCGGCGGCTCGCGTTGGAGCAGTTCCTGCCGCCCGATCCGAGCGGCGACCTGCTCCTCCAACTCCTCCTCGGTGCGCCCCGGCCAGAGGGCGAGAACGGCTCTGGCGTACGCCTCCGTCTGGAGCAGGCCGGGGACCGTCAGCATGTACTTGTGCATGATGGTGGCGGTGGCCTCGTACCGCATGAACATCTTGTAGCCGTCCTTGAAGACCTCCATCCGGGCCAGCTTTCACAGCTGCACCAGCACGCCGCCGGTCCCGTAGTAGGCGTCGAGGTCCTCCATGACCGGCCGCTTGGAGATGCGTTCGGCCGCCTCCAGCCGGTACAGGTAGCTCTTGTCGTAGTTGGTCGCCTCGGACAGCTGGCCCAGCGAGAAGCCCGCCTTCTCGCGGAGGTAGCGGAGCGTGCTGCCGAGCGCGCCGCGTGCGGAGTCCTCGCCGTCCTGCTGCTGTGGCCGTACGTCCATCGGCCCGCCCCTTCCCCTGGTGCCGTGCCGGGCGGCAACGCGTCCGCCCTGGCCCCGCCGCCCGCGCACGGTGATGGTGGGAGTACAGCGCGTGGCGAAACGACCGGAGTGGGAAATGGCGAACGAAGAACTCGAAGCGGCGACGGCCGGGATCCGCAGGGCCGAGGCCGTACGGGACGAACTGGCGGCGGCGCTGGCCGGAGCCGGGGTCGTCCTGCCCTCCCTCGGGCTGGACGCCCCGACGCTCGCCGGGTACCACGCCGTTCCGCTGATCGACCTCGGGCGCTGCAACCTCGACACGGCCCGCGGGCTCGCCGCCGCGTTGAGGGCCGGCGGGGCGCCCCGGTGAACGGGACGGCGGGACACCTCGGCGGGAAGGACCCGGAGCGGGACGGCGGGGACCGGGAGGAGCGGCCGGAGTGCGCGCGGCTGGGAGACCGGCGGCCGCACCTGCGCGAGCTGGGCGAGCGGCTGCGGGAGCTGAACCTCTGGAGCAGCCGCCGGGACGGCCTGCGGTGACCGGGCGGCCCTTCGCGGACCGGACGTCCCCGCCGCGCGGCACGGAGGCGATCCCGCGCGGCGCGCTCGTGGAGGACCCGGACTCCGGCCGCGTGGGAATCCTCCAGGACGTCACCGCGTACGTCCCTCCCTGGCGAGGGGACCGGCGCCCGCGTCTGCTCGCGTTCGTACGGCCCGTCGGCGGGGGCCGCGAGTGGACCGCGCCACCGGACCGGCTGCGCCCGGTGCTGGTGCGGCCCGACGGGCCGCCGCCATGACCGGTCCCTCGTCCACCCGGCGTCGGGGCGGCCCCGAGCGGACGCGCGCCGTTCTCCCAACGTGTCACATATGTCACCAAACAGCGGATGTACGGCCACGGCGGCTCAACAGCACACCCCGATCGGTCACTCTGCGTCGCCGGTTGTGCACAGACTGGGTGATCGCCAGTCCGTGCCGCGGCCTCTCCGACGGCCCTCCCCGGGCCGCGCCGCGGCGTGCAGAGGGAGGTGCCATCCAGATGACGGACCGAGGACTCTGGTCGTACAAGGAGATCGCGGCGCACATCCGCGTGCAGCCGGACACCGTCCGCTCGTACCGCAAGCACGGCCTCCTGCCGCACCCCGACCACGTGGAGGCGGGCAAGCCCTACTGGTACGCGGACACGATCCGCGCCTGGGTGGCCAACCGGCCGGGCAACCGCTCCCGCGGCGGCTGATCCGGCCGCGCCCCCGGGGCCGGACCGCCCGGGACCGCCCCGCCGCCGGGACCGGGCCGCCACCGGGGCCTTCCCGCCCCTGACGCCGCCCCGTACCCGCACCCGCGCCCGCACTCGTCCGCCCCCGCGCGCCCGCGAGCGCGCCGGACCCGCCCGGGGGAGAGTGGGCGGTGCGCGGGGCGTCCCGGCCGACCGGTCCCGCCACGCGTCCCGGCCGGGTGGCGGACGAGACTGGAACATGTACCCCCCAGGGGTATACAGTGGTGATCGAAACGGGGCACCGCCCCTCCCCCGCACCCACAGGAGAAGCACCATGAACGCCGAGACGAACGCCGACGTCACCACCGTGTACGAGGTCAAGGGCATGACCTGCGGACACTGCGAGGGCGCCGTCACGCAGGAGCTGTCCGCCCTCCCGGGCGTCACCTCGGTCCGGGCCGTCGCCGCCACCGGCAGGGTGACCGTCACCTCCGGCGCACCGCTCGACGAGGAGGCCGTCCGCGCCGCTGTGGACGAAGCGGGTTACGAACTGGTCGGCACGGCCGCCTGACCGCCGGCCACCGATCACCGGGCCACGCGCCCGCCGACCGCCGTGCGCCGGACGGGCCGTACCGTGACAAACACGCGGATACGGCCCGCCGGCCGACCGGACCGGACCGGGCGTTCACGTGAGTTCACCTTGATGTGACGCACCGGACCTTCACAAAGAGACCTAGATCACAGATATTTAGGGGTAACCATTTGGACAGCTCGCAGGTCTAAATGGGCGATGCCGCGAACGTCTTGGGGGACGTTCACGGGACGTCTTGGGGGACGTCCCGGGCAAGCGTTTGGCCGGGGCACGTGCGCCGGGGAGCTTTGAGCGGCCCTCCCGTCCGTACGTACCCCGGCAGATCGCGTGCGCGAGCCTCTGCCGGAGACCGGCAGATGCCCGGCCGGATCCCGTGGGGGGAATCCGCGCCGGGGACACGGGAGCGCCCCGCCCGCCGACCCGTGGGGGGATCGGCAGGCGGGGCGCTTTCACGCTCCGGGCGGCGCCCGGTGGGGTCAGCGGGCCTCGACCGGGACGAAGTCGCGCAGGACCTCGCCGGTGTAGATCTGGCGCGGACGGCCGATGCGGGAACCCGGCTCCTTGATCATCTCGTGCCACTGGGCGATCCAGCCCGGCAGGCGGCCCAGGGCGAACAGGACCGTGAACATCTCCGTCGGGAAGCCCATGGCGCGGTAGATCAGGCCCGTGTAGAAGTCGACGTTCGGGTAGAGGTTGCGCGAGACGAAGTACTCGTCGGCGAGCGCGTGCTCCTCCAGCTTCAGCGCGATGTCCAGCAGCTCGTCGCTCTTGCCGAGCGCCGAGAGGACCTCGTGCGCCGCCGCCTTGATGATCTTCGCCCGGGGGTCGAAGCTCTTGTAGACGCGGTGGCCGAAGCCCATCAGGCGGACGCCGTCCTCCTTGTTCTTCACCTTGCGGATGAAGGAGTCGACGTCGCCGCCGCCCGCCTGGATGCCCTGGAGCATCTCCAGCACCGACTGGTTGGCGCCGCCGTGCAGCGGGCCCCACAGGGCCGAGATGCCGGCGGAGATCGACGCGAACATGTTCGCCTGCGAGGAGCCGACCAGGCGGACCGTGGAGGTCGAGCAGTTCTGCTCGTGGTCCGCGTGGAGGATCAGCAGCTTGTCGAGGGCCGAGACGACGACCGGGTCCAGCTCGTACTCCTGCGCCGGCACGGAGAACGTCATGCGCAGGAAGTTCTCGACGTACGACAGGTCGTTGCGCGGGTAGACGAACGGGTGGCCGATCGACTTCTTGTACGCGTACGCCGCGATCGTCGGCAGCTTCGCCAGCAGCCGGATCGTCGACAGGTGGCGCTGCTTCTCGTCGAACGGGTTGTGGCTGTCCTGGTAGAACGTCGACAGCGCGCTGACCACGGACGAGAGCATCGCCATCGGGTGCGCGTCGCGGGGGAAGCCGTCGAAGAACCGCTTGACGTCCTCGTGCAGCAGGGTGTGCTGGGTGATCTCGGTGGTGAAGCCCTCCAGCTGGTCGGCCTTCGGCAGCTCGCCGTTGATCAGCAGGTACGCCACCTCGAGGAAGGTGGAGCGCTCGGCGAGCTGCTCGATCGGGTAGCCGCGGTAGCGCAGGATGCCCTGCTCGCCGTCGAGGTAGGTGATCGCGGACTTGTAGGCCGCCGTGTTGCCGTAGCCGCTGTCCAGGGTCACCAGACCCGTCTGCGAGCGGAGCTTGCCGATGTCGAAGCCCTTGTCGCCGACGGTGCTCTCGACCACCGGGTAGGTGTACTCGCCGTCCGCGTACCGCAGTACTACAGAGTTGTCGCTCACGTCATCCCTCACCGACGTTGTGCCTCTTCTTCGAGGTGCCCTGACTGCCTCTACCATCCCCCATCCGGCTCAGTAGAGTGCACTCGGGGTCGACCATTGGGCCCATTGGCGGCACTCAGTGCCGCCAGCCTGCTCATCCTGCCCCCTTCACCCCCGTTCTGAAAGTCCCGCGGCGTTCGCCGCGCGCCCCTCCCCCGCCAACCGGTGGTCGAGCGCGGTGAAGCGGCGGCCGGCGGAGACCGTCCGGACGGCCTGGCCGATCGCCCTGCGGGAGCCGACGAGGACGACCAGCTTCCGGGCGCGGGTGACGGCCGTGTAGAGCAGGTTGCGTTGGAGCATGGTCCAGGCGCTCGTGGTGACGGGGATCACGACCGCCGGGTACTCGCTGCCCTGCGAGCGGTGGATCGTCACCGCGTACGCGTGGGCCAGCTCGTCCAGTTCGTCGAAGTCGTAGGGCACCTCCTCGTCCTCGTCGGTGAGCACCGTCAGCCGCTGCTCCTCCGGGTCGAGGGCGGTGACCACCCCCACCGTGCCGTTGAAGACCCCGTTCTCGCCCTTCTCGTAGTTGTTGCGGATCTGGGTGACCTTGTCCCCGACGCGGAAGACGCGGCCGCCGAACCGCTTCTCCGGCAGCCCCGGGCGGGCCGGGGTGACGGCCTGCTGGAGGAGGCCGTTGAGCGTGCCCGCGCCGGCCGGGCCGCGGTGCATGGGCGCCAGGACCTGCACGTCCCGGCGCGGGTCGAGGCCGAACCTCGCCGGGACGCGGTGGGCGGCCACGTCCACCGTGAGCCGCCCGGCCTCCTCGGTGTCCTCCGTCACGAACAGGAAGAAGTCCGGCAGGCCGCTGGTCACCGGGTACTCCCCGGCGTTGATCCGGTGCGCGTTGACGACCACCCCGGACTTCTGCGCCTGGCGGAAGATCCGCGTGAGCCGCACCGACGGGACGGGGCCGCCCGGCGCCAGCAGGTCGCCCAGCACCTCTCCCGCGCCGACGCTCGGCAGCTGGTCCACGTCCCCCACCAGCAGCAGGTGGGTGCCCGGCGCGACCGCCTTGACCAGCTTGTTGGCCAGCAGCAGGTCGAGCATCGAGGCCTCGTCGACCACCACGAGGTCCGCGTCGAGCGGCCGGTCCCGGTCGTACGCCGCGTCGCCGCCCGGCTTCAGCTCCAGCAGCCGGTGGACCGTCGACGCCTCGGCGCCCGTCAGCTCCGCGAGGCGCTTGGCCGCCCGGCCCGTCGGCGCTGCCAGCAGGACCTTCGCCTTCTTGGCGCGGGCCAGCTCCACCACCGAGCGCACCGTGAAGGACTTGCCGCAGCCCGGCCCGCCGGTCAGCACGGCGACCTTCCGGGTCAGGGCGAGCCGCACGGCCGCCTCCTGCTCGGGCGCCAGCTCCGCCCCCGTGCGGTCCGCGAGCCAGGCCAGGGCCTTGTCCCAGGCGACGTCCCGGAAGGCGGCCATGCGGTCCTCCGCGGTCCGCATCAGCCGCCCGAGCTGCGCGGCGAGGGACACCTCCGCACGGTGGAAGGGCAGCAGGTACACGGCCGTGACCGGCTCCCCGTCCGGGCCGGGCACCCGCTCCCGCACGACGCCGCCCTCCTCCTCGTCCGCCGCCAGCTCGGCGAGGCAGTCGATGACGAGGCCCGTGTCGACCTGGAGGAGCTTCACCGAGTCCGCGATGAGCCGCTCCTCGGGGAGGAAGCAGTGCCCCTGGTCGGCCGACTGGGACAGGGCGTGGCGCAGCCCGGCCTTGACCCGGTCGGGGCTGTCGTGGGGGATGCCGACGGCCTGGGCGATGCGGTCTGCGGTGAGGAAGCCGATGCCCCACACGTCGGCGGCGAGCCGGTACGGCTGGTTCCGTACGACGGAGATCGACGCGTCGCCGTACTTCTTGTAGATCCGCACCGCGATCGAGGTGGACACCCCGACGCCCTGGAGGAAGACCATGACCTCCTTGATGGCCTTCTGCTCCTCCCAGGCGGCGCCGATCATCCGCGTCCGCTTCGGGCCGAGGCCCGGCACCTCGACGAGCCGCTCCGGCTCCCGCTCGATGACGTCGAGGGTGCCCGTGCCGAAGTGCTCCACGATCCGGTCGGCGATGCGCGGGCCGATGCCCTTGATCAGCCCGGAGCCCAGGTAGCGCCGGATTCCCTGGATCGTCGCGGGGAGGACCGTCGTGTAGTTCTCGACCGTGAACTGCCGCCCGTACTGCGGGTGGGAGCCCCAGCGGCCCTCCATCCGCAGCGACTCGCCGGGCTGCGCGCCGAGCAGCGAGCCGACCACGGTGAGCAGTTCGCCGCCGCCGCGTCCGGTGTCGACCCGGGCGACCGTGTACCCGTTCTCCTCGTTGCTGTAGGTGATCCGCTCGAGGACGCCTTCCACCACCGCCGTCTGCGCCATGCCCCGACGCTACCGGTCCCCTCCGACAGCGCGCGGGCCGCGGAGGGGCGGGGGGCGGCGCGGACGCGGGCGGGGGCGGCGCGGCGGGGGCGTGCCGCGGCCGGGCGGCACCGGTCCGCCCCGCCTCGTCCGCGGCGCCGGGCCGTCTGTCCTCACCCGCGGGGGTGAGGCCGGGATTACCCCTCCCCGAAGCTCGGGAACACCTGATCAGACAATCCGACCATGTCACCCCCATTCGTCCGCACCGCCTCGACGCGGGCGGGAAAGGAGATCCCCCGTGCATCAGCTGGCGGATCGCAACAAGTACATCGGACTGCTCTTCATGCACATCGACCCCGCCTACTTCGAACTGGGCCGGGAGAAGATCCACGAGGTCTCGGCCGCCCACGCGCGGGACCTCTCGAAGTGGGCCAAGCAGTTGACCCACGTCGTGACCTCGGGGCTCCACGGCAAGTACGACCAGATCACCCTCATCGAAGCCGACTCCCTGGAGGAGATCCACGCCGCCGCGACCGACTTCCGCATGGGGGCCAAGAGCAGGTACATCGAGGTCAGCGACGTCATCGTGGGCGTCAAGGCACCGCCGCGGGGCCTGGCCAACCGCGCCGCCGAGACGACCGGGACCGTCGAGCCGACCTGAGGCGCGCGGCGGGCGGACGCGGGCGGGGGTGGAGGCGGGGCCGGGGCCGGCCCGCGGACTAGGGTGGCTCCGTGACCGCCGACAGGGGTGTCCCGGGTGCGACGCGCGCCTGGGTGGAGGGGTGGCTCGCCGCAGGCGAGAGCGTGGTGGACGCGGTGCCGCTGCGGGGCGGCTGGACCTCCGAGATGCGGCGCCTGGAGGTCGAGGGGCCCGGTGGGCGGCGGTCGCTGGTGCTGCGGTCGTTCGTCAGGCCCTTCTACGTGCGGCACGCGGAGGGACTGCTGAACCGCGAGGCGGACGTGCTGCGGCTCCTGGCCCGTACGGACGTGCCCGCCGCCCGGCTGGTCGCCGTGGACGCGACCGCCGGGCACTGCGCCCACCCGTCCCTGCTGATGTCCCTGCTCCCGGGGGCCGTGCGCGTGGACGACGCGGGCGCGGAGCGGCGCGGCGGGCTCCTGGCCGCCCGGCTCGTGGACGTGCACCGGGTGGCCGTGGCGGCACAGGAGCGGCCCCGGCCGTACCAGGCGTGGACCTCGCCGGAGCGGGTGGCGCCGCCCGCCGGTACGGAGCGCCCCGGGCTGTGGCGGCGGGCCGTGGACGTCATCCGCCGCGAGGCACCCGCCCACCGGGGGTGCTTCCTGCACCGGGACTTCCACCCCGGCAACGTCCTCTTCGCGGGCGACGGCGAGGGGACGCGGATCAGCGGCGTGGTCGACTGGGTGGAGACCTCCTGGGGGCCCGCCGACCTGGACGTGGCCCACTGCTCGACCGCCCTGGCGCTGCTGCACGGCGTACCGGCGGGCATGCGCTTCGCCGACCTGTACGCCGCGGCGGGGGGCACCCTGTCGGAGGACCCGGCGGACCACCTGTACTGGCGGCTGCTGGACGCCCTGGCGTACGCGCCGGACGCCGGGAAGGTCGGCACCCCCTGGCGCGAGCTGGGCCGCACCGACCTGACGTCCGCCGTGCTGGCCGGGCGGCTGGAAGCGTACGTGGGGGCCCTCTTCGACCGCTACGGCTGAGCGCGCGGCGGGGCGGAACGGGTCCGGCGGGCGGCGGGGCCGGGGCGCGGCGGGGGCGGGACGCGGTACGGGCGCGGCGGGCTTCCGGAAAGCGCGGTGGGACGCGGTACGGGGGAAGGCGGGGCCGCGGCGGGCGTTCCGGCGGGACACGGGGGTCGCCCCGGTGCCCGTACGGGCCGCGGTGACCGCCTCACCGGCGGGTACGGCGAATGGGGGCGGGTGGGGCGGACGCGGAACCCCTGGCGGGGCGGCTCTCAACCGATCCCGGTGCCGGCGGTTCTCCCCACGCCTCGCGAACACCCGTGAGAGCCGCCCGGCCGCACCCAGCCGCCCGCCGCCCGTGATGACGGGCGGCGGGCGGGGGTAGAGGTGGAGACAGGATTCGAACCTGTGTAAACGGCTCTGCAGGCCGTCGCCTCGCCTCTCGGCCACTCCACCGGACGGGGACCTCCGAAGGCCGCGCAAGGCGCTCGGAAATCCTCTTCCTGTTCGGCGGGATTCCCCGTCGACATGGAAAACATTAGCAGACGATCGGCGGCCGGGGAATACCCGTTGAACTCCACGGGCAGCGTCCGGGCGACGCGGTGCGGAACCTCGTTATGCCTTTCCGGATATGCCCTTCCGGCACGGCTTTCCCGGCACCCATTTCCCGGCGCTCCTTTCCGGGTATGCCTTTTCGGGTATGCCTTTTCGGCAAGGGGAGGTGCCTTCCGGCGCGCCTCGCCCGGCGAATTCCCCGAGGAGGGGTACGGCACCGGGAGAGGGGTGGCGCGGCGAGGCGCGCCCGGGGAAGGCGCCGGGACCGCGCGGCGTCACCGGCCTCGTACGCTGTGGAACCACGAGGGGCGGCGGCCCGTACGCCCCGGGCGCCCCGGGAGCCGTGCGCAGCGGCCGGGGTCGCGGGCCGCTTTCCGGAGGGGCGCCGGATCGTCGCCGTCCGGGACGGTCCGCCCCGTTCCTCCGCCGGCGGCCTCGATGGACCGGGAATTCCCCGCGGGCCCCGCCGCGATCCCGGGCGGGTGGTGCGCCGGGGCGGAAGGATAATTCCGTGGTGATGTCCGCCGGAATCATCCGCCCGATCCGGTTGCCGTAGGAGAATTCGGTGATGCACCGATTCCACCGGAGTCGCCCGGGACATCACGGGGAAAACGGTGCGGGTCGGGCGGGGGATTCCGGTGGGGTTCCCACCGGAATCCCCCGCCTGTCAAAGCCGCTCCGGCGGTACGACCTGCCGCACGCGGGCGAGGAGGCGCGGGCGGTGCACGCCGCGTTCCACCCGGACGGGCTGCCGCCGGGGCCTGGGCGCGCTGTTCGTCGAGGTACCAGACGTCGCCCGTGACGGTCACCAGGCGCAGCCGCGTGCTGCCGAACGGTCTCCGGGTGCTCAGCAGCCGTGCGGTCGGCACGCCGCAGGCCAGTACGGTCGC
>JAAXOU010000093.1 GCA_012396115.1 Streptomyces somaliensis DSM 40738 | reverse complement strand
GCCCCGGCGCGCCGGTCCGGCGCCCGCCCCGGCCGAGCCCCCGGACGGGGTGCTGCCGGTTGATCGCGCGCAGCCGCGCCCGGTCCAGCCTCCGCTGCTCGCGGCGGCGGCGGCGGCTCCGCTCCTTCTCGCGCCGGTCCTCCCGCACCTCCTCGACGGCCTCGTCCAGGGTGCGCACGCCCTCCAGGAGCATCAGCGACCAGGCGGCGAAGGTCTCGCGGGGGGCGCGCAGCCAGCGGACGATCCGGATCTGCGGGAGCGGACGGGGCACCAGGCCCTGCTCGCGGAGCGCCGTCCGACGGGTCTGCTTGAGCGCCCGGTCGAACAGCACGGCCGCCGACAGGGACATGCCCGCGAAGAACTGCGGGGCGCCGTCGTGGCCCAGGCCGCGCGGCGCGTGCACCCAGTTGAACCAGGCGGCCGCCCCGGCGAACAGCCACACCAGCAGCCGGGAGCCGAGCGCCGCGTCGCCGTGGCTGGCCTCGCGCACGGCGAGCACCGAGCAGAACATGGCGGCGCCGTCGAGGCCGAACGGCACCAGGTACTCCCAGCCGCCCGACAGGTTCAGGTTCTGCCGGCCGAAACCGACCAGGCCGTGGAAGGAGAGGGCGGCGGCGACGGCCGCGCAGCAGAAGAGGAGCAGGTAGGAAGTGGCACCGTAGACGGCCTCCTTGCGGCGGCGGCGCTCCTCGGCGCGCTCCCAGGAGTCCTCGGAAACGGGCTTCGCGCCGGCGCGCCTGCCGCGCGCGAGCACCGTCACCGCCGCGGCGCCCCCGACGAGCACCACGCTGCCCACGAGCAGCCAGTCCAGCGATATTTCGGTCAATCTCATGCGGTGTTCCTCGCATCGCAGTGGGCGTTCGGTGCGCCATCCTGGCCGACTGGCGGGGTGCGTCAGGGGGTTTCGTGACAAGAGGGCGCCATCGGGACCCCGAGGGCCCTGAACAGGTGTCATATGATCGAACGATCATGTGAAGACCGTGAATTGTGTTCGAATAAAATCTTTCGAACAGGTGTCATGAAGCCTCTGGCGGGCGCACCGCGGCCGGCCCTCTCCCGCGCCCGGCCCCGCCGCTGGCGGGAACCGCGCTCCGCGTGCCGGTCCGGCCCCCCGGGTGTGATGCTGGTACCCGGAAACGGCCGGTTCATGCGGCCGCGGGACCGGAGGGCGGAGCGGATGGGCGGTCAGCGGATCACGGTGCTCGGCGAATGCGTCGCCGACGCCTTCACCGACCGCGCCCGCACGGCCGGGTCCGGGACCGCCGCGCTGTCGCTGCGCGTCCTGCCCGGCGGCGGCCCCGCTAACACCGCCGTCGCCCTCGCCCGGCTCGGCACGCCCTCCCGCTTCCTCGGCCGGCTCTCCGGCGACGTGTTCGGGAGGCTGTTCCGGGACCGCCTGCTGGACTCCGGCGTGGACCTGTCGGGTTGCGTGGCCGCTCCCGAGCCCAGCACCCTCGCGGTCGCGGACGTGGACCCCGACGGCCGCGCCTCGTACGCGTTCTTCGCGGAGGGCGCGGCCGACTGGCAGTGGACCGCGGGTGAACTGGCCGCCGCGCCCCTGGACGGCACGGTCTGCCTGCACACCGGCTCCCTCGCCCTGGTCCGGGAGCCGGGCGGCCGCCGCGTCGAGGAGTTCCTCGCCCCGGTACGGGAGCGGGCCACCGTCTGCGTCGACCCCAACGTCCGCCCCCTGCTGGTGCCGCCGTCCGCCTACCGCGAGCGGATCGGCCGCTGGTGCGCGCTCGCCGACATCCTGCGCCTCAGCGAGGACGACCTCGCCCTGCTGCTGCCCGGGACGTCCCCGGAGGACGCCTGCGACCGGTGGCACGGGGCCGGGGCCCGGCTCGTCGTCGTCACGCTCGGCCCCCGCGGCGCGCTCGCCTCCCTGGACGGGGTCCGCGTCACCGTCCCGGCCCCGCCCACGGAGGTCGCCGACACGGTCGGCGCGGGCGACTCCTTCACCGCCGGCCTCCTGCACGCCCTGGCCGGCCTGGGCCGCCTGGGCGGCCGCCTCCACGGGCTGACCCCGAACGAGACCGCCGCGAGCTGCGCGTACGCCGCGCTGGTCGCCGCCCGCACCTGCGCGGTGCCCGGCGCCGACCCGCCCTGGGCGGCCGACCTCCCGCAACCGCCCCGGCCGGGCGGCTGAACCGCCCTCAGCCGGCGTCCGCGGTCAGCCTGCGGACGCGGTCCGCGTCGCGGGTGCGGGGGCAGGTGACGCAGGTGTCCTCGGGGCGGAGGGTGTAGAAGAGGCAGCAGCTCGTCCGGTCGCGGGTCGGCAGCGACCGGCCGTCGGGCGCGGACAGCTCGCGGAACCGGGCCGGGCCCACGTACGGCTTCGCCGTGCCTGGCAGCAGCAGCTCCAACTCGGCCATGGCGCGCGGCTCCTCGCCGAGCAGGCCCGCGACGTACCACAGGCCCTCGACGACCTCGTCCGTCGCCATGCCCCACAGGGCCCGGCCGCGCCGCCGCATCCGCGGGCCGAACCCCCGCAGCACGGGGCCGATGTGCTCGGCGACCGCCGCCCGCACCTCGGCCCGCAGGGCCTCGGCGTCCGGGACGACCCGGGCGCCGGGCAGCGCGGCGGCCGGATCGTCCGGCAGGCAGGCGAACTCCCGCACCCGCACCGCCATCCGGCCCGACGTCCGCCGGAACGCCACGTCGGCGACCGGTATCCGCGGCACCCGGCGGTGCAGGAACCACGGCACCGTCACCAGCAGGCAGGCGGGCCAGGCGTAGCGGTGCAGGCCGAGGCTCGCGGCGACGTCCGGGCGTGCCGGCACGCCGTAGTCGCGCAGCGCCTGCGCCTCGTCCCAGGAGAGGAACGCGTCGAGCGCGGGACCGCCGGCCGCCAGCTCGTCCGCGCGGGCCCAGCCGTCGCCGTGCGGCACCGGCTCGCCCTCCGCCAGCTCGCGCACGCGCAGACCGGGGAAGACCTCGGAGAGGCGGGCGTAGGAGGCCGCGACCGGCGAGGCGGGCGCGGAGGGGACCGGGGACACGGGGGGCAGCAGTGCGGAGAGGGACATGCAGGACCACCGAATCGCGATCGTTTGCAGGTTAGCCTTACCTTACCTGAATCGAACGATGTGTGCCCCGCCGCCCCGTCCGCCTATCGTGCACCCAGGGCCCCGCACCGGCGAGCCGGGCCCTCGCGCACGGTGAAGAGGAGGACCCGAGTGGAGCAGGCCAGGGCCTGGCAGGCGGCGGAGCGGCCGCAGCGGCGTCCGTACGCCGCCCCCCGCGTCCCCGAACAGGCCCGGGGCCCGCACGACCACGGCGAACCGCCGCCCGCCGCCTCCCGGCCGGTCCGGCGGCACTCCGTGCGCGGCCAGGTCCTCGACGCGCTGCGCGCCGCGCTCGTCGGCGGCGCCCTCGTCCCCGGCAGGGTGTACTCCGCGCCCGCCCTGGGCCTGCGCCTCGGCGTCTCCGCGACCCCCGTGCGGGAGGCGATGCAGCAACTGGCCGCGGAGGGCGCCGTCGAGGTCGTCCCGAACCGGGGCTTCCGCGTCGTCGAGCGCACCCCGCGCGAACTCGCCGAACTGGCCGAGGTCCGCGCCCTCATCGAGATCCCGGTCATGCTGCGCCTCGCCCGCACCGTCCCCGCCGGGCGCTGGGCGGAACTGCGCCCCCTCGCCGAGGCGACCGCGGCCGCCGCCGCGCACGGGGACCTCGCCGCGTACGGGGAGTCCGACCGCGCCTTCCACCGCGCCCTGCTCGGCCTCGCCGGCAACGAGCAGCTGGTCGCCGTCGCCGACGACCTGCACCGCCGCTCCCAGTGGCCCCTCGTCAGCCCGCCCGCCCTCCGCCGGGCCGACCTCGTCGCGGACGCGGCGGAGCACGGGGCGCTCCTCGACGCGCTCGCCGCCGGGGACCTGGCGGTCGTCCGGTCCCTGGTCAGGGAACACTTCACGGGCGCCCGGGACTGACGGGCGGAGAGGGACGGCAGTGCGCACCACGATATGGACGGTCGCCAACGCGCTCGGCGTGGTCGCCGGCACCCCCGGAGAACTCCTCACGGCCCTGCTGGACGCCCCGCGCCGCCCCGAGCGCGTCGTGCTGCCCGCCGGTACGCCCGGCGCCCGCGACCTCGCTGCCGACCTGCGCGCCCTGGGCCACGTCGAGGTCGCCCTCGGGGGGCCCGCGCCGGACCGGCCCGCCCCCGGGGGCCGCCCGCACCTGTGCGACCCCTACGCGGTCTGCGCCGCCGACCCCCTGGAGGTGACCCTCGCCTACGAGGAGGACCCCGGTCCGTACGGGGGGCTGCGCGCCGCCTGGCTGAGGGCCGGCCAGGCGCTCGTACGGGACGACCAGACCCCCGCCGGCCGGGCCCTGGCCCTGCTGGCGGCCCTGCCCGAGGGCGCCGCGGCGCACCTGCGCTCCGAACTCGCCGACCTGGCGGGGGAGACTCCCTGGACGGTGGCCGGCGTGCGGGAGGGCCGGGTGACGGCGCTGACCGTGTGCGGCGGGCGGCCGGTCGAGGTGGACGACCCGCACACCCGGGCGGTGGCCTGCCTGGGGGACGGCACCCGGCTCGTCCTCGACGAACGGGGCCGACTGCGCACCCCGGCGGCGCCCGCGCCGCGTCTGGTGGGGGCGGTGGCGGCGACCCTCGCGACGCATCCGGCCACCGCGCTGGCGGCCGTCGGGGACACGGTGCTCACCGGGGACCGCATGGGCTCCGCGCACGCCTTCAGCCTGTCCGGGCTGCACCAGGCGGCGCTCCACTCCGGACGGGTCACCGCCCTCGCGGCGACCGAGGGGCTCCGCGCCTACAGCGGCGGCGCCGACGGCACCGTACGCGCCTGGCGGCCCGGCGGGCCCGCGGGCGGCACCCCGGTGGTGGCCCGGCGCCCGTACCCGGTGGCGGCGGACTGGCCGGGGCTGCGGGCGTCGCTGGCGCTCGTGCTGGGCCTCGGGTTGTGCGGGGTGCCGTACTGCGGTCCCGACGCGGGCGGTACCGGGGGGCGTCCCTCGCCGGAGCTGTACCTGCGGTGGTTCCAGCTGGGGGCGTGGCTGCCGCTGTTCCGCACGCACACCGCGCCCGGCGCGGGGCGGCGCGAGCCGTGGGAGTTCGGCCCGGAGGTGCTGGAGCACGCGCGCGCGGCGTTGGAGGAGCGGGAGCGGCTGCGTCCGTACTTCGCGACGCTGGCGCGGCTGGCCCGGCTGACGGGGGCGCCCTACGTGCGGCCGCCGTGGTGGACGGCGCCGGAGGACCGGCGTCTGCGGGACTGCGGGGACGCGTTCCTGCTGGGGGACGCGCTGCTGGTGGCGCCGGTGCTGACGCCGGGCACCGAGCGGCGGGCGGTGCGGCTGCCGCGGGGCCGCTGGTACGACGTGGTGACGGGGCGGGCGTACGAGGGGCCGGGGCAGGTGCTGGTGGAAGCGCCGCTGTCGCGGGTGCCGGTGCTGGCGCGGGCGGGCGCGGTGGTGCCGGTGCGGGGGGAGGACGGGTCGGTGGAGCTGGAGGTGTGGGCGCCGGCGCCGGGCCGGTCGGGCGGCGGCCTCGTCGTGCGGGACGCGGGTGACGGGTGGGATCCGGTGGAGGTGGAGCGGTACGTGTCGCGGTGGGAGGGGGACGAGGTGCAGGTGGAGCGGGTGACGGACGAGGGCGCCGTGGCGGTCGGCTCGGAGGCGATACGGGTGCGCGGTCTGGAGGGGTGTCCCTAGGCCGTGGGGGGCCGGTCGTACGCGCCGGCGAACCACTTGCGGACCGCCTCGGTGTGCAGCGGGAAGGCGAGGCGGTCCGGGGCGTACAGGACGCGGTGGCCGGCGGTCTCGGCCGTGGGGGCGGAGGGCGGCAGGGAACTCGCGGGGCGTTCGGGGAGGAGGCCGAAGAGGAGGAGGTGGCCGCCGGGCGAGCTCATGGCGTCGGCCAGGCGCACGTCGCGGGCGGACGCCTCGGCGCCGGTCTCCTCGCGGAGCTCCCGGACGACGGCCTCCCGCCAGTCCTCGGCGTGGTCGACGAACCCCCCGGGGAGGGCGGTGCCGCCCCGTTCGGGTTCGATGGCGCGGGTGACGACCACCAGGCCGGTGCCCCGCGGGCCGGTGGCGGGCAGGAGGGCGACGGCGACGGGCAGGGGGTTGCGGTGGGCGGTGGTGCCGCAGGCGCGGCAGGTGCGGGGCCAGGGGCCGGCGGGATCGGCGAACGGGGTACCGCAATGGGCGCAATGGGTGTTCTGCACGGGGCGCACTGTACCGATCGGCGCCGGGCTGGTAGACGGTCCCCGTGACAGGACGTGCCGCGGGTGCGCGGAAGGCGGCCGCCGCTCTCGCCGCGGGGGCCCTGGCCCTCTGCCCCGCCGCCCCCGCGGGTGCGGCGCCGCCCGCCGCGGGGGCGGGGACGCCGGTGCCCCGGGAGTTCACGGAGCTGCGGGCGGTGGACCCGACGATCCTGCAGGAGATGCGGTACGCGACGGAGCACACCTTCGTGGGCGGGCCGGTGGACGGCTACCGCGAGCCGGTGTGCCTGCTGACCCGTTCGGCGGCGCGGGCCCTGCAGCGGGCGCAGGCGCGGCTGCTGCGGCGGGGGCACTCGCTGAAGGTGTACGACTGCTACCGGCCGCAGCGGGCCGTCGACCACTTCGTCCGGTGGGCGGGGGACCCGGCGGACCAGCGGATGAGGGCCGAGTTCCATCCGCGGGTGGACAAGTCGCGGCTCCTGCCGGAGGGGTACGTCGCGGAGCGGTCCGGGCACAGCCGCGGGTCGACGGTCGACGTGACGCTGGTGCGGCTGCCGGCGGCGCCGACGCGGCCCTACGTGCCGGGCGAGCCGCTGGTGGACTGCGCTGCGCCGCGGGAGGAGCGGTTCCCGGACAACTCGGTGGACATGGGGACCGGCTTCGACTGCTTCGACACGCTGGCGCACACGGACGACCCGCGCGTGAAGGGTGCGGCGCGCGCCAACCGGGACCTGCTGCGGGGCGTGCTCGCGGCGGAGGGGTTCGTGAACCTGCCCCAGGAGTGGTGGCACTTCACGTACGTGCCGGAGGAGTTCCCCGGCACGTACTTCGACTTCCCCGTCGAGGGCCTCAGGTGGCGGCCGGTTCCGGGGCCGGCCCCGTGAACGTCATCGCGTGCCGCACGACCGCGATCAGGGCCTCCTTGACGGGCTCGCGCAGCCGCGCGTCGATCGTCAGCAGCGGTACCCCCGCGTCGAGGTCCAGGGCGGCCCGCACCGCCTCGGCCGGGTGGGCGTCGACCCCCTCGAAGCGGTTGACGGCGACCGCGAACGGTATGCGGCGGCGCTCGAAGTAGTCGATGCACGCGAAGGAGTCCTCCAGACGGCGGGTGTCGACCAGCACCACCGCGCCGAGGGCGCCCTGAGCGAGCTCGTCCCAGAGGAACCAGAAGCGGTCCTGGCCCGGCGTGCCGAACAGGTACAGCACCAGGTCGTCGCGGAGGGTGATCCGGCCGAAGTCCATGGCGACGGTCGTCGTGGACTTGGACTCGACGCCGGACAGGTCGTCGACCGGCCGGCCCGCCTCGGTCAGGGTCTCCTCGGTGCGCAGCGGCCGGATCTCGCTCACCGCCCCGACGAGCGTGGTCTTGCCCACCCCGAACCCGCCCGCGACCAGGATCTTCAGCGTCACCGGCTCGACCGGTGGCGGACCCTTGCGGCTAGAGCGCCCGAAGGCCATTGATCACCTCACGCAGAATGCTCTCGTCCGGCAGTTCGGCCGGCGGAACGGGACGGGTCACGTGGACGAGTTCCTCCTCGACGAGGTCGCCGACCAGGACGCGGACCACCCCCACGGGCAGGTCCATCCCGGCGGCGAGTTCGGCGATCGACCGGGGGAACTCACTGCAGCGCTCGACGATCTCCACGTGCTCCGGGGAGAGTGCCTGGTCGCGGCCCGGGTCGTCGGCGGCGGGCTCGGGTACGACCACCGCGATCAGGTCGAGTCGTTGGTGGGTGGGGCTGGCGGTGCGCCCGCGGGTCACCGCGTACGGGCGGACCACCGGCCCCGCCTCGTCGTCGAACCAGTGGTGCACCTCGCCGGCGCGGCGCCCGCGCCGGACCTTCCCGGCTGCTGCCTCGCTCATCGCATCCCCTTCACCTGCCGGCGGTCAGACCGGCCCGGGGGGCGGTGGCCAGGTGGGCGCCGACGCGCTTGACCATCAGCGTCATCTCGTAGGCGACGAGGCCCACGTCGGAGTCGGCGTCCGTGAGGACCGCGAGGCAGCTGCCGTCGCCGGCAGCGGTCACGAAGAGGAAGGCGTCGTCCAGTTCCACGACGGTCTGGCGGACCCGGCCCGCGTCGAAGTGGCGGCCCACTCCCTTGGCGAGGCTGTGGAAGCCGGAGGCGACGGCCGCGAGGTGTTCGCCGTCCTCGCGGCTGAGGTCCTTCGAACCGCCCGTCGGCAGGCCGTCGCTGGAGAGGACCAGTGCCTTGCGGATCGACCCCACCCGCTCGACCAGTTCGTCGAGGAGCCAGTTGAGCTCTCCGGTTGAGTTGGGTGCTGCGGCGTTCGGTGCGGTCATCGACCGTCCCCCTCCGGTGTCGTTCCTGGTGCTGTCTCACTGCGGGCGCGCTGCCAGCCCCGCTGCATCGCGGCCATGCGGCCGCGTACCTGCTCGGCGTCGCGCTCCGTACCCCGCGGGTCCGCGGGGGCGGCCGGGGCGTCGGGCCGGTCGGTCTGTTCCCTGAGCTGGGGGGCGAGGTTCGCCTGCCGCACCCGGCGGGGAAGGCCCCCGAGGGGCGGGGCGGTCCCGTCGGGCGCCGGGGCGGGAGCGCCGGGGTCCCCCCCGCGGCGGGTGTCGGCGGTCGTGCCGGGCTCGTCGACGAGGCGGACGTGGCGCGCGACGAGGGCCGGTTTGCGGCGGGGCAGGGGGACCGGGCGTGCGAGGCGGCCGTCGGCCGCCTGCTCGTCCCGGGCGCGTTCGTCCTGCGGGTCCTGCCGAGCGCGCCGCTCGCGGACGGGAAGGTCGGTGGTGGGGCGCAGGGGCGGACGGGAGCGGAAGAGGCCGACGGCCGCGCCGGCCTCGTGCCCCTCACAGCCGAAGCCGTCGTCCAGGTCGCCGAGGAAGTCGAGGGGGCCGTCGAGTTCGACCGGGCCGTCGAGGACGGAGGGCACCTGGGTGAGCGCGCCCCGCCGGGCGGGGGGCTCGGCGCCGCCGCGGCCGGGGGTCTGCCGGTCCAGCCGGAAGCCGGCGCCCTGCGTCTCGGGGGCGTCGGTGAGCAGCGCGGCCGGGATGAACACGACGGCTGTCGTGCCGCCGTACGGGGAGGGCTGGAGCGAGACCCGGACGTTCTGCCGGCGGGCGAGGCGGCTGACGACGAAGAGGCCGAGCCGGTCGGTGTCGGACAGCTCGAACTCGGGCGTCTCGGCGAGGCGGAGGTTCGCGTCGAGGAGGTCCTCCGGCGACATGCCGAGGCCCCGGTCGTGGATCTCCAGGGTGAAGCCGTTGGTGACGCGCTCGCCGTGCACCTGGGCCGCGGTGTGGGGCGGCGAGAAGGCCGTGGCGTTCTCGAGGAGCTCGGCGATGAGGTGGGTCAGGTCCGCGACCGCGGGACCGGCGACGCCGATGCGCGGCAGGCGGCGCACCTCGATGCGCTCGTAGTCCTCGACCTCCGCGACCGCCGCCCGGACCACGTCCATGAGCTGGACGGGCTTGCGCCACTGCCGGGAGGGGGCGGCTCCGGAGAGAATCACCAGGCCCTCGGCGTGGCGGCGCATGCGGGTGGTGAGGTGGTCGAGGCGGAAGAGGTCGGCCAGTTCCTCGGCGTCCTCGGTGCGCCGCTCCATCGCGTCGAGGAGGGTGAGCTGGCGGTGGAGGAGCACCTGGTTGCGGCGGGCGAGGTTGACGAAGACCTCGGAGACGCCGCGGCGCATGTCGGCCTGCTTGACGGCGGCTTCGACGGCGGCCCGCTGGAGGCTGTTGAGCGCCTGGCCGACCTGGCCCATCTCGTCCTTGTCGTACTCCAGCCTGGGGACCTCGGTCTCGACGTCGATGTGTTCGCCGGCGGCGAGGCGGCGCATCACGCTGGGGAGCCGGGTGCCGGAGACCTCCTGGGCCTCCTTGCGGAGCCGGGTCAGGTCGCGGATGAGGCCGCGGCCGACGCGCACGGAGACGACGAGGGAGCACAGGACGGCGATGAAGCCGAGGACGCCGGAGATGCCGGCCAGGAGGAGCACTTCGTACGCGGCGGGCTTGACGCGCTCCTGGTAGCGGTCCCCCGCCAGCCGGTTCTCGGCGTCGAGCCTGTCGAGGACGGTGCTCGCAGCCTCCTCCCAGCGGACGGCGTCGACGCCGCGCGGACCGCCGGCGGGTCCGGCCGCGATGACGGCCTCCTCGGCGTGGCGCAGCGGCTGCGTCTCGGGGCTGCGCCAGTACCGGCGGTAGACGTCGCGCTCGGCGCGGGGCAGCACCTCGAAGCTGAGCTCGTAGAACTGCCTGCGGCGGGCGGCGAGGTCGGAGACCAGCCGGACCTCCTCGGCGGTGAGGCGGTCGCCGACGAGGGAGGAGACGACGAGGGCGTCCTCCCGGGCGAGCATCTCGTGCGCGCGGCCGAGGCCGACGAGGGCGCGCCCCTGCTTCTCCAGCTCGACGTCGTCGGTGACGTGGAGGTGGAGGAAGAACCGGTAGCAGGGATCGACCAGCCGGTTGTAGAACTCCAGGGCCTGCAGGCGGTCGACGGCCCCGGTGTCGACGGACTGGCGCAGCGCCGCGAGTCCCTCGAACGCCTCCAGGAGGGAGTCGAACTGCCGGGCCGCGGGGCCGTGCATGGCCTCGGCGACGCGCGGGTCGCGGGCCCGGTCCCGGACGGAGGCGACGGCGCGGTCGGTGGCCGCGCGGTCGCGGTGCAGCGCGTCGAGGACGTCGGCGGTGCGCGGGTCGGCCAGGTAGAGGAGGCTCTGACGGCGTTCCCGCTGGACGAGCCGGGCGGTTTCCGCCATGGGCAGACCGATCTCCTCTATCACCTGGCCGGTCTTGAGGAGGTGGCCTGCCTGACGGCCGGTGACGAAGGTCGCGAACCCCCAGAGGCCGGTGAGGGACAGGAGCGGGACGAGCAGCAGCGCCACGATCTTCCTGCGGATCGACTTCCCGCGAAAGCCCATGGCCTCCCCCAGCTCGCCCGGCCGCCCGGCGCGGCGCGAGCACACACATAAACCCATCAACAAACGGCGTGAGCCTACTACTGTCGCCGGGATGACCTGAAGGTTCACCTAGTCGCTTTTCAGCCGTCACACTATCCTTTGATCACGTCTTGTCCCCTTATCGAGGGGGTTGGCGGCCCGAGGTGTGGCGGAAGGCACCTGTGGCGGCGTCATTTCCCGTACTACGCCGGATGGCTGGAACTGTCCCTTCCGGGAATCTTCCCGCGCGGTGCCGCGTCTACTCGTACGGGGCGACGGGGACTCTCGGCGTGGATCCGCTCAGGACGGGCAGTCGCCCCGGTGTCGGTCGAGCGGCGGGGAGGGACGGCGGATGGGCACGGGGCGGCGCGAGTTGTGGGTGGAGGAGCCGGCCGGACGGCGCAGACTGCCCGATCCGGTGCGCACTGCGGCGGTGCGGGCCGGACTGATCGTCGCGCTGACGCTGATCCAGGCGGTCGCGGCGTACCTGTTCACGCTCGCGGAGGTCTGGTCGGCCTTCCCGCTCGTGCTGAGCAGCGTCGGCAGCACGGTGGTGGCGACCTGGTCGGTGCTCGACGTGTGGGTGACGCGGCAGGTCTGGAAGCAGCGGTACGGGGTCGTGTCCGAGCCGAGCAGCACCGCGCGGCAGCTGCGGCGGGAGCGGCGCACGGCCCGGCGGGCCGCCCGGGAGACCGCGCGCATACGGAAACGGCCGGAGCGGGCCGCGGGGCGGCCGGCTGCGGTCACGGCCGGGGAGGCCCCGGCCGTGGACGTGCCCCGGGGGACGGCGCGGAGCGTGCCGGGGCGCCGGGACGCGGACGCCCCGCGGCAGGGCCGGGGGGAGCTGTCCCGGGCGTGACGGCCGCGGGACCGGTCAGCCGGCGCCCTGCTGCCGGGGCACCGGGGCCGTGCCCCGTCTGAACACGCGGGTCGCCGTGATCTCGCCGTGCACCGCCGGATCCCCCTCCCGCGCCGGCCGGGGCAGGCCGGGGCGCAGGTGCTCCTCGACGCTGATGTACTTCAGGCCCGCCCTCAGGTCCGCGTCGTTGCGCAGCCGGATCACCAGCGGGAACTCCGCGAGCGCCGTCGTGTCGAACAGGCCCGTGGTGTACAGCAGCTGGACCCCGAGCGCGTCGGACACCGCGCGCTGGAGCTCCAGCAGGTACGTGGCGTTGGCGCGGCCGATGGGGTTGTCGAGGAAGAGCGTGCCGGCGTGCCGGTGCTTGTCGCGGCCCCGGTCGTTGCTGCGGAGCGCGGCCATCGTGCAGTACAGGGCGATGGCCGCGGTGAGCAGCTGGCCGCCGGAGAACACGTCGCCCATCTGCCCGACGGGGACCCTCTCGGCGCGCAGCACCGCGTCCGGCTTGAGGATCTCGACGGCGACGCCCTTGGGCCGGAGGGCGGCGTGGACGCCGCGCAGCAGCAGGGACATGCCGTCGCGTCGCAGGTCGGAGTTCTTCCCGACCGCCGCGCGGGTCGCCTCGTCGACGACCTCGCCGAGGCGTTCGACGAGGACCGCCTGGTCCGGCTCCTCGAAGCGGATGCGGAGGAACTCCTGGCCGGACCACTCGCCGAGCCCCTCGGGGAGGCGGGAGAGCCGCTGGGCCGAGCGGAGGGTCGTCAGCGCCGACTCGACGAGGCCGCGCAGCCGGTCGACGATCGAGTCGCGGTTGCGCTCCAGCTGGGCCAGTTCGTCGGTGAGGACGCGCAGACGGGGGGCGAACGCCTCGGCCCACCTGGCGGCGTGCTCCGGCAGCGCGGACGCCGGCAGCTCGCGGATCTGCTGCCGGGCCGGGGTGCGCACCTGTTCGTAGCGGGTGGAGTTGGCGTGCCGCACCAGGACGTCGCACGCCTCCCGCACGGCGGTCTCGGCGGCGGACAGGTCGGCGGCGCAGCCGCGCAGGGAGCGCCGGGCCTCGGCGGCGGCGCGGCGGGCCTCCTCGAGGGGGTCGGCGTAGGGCTGCGGCTCCCGCGGCTCGTCGTCGGCCTGGTCGCGCAGCAGGTCGCGCAGGAGGGCGGCCAGTTCGTCGAAGGCGCCCGCGGCGTCCTCGGCGGCGCGGTGCGCCCGCACCAGGTGCGCGTGGGTGGCGCGGGCCGTCTCCAGGTCGTCGGTGCGGGCGGCGAGGTCGCCGGTGGCCGTGCGCAGCAGGGTGCGGGCCTGCTCGGCGTCGGCGGGGACGGTCTCCTCGGGCAGTTCGGTGTGGGCGTCGCCGTCCGCGGGGGCGAGCCGTTCGGCCTCGCCGCGCAGCCGGCCCAGCTTCTCGCTGGCCTCGGACGCCCGGGACTCCAGCAGCTGGACGAGCGCTTCGGCGCGGGCCGCGGCGGCCTGGCGGGCCGGGCCGTCGGCGCCCTCGGGGCCGTCGAGGAGCTGGGCGGCGCGGGTGCGGACCCGGTTGGTGAGGCGGTCCAGCTCGGCCAGGGCGGCGCTCTCGTCGCTCTCGGCCCGGGCCTGCTCGGCGCGGAGGTCGGCGCCGACGCCCACCTTCTCGTAGAGCTGCGACGCGGCCCGGTACGCCTCGCGGAGGGCGGGCAGGGAGGGGCGGGGGACGCCGCCGTCGAGGAGGGCGGTGCCGTCCGGCCCCTCCGCGGGGAGGTGCTCGGGTGCGCCGGCGATCTCGGCGCGTTCGGCGCGCAGGGCGCGGGCGGTGCGGTGGGCGTCGTCGGCGGCCCGCTGGGCGGCGCGGCGGTCCTCGTCGGCGGCGCGGGCGCGTTCCAGGCACGTCCGGGCCCTGGCCTCGGCCTCCTCGGCCTCGTCGGCGAGCTCCCGGAGGCGGGCCTGCCAGCCGGCCCGCTCGCGCAGCCGGAAGGCGAGGCCGGAGAGGGCGTC
>JAAXOU010000092.1 GCA_012396115.1 Streptomyces somaliensis DSM 40738 | reverse complement strand
TCGCGGTGAGGTCGGCGAGCATGCTGCCGACGATCGCCTCCAGGTCGACGGCCGCCTTGGCGAGCGCCTCGCGGGCGCCGGCCAGCTCGTCCCCGCCGGGCCGAGGCGCCGGGCGGCGGCGAGGGTGGCCTCGACGGACTCGCCCGCCGCCGCCCGCGCGCCCGGCGGCACCGCTCCGAGGTGCCCCTCGATGCGGTCCCGGTAGACGGCCGACAGCAGCGAACCGAGCACGGCCACGCCGAGCGCTCCGCCGACCTGCCGGAACGTGTTGTTCACGGCCGATCCGGAACCGGCCTTCTCCCGCGGCAGGGCCTGCATCACGGCGACCGTCACCGGGGGCATGACGTGGGCCATGCCCGCGCCCTGGGCGAACAGCACCAGTTCCACCACCCACACCGGCGTGTCCGTGTCGAACCCGGCGAACGCGGCCAGGCACCCGGCCACCACCAGCAGTCCCGCCGCGCACACCGCGCGCGCCCCGAACCGCCGCACCACCAGCCGGGAGCGCGGCGCGAACAGCAGCTGCGTCACCGCCAGCGGCAGGAGCAGCAGCCCGGCCCGGAGCGGGCTGAAGCCGCGCACGGACTGCAGGTAGAAGACGGAGACGAAGGTGACGCCCATCAGGGCGAAGAAGACCAGCGCGATCCCTCCCACCGCCGCCGAGAAGGCGGGCTTGCGGAAGTACGCCATGTCGAGCGCCGGGTTCGGGCTGCGCCGCTCGTGGACGACGAACCCGGCCAGCACCAGCACCCCGCCCGCCACGGGCAGCAGCACGGTCGGGTCGGTCAGGTCGGCCAGCTCGCCGCCCCGGATGACGCCGAACACCAGCAGCGCCAGGCCGACGATCGACAGCACCACCCCGCCCGGGTCGATCCGCCCGGGCGCGGGGTCGCGGGACTCCGGCACCAGCAGCGCCACGGCGACCAGCGACACCGCCACCACGGGCACGTTGACCAGGAAGATCGACCCCCACCAGAAGTGCTCCAGCAGCAGTCCGCCCAGGACCGGGCCGACCGCGATGGCCACGCCGACCGCGCCGACCCACACGCCGATGGCCCGCGGCTGCTCGTCGCGCTCGAAGACGTTCATGAGGACGGCGAGCGTCGCGGGCATCACGAACGCCGCCCCGAACCCCATCACCGCCCGGTAGGCGATCAGCTCGACCGGCGAGTCCGCGAAGGCGGCCAGCGCCGAGGCGGCTCCGAAGACCGCCGTGCCGAACAGCAGCGCCCTGCGGCGGCCGATCCGGTCGCCGAGGAGGCCCGCGGTGAACAGCAGCGCCGCGAAGACCAGGGCGTATGCGCTGATCGCCCACTCCAGCTGGCTCTGGGTGGCGCCGATGCCGACGGGCGGGGGCCCGGCGACGGTCTTCACCGCGACGTTGAGGACCGAGTTGTCCAGCACCACGAACAGCAGGCTCAGCATCAGCACCGCGAGGATCGCCCAGCGCCGCCGGTGCACGTCCGGCGGCACCTCCGGCACCGGCTCCGGAAGGCCCTCGCGGGCGGGGCGCGGGACGTGCGGCGGGGGCGGTGACCGGTCCATGGGGCCCACCGTAGGCCGGATTACGAGACGGCGCCGTCTCGTATCGCCCTCCGGGGTGTTGTCCTCCCACTTCCCACCCTCCGGCGCGGGGTGCCACCATGGACGTGGTCCGGGGACGCCGTCAGGGCGCCTCGAGATGACGAAGGAGCCGTTGCAGATGACGCTTCAGCCTGCCCGGAAACAGCCCGGCGACAGCGGCGGGGGCGGGGGCCAGGACGCCAGGCACCCCAAGGCCCTGTACGGGGGGAAGGGCACGCGCCGCCTCACCGTCCACGACGTCGCCGCCGCCAAGGGGCGCGGCGAGAAGTGGCCCATGCTGACCGCGTACGACGCGATGACCGCGTCGGTCTTCGACGAGGCCGGCGTCCCGGTCCTCCTCGTGGGCGACTCCATGGGCAACTGCCACCTCGGCTACGAGACGACCGTGCCCGTCACGATGGACGAGATGGCCCTCCTGTGCGCCGCCGTCGTCCGGGGCACCAGGCGCGCCCTCGTCGTCGGCGACCTGCCGTTCGGTTCGTACCAGGAGGGCCCCGTGCAGGCCCTGCGGTCGGCGACGCGGCTGGTGAAGGAGGCCGGCGTCGGCGCGGTCAAGCTGGAGGGCGGCGAGCGCTCGCTGCCCCAGACGCGGATGCTGGTCCAGGCCGGCATCCCGGTGATGTCGCACCTGGGCCTCACCCCGCAGTCCGTGAACACGATGGGCTACCGGGTGCAGGGCCGCACCGACGAGGACGCCCACCGGCTGCTGCGGGACGCCAAGGCGGCGCAGGACGCGGGCGCCTTCGCGGTGGTCCTGGAACTCGTCCCGGCCGGACTGGCCGCGGAGGTCACCCGTTCCCTGCACATCCCGACCATCGGCATCGGGGCGGGCCCGGACACCGACGCGCAGGTCCTGGTGTGGACGGACATGGCCGGGCTGACCGGCGGCAAGGTACCGCGCTTCACCCGGCAGTACGCCGACCTGCGCCGCACCCTCGGCGACGCGGCCCGGGCGTTCGCGCAGGACGTCGCGGGCGGCGCGTTCCCCGCCGAGGAGCACACCTTCCACTAGCCGCCGCGGCGCGGACGACGGCCCGCCGGGCTCCCGCCGGCGGGCCGTCGGCGCCGGGGCGGCGTCCGGGCGCCGGGCGTCACCGGACGCCCCGGCGGGCGCGCTTCCAGTAGTACCAGCACATGTTGGAGGAGACGCCGGCGAGCAGCACCCACACGACGCCGAACCAGTTGCCCCGGACGAAGGAGACCACGGCCGCGGCGGTGGCGAGGACGCAGACGGCGAGCGCGAGGAGGGCGAGGCGGGGCATGGGGATCGGCTCCTGTCCGGGGCGGGGGCGGGCCCGTCCAGTGTCCCCCACGCGGTCCGCCGTCCCGTTCAGCGCCCCGGTGCCTCCCGGACGCCGGTGAGGCGCAGGCCGGTGTGGGCCCCGTAGCGGCGGTTGGCGGAGATCAGGTTGGCGACGAGCGCCTCGACCTGGTGGGCGCCGCGCAGCCGGCCCGCGAAGACGCCCCGCAGGCCGGGGATGCGGGCGGCGAGGGCCTGCACGACGTCGGTGTCGGCGCGCTCCTCGCCGAGGACCATCACGTCCGTGTCGATCTCCTCGACCGTCTCGTCCTGGAGCAGCACCGCCGACAGGTGGTGGAACGCGGCCGTCACCCGCGACTCGGGGAGCAGCGCGGCGGCCTGCTCGGCGGCGCTGCCCTCCTCGGGCCTGAGCGCGTACGCGCCCCGCCGGTCGAAGCCGAGGGGGTTCACGCAGTCGACGACGAGCTTGCCGCGCAGTTCGCCGCGGAGCGCCGTGAGGGTCGCGGCGTGGCCGTCCCAGGGCACGGCGACGATCACGACGTCGCTGCGGCGGGCGCACTCGGCGTTGTCGGCGCCCTCGACGCCGAGGCCCAGCCCGGCGGCGGCCTCGCGGGCCCGTTCGGCGGCGCGCGAACCGATGATCACCTTCTGGCCGGCGCGGGCCAGCCGGTAGGCGAGGCCGCGTCCCTGCTCCCCGGTGCCGCCGAGGACGCCGACGACCAGGCCCGACACGTCGGGCAGGCCCCAGGGGTCCCGCGCGGCCTTCTTGGTCTCCGTCTCACTCATGGCGTCGACACTACGTGCCACCGCCTCCGTACGGGTGACAGGAGCGCGAAGCGCCGCGCCGGGCGGGCCGCGGCGGGCAGGATGCGGCGCCATGGATGCCGTACGGGTCGCCCTGCTCCGTGACGTGCTCGCCGGGACGGCGTGGCCGTCGGCGGCGCGCGGTTTCGCCGGCGCGCTGCGCTCCTCGGTGGTGCGGCACGGCGGGGGCCTGCTGCTGGTGGGGACCGCGGAGTACGAGCCGTGGCACCTGGCCGCGCACCTGACGGACGAGGCGATGTGGGCGGGCCTGCCGGAGCTGGCGCCCACCCTGGTGCGGCACCGGGCGCGGCCCTCGGACCCGGCGCACCTGGCGGTGGGGCCGGGCCGGCTGGAGGCGGCCGGGCGGGGGGCGACGCTGCTGGTCGTGGCGCCGGGACCGCCCGACGCGGGCCTGCTGGAGCGGGTGCACGGGGCGCGGCGGGCCGGGGCGACGGTCCTGTCGCTGGACGGCGGCGACCGGGAGGTCCGCGGCCTGGCCCACGAGTCGCTCAGCGTCGACCCGGCGCGCGACGAGGGCGTCGACCTGGACACGGTGCAGCACCTGGTGAGCGCGGCGGCCGGCGAGAACGGCCTGCCCGCGCCCCGGGGCCGCGGCCGGCTGCGCGACCGGCTGTCCCGGCTCGTCGACCACCTGACGTCGCCGCCGCCCGCCCGCTGGTGAAACCCGGTTGCCCGGCGCGGCGGGCGGCGCGCACCATGGCGCCCCGTGACCTCCAAACCGTCCGCCGTGCTGCCCGACCTGTCGCCCTGGCGGTCCTCGCGGGACTTCCGCCTGCTGTGGGTGCAGGGGCTGGTCGCCCACTTCGGGGGTTTCACCGCGATGGTGGCGCTGCCGCTGCAGGTCAAGGAGCTGACCGGTTCACCGCTCGCGGTCGGCGCCATGGGCGCGGTGGAGCTGGTCCCGCTGGTCGTGTCCGGCCTGTACGGGGGCGCCCTCGCCGACGCGGTGGACCGGCGGAGGGTGATCCTCGCCACGGAGGCGGGCACGGCCGTCCTCGCCTCCGTGCTGCTGGTGAACGTCCTGTCCCCCGCGCCGGCGCTGTGGCCGCTGTACCTGGTCGCGGCCGGGGTCTCCGCGATGGCGGGGCTCCAGCGGCCCGCGCTGGAGTCGCTGACGGCCCGGATCGTGCCGCACGACCAGCTCCCCGCGGCGGCCGCGCTGAACGCGCTGCGCTGGCAGCTGGGCGCCGTCGCCGGTCCCGCCCTGGCCGGGCTGGTGGTGGCGTACGCGGGCCACGGCGCGGCGTACGCGACGGCCGCCGGCTGCTTCGCCGCGTCCGTGCTGCTGTGCCTGCGGCTGTCGCCGGCCCCGCCCGCGAGCGGCGCCGGCAGGCCGTCGCTGCGGGGCATCGCGGAGGGCGCCCGGTACGCCTGGTCGCGGCCGGTGCTGCTCGGGACGTACGCGATCGACCTGGCGGCGATGCTGCTGGCGTACCCGCCGGCGCTGTTCCCGTTCCTCGCCGACGAGCTGGGCGC
This sequence comes from Streptomyces somaliensis DSM 40738, assembly GCA_012396115.1. Lineage (GTDB taxonomy): Bacteria > Actinomycetota > Actinomycetes > Streptomycetales > Streptomycetaceae > Streptomyces > Streptomyces somaliensis. The sequence continues at coordinate 8,797 of JAAXOU010000092.1, read as the reverse complement.
GGGATGGTCCCTGGGGCTGATGTACGCGGCGGGGTCGGTGGGGTCGGTGGCGGTGAGCCTGACGAGCGGGTGGACCTCGCGGGTGCGGCGGCACGGGCTGATGGTGGTGTCCGGCGCCGCCGGGTGGGGGCTGGCCGTCGCGGGGGCGGGCTGGTTCGACGGGGTGTGGCTGGTGCTGCTGTGCCTGGTGGCGGCGGGCGCGGGTGACACGGTGAGCGGCCTGGGCCGGTCGACGATCTGGAACCAGACGGTCCCGGACGAGCTGCGGGGCCGGCTGGCGGGCATCGAGGTGCTGTCGTACAGCGTGGGGCCGCAGCTGGGGCAGGTCCGGTCGGGCGCCATGGCCGGGTGGACCGGCACCCGCGGCGCCGTGTGGGGCGGCGGGCTGGCGTGCGTGGCGGCGGTGGGGCTGCTGGCGGCGGCGCTGCCGCGACTGGTGTCGTACGACGCCGCGACCGACCCCGACGCCCGTCGCCGGCGGGCGGCGCGGGACCGGGCCGGTGACGGGCCCGGGGGCCCGTAGGGCAGGGACCCCGTGGGACAGGGCCCGTAAGACGGGGGCCCGTGAGGCGGGGCCGGGGGCCGCCGGTCCGCCGTGACCGGCACGGCGGACCGGCGGCCCTCACTCCTCCGGCTCCCCGGGGGCGTCGTGCCAGCGGGGGTCCGTCTCCCACCGGGCGTTGCGCTCACGGGCCGTCTCCATGGCGCGGGCCGCCTCCTGCCGCGACCCGTAGGGGCCGAAGCGGTCCTTCGCCGGGCACTCGGGCCCCTCCTCGACCTTCTCGTGCTGCAGGCAGTAGAACCACTCGCCCGGCCTGCCCGCCGTGCGCTTCCTGAACAGGGCCATCTCCGGCTCCTTCCTCTGCCGCCATGGTGCCCCGCCCGCGCTGGTTAGACTCGCCGCATGTCTGGCCAGTCGCTGCTCGTCCCCGGGGAACTGTCCCCCACCCGTTCCGTCCCCGGATCCATCCGGCGCCCCGAGTACGTCGGGAAGCCCGCTCCGAAGCCGTACGACGGACCCGAGGTCCAGGACTCCGACACGATCGAGCGGATGCGCGTCGCGGGCCGCATCGCCGCGCGGGCGATGGAGGAGGCCGCCCGGCACATCGCGCCCGGCGTCACCACCGACGAGCTGGACCGCGTCGCCCACGAGTACATGTGCGACCACGGCGCCTACCCCTCGACGCTCGGCTACCGGGGCTTCCCCAAGTCCCTGTGCGCCTCGGTCAACGAGGTCATCTGCCACGGCATCCCCGACTCGACCGTCCTGAGGGACGGCGACATCGTGAACCTGGACGTCACGGCGTACATCCACGGCGTCCACGGCGACAACAACGCCACCTACCTGTGCGGCGACGTCGACGAGGAGTCGCGGCTGCTCGTCGAGCGGACCCGGGAGGCGCTCGACCGGGCGATCAGGGCCGTCCGGCCGGGCCGGCAGGTCAACGTGATCGGGCGCGTCATCGAGTCGTACGCCAAGCGCTTCGGCTACGGCGTCGTGCGGGACTTCACCGGGCACGGGATCAGCTCCTCGTTCCACTCCGGCCTGGTCATCCCGCACTACGACTCGCCGCACGCCACGACCGTGATGCGGCCCGGCATGACCTTCACGATCGAGCCGATGCTGACGCTCGGCACCCACGAGTACGACATCTGGGAGGACGGCTGGACCGTGGTGACCAAGGACCGCAAGCGGACCGCGCAGTTCGAGCACACGCTCGTGGTGACGGACACCGGGGCCGAGATCCTCACGTCGCCCTGACCCCGCGGAAGGGGTACGTCGCCCACCACCGCGCGCTGCCCCGGCGACCCGCCCGGGGGCCGGGCCGTCCGCGGCCGGGCGGAGCGCCGGCGGGGCTCCGCCCACGAGGGCGACGGCGTCCGCTTCCACGTCTTCCACGTCTTCGCCGCCGCCGACCCGGCGGCGTTCACGCGGGGGTGTCGCGCCCGCCGGACGCGGTGGGCGCCGACGGTCCGGATCGGCGGCGGATCGGAGGCGGGCGCGTGGGCGCCTCCGCGCCCGACGCGGCCGCCCTGTGCGAGCCGGGCGGGGAGCACCCGCGCGGATGAGCGCGGACGTGCGGGCGCCGGAGTGCGGGGCGCGGGGGCGCGGGGCGCCGCTCAGGCGCCGAGCGGGCCGTGGCCCAGGCGGCGGACCCGGCCGCCCAGCTCGATCACGCCGTCCGGGCCGGGGGCCGTCATGATCTGCGAGCCGCGGCCCTGCGTGATGTTCAGCGCCCGGCCCAGCTCCGCCGTCAGCAGCAGCGCCGCCGCGCCCGTCGCCTCGTCCTCGTCGATCCCGTCGCCCCGCCCCGGGAACGCCCGGGCGCGCACCCGTCCGGCCGCCTCGTCCTCCCACGCCCAGGCGTACACCCACTCGCCGGGCGGCGGCACGTCCAGCGCCTCCACCTCGGCGGCCGAGCCGTACCGGCGCAGGGTGCGCGGCGGCGCCCACGCGGCGCGCGCCCCGATCCAGGTGAACTCGCCGTCCTGGCGCACCCACACCTCGCCGACCGCCAGCTCCAGCACCTCCAGGTCGAGCAGCCAGGCGGCGCCGACGACGGGGTGCCCGGCGAAGGGCAGCCGCACGCCGGGCGTATAGATGTCGAGGACGCCGCGCTCGGGATCGTCCACGAACACCGTCTCGCTGTAGCCGAGTTCCCCCGCGAACGACTGCCGGGACGCCTCGTCGGGGCAGGCCCGGCCCTCGCGCACGACGCCGAGCCGGTTGCCGTGCCGCCCGTCGGGCCCGCAGAAGACGGCCAGGACGTCGTACGCAGTGTTCACGCGGTTCACCGGGGCATTCAAGCACGGAGCCGGCCCGGGGCGGGCGGCCCCGCGCGGGTGCCCTGCCGGTACGGTGGCGGGGCCCGCCGCGGGGCGTTCCGGGGCGGGTCCCACGCCGGACCGATCGGAGGGCCGCCCCGTGCTCGGGTCCCATCTCGCAGGTGTGCGCGGCGGCATGGAGGCCGCCCTGCTCCTCGGTCTGCTCTCCGCCTGGTTCGGCCGTGTCCGGCCCGCCGCCGGGACGCCCGGCCGACGCGGCGGCGCCGTGCGCCGGTTGTGGACCGGGGCGGGGGCGGCCGGGGCGCTCTGCCTGGGCCTGGGATGGCTGTTCACGTACGGGGAACGGGAGTTGACGCCGGAGGCGGTCGGGGTGCTCGGGGGCGCCCTGTCGGTGGCGGCGGCCGGTTGCGTCGCCCTGGCGGTGCTGCGCCCGGGCGGGGGGCGGGGCGGGCTCGCGGGCGCGGCCGGTTTCCTGGTGGTGGCGCGGGAGGGGCCGGCGACGGCGCTGTTCCTGTGGGCCGCGGTGTCGGCGGCGCGGGACGAGGCCGGTACGGCGGGGCCGCTGGGCATGGTGCTGCTGGGGCTGGCCGTGGCGGCCCTGGCGGGGTGGGCGGCCCACCTGGGCGTGCGGCGGCTGCCGCCGGCCCGGTCGCGCGCGTGGGCGGTGGGCGCGCTGCTGGTCGTGGGGGCGGGGGTGCTGGCGCAGGGCGTGCGCGCCCTGCAGGACGGGGGCCCGCTGGGCGGGCTGCTCGCGGGGCGGGCGGCGGATCTGGGCGGGACGGTGTCGCCTGAGCGGTGGCCCGGGGCGCTGCTGGAGGGCGTGTTCAACCTGCGGCCCGACCCGTCGGTGCTCCAGGTCGCGGTGTGGGTGCTGTACCTGGTCCCGGCGCTCGTGCTCGCCGTGTCCCCGGTAGGGTTCGGTCGGTCGGTGCCGGTCGGGGTCGAGGAGCAGAAGAGAACCGATGCGAGGGCTGGTGGAGGGGCTGGGCCGGGTGCTGGCCCGTGGGGGCCGGCGTCCGCTGTCGGCGGTCGCGGCGGTGGTGGCGCTGGCGTCGGCGGCGAGCGGCTGCGTGACGGTGCACGGCGAGCTGGCGGTCGTGCCGACGGCGACCCGCGATGAGGCCGAGCAGGCGCTGGAGGACTTCACCGAGGCGTACAACGCCGCCGACAAGGCGTACGACCCGGCCCTCGACGCGCACCGGGTGACCGGTTCGCTCGGCGCCATCAACCAGGCCGGGCTGAAGGCGCGTTCGGTGACGGATCCGGGCGGGAACCCCCGGCACCGGCCCCTGGAGCTGGGCGACGTGAAGCTCGTCATCCCCAGGAAGGCGGGCTGGCCGCGCTGGTTCGTCGCCGACGTCGACTCGAACACGGACACCGACGGGGGCGCGGGCGACGACCGCTGGCTGCTGCTGTTCGTCCGCGAGGGGGCCGACCGGCTGTGGGAGGCGGCGCACCTCGCCGTCCTCCCGCCCGACCGGGTGCCCGCGTTCCGGACCGACGCGGACGGCTGGGCCGAGCCCGCCCCGGCGGACGGCGCGGCGCTGGCGGCGGCGCCCCGCGACCTGAGCCGGGACTACGCGGCGTACATGGGGTCGGGCCGGCCGGAGGTGTTCGCCGACGGCCCGCACACCTCACGGCTGCGGCAGGAGCGGGCGAAGATCTCCCACCGGCCCGGCCGCGCCCTGCAGTTCGCCGACCAGGCGCTGGACACGGGCGTGTTCGCGCCGGTGGGACTGCTCACCGAGGACGGCGGGGCGCTGGTGTTCTTCTCCAACCGCATCCACGAGCGGACCACCACCGCCCCCGGCTACCGGCCCCCGGTGATGCCGCAGGAGGAGCCGCTGCTCACCGGGGAGGTGCGCAACACGCTCACCAAGGAGTGGGTGACGAGCCTGACCGCCCTGGTGAAGCCGGGCCCGCCCGGCCCGGGCCGGGTGGACGTCCTGAACCGCGTCCAGGGCGTGACGAGCCTCAGGGGCTCCTGAACCCCGCCGGCGGTTCAGCGGCCCAGCGGCCACGCCACCGCATGGTGGCCGTGTTCGTCGTCGTACCGCTCGGCGTGGCGGGCGCAGGCGTCGGTGAGCGCCTCCAGCAGGGTCAGCGGGTCGGGCAGCGGGTGCTCGGGGCCCCGCACCCACTCCACCGAGTGGCCCCCGGGGAGCCGCGCCGGCGGCACCAGGACGTAGCTGCCCCGGCAGTGCCAGCGCAGCCCCGGGTGCTCGTCCATCGTCTCGGGGTGGCAGTCGAGTTCGCACGGCCACCACTCGTCCTCGTCCTCGGGCGTGCCGCGGGTGGCCGTGAAGAACAGCGCGCGGCCCCCGCCCAGCGCGTCCCCCGCCTCCGCGACCGGACCCACCTCGACGCCCTCGGCGAGCAGGCGCTCCAACGCGGCGCGACCGGCCTCCAGCGGAACGTCCAGGACGTCGTGGACCATGCCGGTCGCGGTGATGAAGTTGGCCTGCGGCTGGCTGCGCGCCCACTGCCCGACCTGCGCCGGGTCGGTGGCGCACTGGGTCTGCCAGGCGAAGGAGACGGGGTGGCGGGCGGGCGTGGGGCAGCCGACGCGGTCGCAGGAGCAGCGGTAGCCGGCGGGGTGCGCGGCCGGTGCGAGCGGCAGGCCCGCGGCGGCGGCGGCCAGGAGCAGTCCCTCGCGGTCCGGGCCTTCGTCGGCGGACCTGTCAGGGCGGCGGCGCAGCCACTGCGCGAGCCTGCTCCCCGTACCGCGGTGGCGGCCGATACCGTCGCCCATCTATCCCCTCACCCCTGAATACGAGCCCCTGTGGTCCCCGACATGGTCCCACCATCCGGCGCCGCGGGTGGCGGGACCGTCCCGGCCGGGGCGGCCACCGCGCCCGGGAGGGCCGTCACGCCGGCCGGGTTGCCGGATTTCGTCTGGGTATGCCCGCCGTCCGGTCCCGGTCCGCCGTGAGGAGGTCCACGCGCCGGGCTCAGCGGGGGGCGATGCCGTGGAGGGCGTACTCGACGAGTTCGTCGGCGTAGGCGTGGGTGAGCGGGCGGGTGCGCAGCAGCCAGCGGTGGGTGAGCGGGCCGACGAACAGCTCCAGGGCGACGCGGGGGTCGACCTCCGGGCGCACCTGCCCGGCCTCGCGCGCGGCGGTGAGCCGCTCCGCGTACAGCCGGAGCCGGGGTTCCAGGAGCCGCTCGACGAACCGGGCACCGAGCTCGGGGTCGACGACGCCCGCGGCGGTGAGGGCCCGGGTGGGGGCCTCGAAGCGGGGGTCGCCGAGCTCGTCGACGGTGGCGCGCAGCACGGCCTTCAGGTCGGCGGCGAGGTCCCCGGTGTCGGGGAGCCCGGCGGCCGCCTCCCCGCCGGCCCCGCCCGTCAGGTCGAGGAAGGCGTCGAGGAGGACGGCCGCCTTCGACGGCCACCAGCGGTAGATGGTCTGCTTGCCGACCCCGGCGCGGGCGGCGATGCCCTCGATCGTGGTCCGCGCGTAGCCCGCCTCGCCGACGAGGGCGAGGGCGGCGTCGAGGACGGCGCGCCGGACGCCCCGCGGCGGAGCCGCGCCTCAGGGGGCGGGCGCCCAGGGGTCGCCCCATTCGGCGTCGCGGGCCTCCTTGTAGAGGGCGCCGTGCCGCTTGGTGACCGTGTCGCGGCGCAGTCCGCCCTCCGCGGTGCACAGGTCGAGCAGGACCTGCCCCTTGCGGATCTGCGGCCTGCGGGTCACCCGGGCGGCGGCCGGCTCCGCCGGGAGGCGGACCGCAGCGACGTACGAGAACTTCTCGTCCTCGTAGGCGAGGGAGCCGCCCTTGACCTGCCGGTGCAGCGACGAACGGCTGACCCGCGCGGAGAAGTGGCACCAGTCGGTGCCCGGCGCGATCGGGCAGGCGGCGCTGTGCGGGCAGGGCGCGGCGATCCGCAGGCCCGCCCCGGCCAGCCGGTCGCGGGCGGCGATGATCCGCTCGTACCCGTCGGGGGTGCCCGGCTCGACGACCAACACCGCCCGGGCGGCGCGGGCGGCCTCGTCGACGAGCGCCTCCCGGTCGGCTCCGGTCAGCTCCTTCAGCACGTACGAGACGGTGACGAGGTCCACCGGGTCCAGCCGCAGCGCCCCACCGATGCGGGCCCGGCGCCACCGGGCCGCGCGCAGGCCCGGCGCCCCGGAGGCGGCGGCCAGCTCCCGGCCGAGGGCGAGGGCGGGCTCGGCCCAGTCGAGGACGGTGGTGCGGGGCGCCTCGCGGCCGTCCTCGTCCCACGCCTCGGCGACCGCCCAGCTCGCCGCCCCGGTGCCGCCGCCGACGTCGGTGTGGGTGGCGGGCCGCCAGCCGGGCGCGGCGGCGCGCAGGGCGGCCAGTGCGGACCGCACCGCCCCGAACGTGGCGGGCATGCGGTACGCGGCGTACGCGGCGACGTCCGCCCGGTCCCGCAGCACGGGCGCTCCGGTGGGGGTGGTGCCGCGGTAGCTGGCGATGAGCCGGTCGACGGCCTGCGCCGCCCTGGTGGGCGGCAGTCCGTCGAGCAGCCCGGCGAGGGCGGCGCGCAGGGCGTCCGGGGTCGGGGGGGTGGCGTTCACCGGCCCATGGTAGGCGGGCCGCCGGGGGCGCCGGCCCGGTGCCGGGGGCGGCACAGCCCGAGGAAGCAGCCCGCGGCGGCGAGCACGCACACGAGCTGGACGACGGCCATCGGTACGGCGGTGTGCTCCCCGGCGACGCCGACGAGCGGCGAGGCGACCGCGCCGACGAGGAACGCCGAGGCGCCCAGCAGGGCGGAGGCGGAACCGGCGGCGTGCGGGGCGCGCGTCAGCGCCTGCGCGTTGGTGTTCGGCATCACCAGGCCCATCGAGGACATCAGGACGAACAGGCCGGCGGAGACCGGGACGAGGCCGACCCGGCCGACGAGGCCGCTGGTCATCACCAGCAGCGCCGCGGCGGCCAGGGTGATCCCGGCGAGGCCGGCGGCGAGGGCCTTGTCGAGGCTGACGCGGCCGACGAGCAGCTTGCCGTTGATCTGGCCGACGGCGACGAGGCCGACCGAGTTGATCCCGAAGAGGAGGCCGAACGTCTGCGGCGACGCCCCGTGGATCTCCTGGACGACGAACGGGGAGGCGCTGATGTAGGCGAAGAGGGCGGCGAAGGCGAAGCCGCCGCAGAGCGTGTAGCCGGTGAACACCCGGTCGGCGAGCAGCCCGCGCATGGTGCGCAGCGCGGCGCCGACGCCGCCGCCGCGCCGCCGGGCGGGCGGCAGCGTCTCGTGGAGCCACTTCCACACGACGAGGGTGAGGAGCAGGCCGACGGCGGTGAGCACGTGGAAGACGCCCCGCCAGTCCGTGACGCGGAGGATCTGCCCGCCGACGAGCGGCGCGACGACGGGGGCGACGCCGGATATCAGCATGAGGGTGGAGAAGAACCGGGCCATCTCCACCCCCTCGTACAGGTCGCGGACGACGGCGCGGGCGATGACGATGCCCGCCGCGCCCGCGAGGCCCTGGAGCAGCCGGAACGCGACGAGCAGCGCGGCGTTCGGCGCGAGGGAGCAGGCGGCGGTGGCCAGGACGTACACGGCCATGCCGGCGAGGAGGGGGCGGCGGCGTCCCCACCGGTCGCTCATCGGCCCGACCGCGAGCTGGCCGAGCGCCATGCCGGCGAGGCAGGCGGTGAGGGTGAGCTGGACGGTGGCGGCCGGGGCGCGCAGGGCCCCGGTGACCTGCGGGAGGGCCGGGAGGTACAGGTCCATGGAGAGCGGCGGCAGCGCGGTCAGCCCGCCGAGGACGAGGGTGAGGAGGAGGCCGGCCGCGGCGCGCGGAGGCGCGGCCGGCGGGGCGGCGGGCTCCTCGGTGCGGGCGGCGGGGTCGTGGGTGCGGGCGGCGGGTACCGGTCCGCGGGCGGTCCGTTTCCGTGCGCTCGGGCCGCTGTCCGGCATCTCGTCTCCTGTCCTGGGGGCTCCCATCCTCTCAGCCCGTCCGAGGTGATTTAAACATCAACCGAAAGGGCCCGGGTGGGGTGGCCACCGGTGCCGGAGGGCCGGGGCGGCACGCTGTCCGCGGGG
>JAAXOU010000091.1 GCA_012396115.1 Streptomyces somaliensis DSM 40738 | reverse complement strand
GGCGTCTACGTGACCCCGCTGGTGCGCAAGCTCGCCGCCGAGCACGGTGTCGACCTGGCGTCCGTCAAGGGCACCGGCGTCGGCGGCCGCGTCCGCAAGCAGGACGTCGTCGCCGCCGCCGAGGCCGCCAAGGCTGCGGCCGCCCCGGCCGCCGCCCCCGCCGCGGCACCGGCCGCCAAGGCGCCGGAGGCCTCCCCGCTGCGCGGCCAGACGGTCAAGATGACCCGCATGCGCAAGGTCATCGGCGACAACATGATGAAGGCGCTGCACGGCCAGGCCCAGCTGTCCTCGGTCGTCGAGGTCGACATCACCCGGCTGATGCAGCTGCGCGCCCGGGCCAAGGACGCCTTCGCCGCCCGCGAGGGCGTCAAGCTCTCCCCGATGCCGTTCTTCGTCAAGGCGGCGGCCCAGGCGCTGAAGGCCCACCCGGTCATCAACGCCCGGATCAACGAGGGCGAGGGCACCGTCACGTACTTCGACTCGGAGGACGTCGGCATCGCCGTGGACTCCGAGAAGGGGCTGATGACGCCGGTCATCAAGGGCGCGGGCGACCTGAACATCGCCGGCATCGCCAAGGCCACGGCCGACCTGGCCGCCAAGGTGCGGGGCGGCAAGATCACCCCGGACGAGCTGGCCGGGGCGACGTTCACCATCAGCAACACCGGCTCGCGCGGTGCGCTGTTCGACACCATCATCGTCCCGCCGAACCAGGTCGCCATCCTGGGCATCGGCGCCACGGTGAAGCGTCCGGTCGTCCTCGACCACCCGGAGCTCGGCGAGACGATCGCCGTGCGCCACATGACGTACCTGACCCTCTCCTACGACCACCGCCTGGTCGACGGCGCGGACGCGGCCCGCTACCTGGGCGCCGTCAAGGCGACCCTGGAGGCCGGCGGGTTCGAGGGCGACCTCGGCCTGTAGGCCCCGCGGCCGGCAGGTCCAACGCGGCGCCCCCGCCCGGAAGTCGTCCGGAGCGGGGGCGCCGTCGCCGTCCCGGGCACACCCGGGCGGAATAATGGCGGTGACGGCGCGGAACGCCGCGGCAGCGAAGGAGCCTCCCCCATGACCACTCCGCCTCCCCTCGTGCACTCGCTGCGGGAACAGATCCGCGAGCACATCGTGGAGGGGATCGTCAGCGGCCGCTGGAAGCCGGGGGAGCGCATCGTGGAGCGGCGCATCGCGACGGAGCTGCAGGTCAGCCAGACGCCCGTGCGGGAGGCCCTGAGGGAGCTGGAGAGCCTGCGGCTGATCGAGTCGGCGCCGAACAAGGGCGTCCGGGTGCGGAACCTGACCGCGGCGGACCTGGAGGAGTCGTACCCGGTCCGGGCGGGCCTGGAGCAGATCGCCGCGGAGCTGGCGGCGGAGCGCCTGGCGCGGGACTGCTCGGCCCTGGAGCCGCACGTCGCGGCGCTGTACGAGGCGGACGCGCACGGTGACGGGACGGCCCAGGTGCGGCACACGGTGGCCTTCCACCGCGAGCTGGTCCGCGCCGCGCACAACGCCGTGCTCCTGCACACCTGGGAGGGGCTTGGCATCGAGGTCTTCACGGCCCTGTCGATCCGCTGGCTCGGCACGGTCCAGAAGGAGTACGCCCAGGAGCACCAGGACCTGGTGGCGGCCTTCCGCCGGCGGGACCCGGAGATCGGCTCGCTCGTCAAGGCCCACGTCCTGGGCTGCGCCCCGCGCGCGTAGGGCGCCGCGGGTCCGGTGCGCCACGAACCCGGTGCGGCCGGCCGGCGCCCCGTGCGCAGGGCGCCGGCGGCCGGGGCGCGGCGGGTGCCCCGTCGGCCGGGGCCGCCGCGGGGTGGGCATGCCCCGTCCGAGTGGGCCGTACGCCTTCCTCCCTAAGAAAACACGGCACCGGGTGCCTGAAATCATGGCACCCCATGCCGACTTTGCCTCTGACATGAGATTTTGCCGCTCACCCTTTGATCGATCATCGATCGCGGCCTTACAGTCGTCGGCGGACCCGTTCAGCGGTCCCTCCGCCCTGTCCTGCCAAGACCAAGGGCTCCCACCCCTTCGACTCCGGAAGGCGGCGACATGACCGACCCCACCCGCACCCAGCCGAGCGGGCTCGACCAGCTCCCGGACCGCGACCCCGAGGAGACCGCCGAGTGGCGGGCGTCCCTGGACGCCGTGGCCGCCGCGGCGGGGCCGCACCGTGCCGCGTACCTGATGCGCCGCACCCTGGAGCGGGCGCGGGACGCCGGTCTGGCGCTGCCGGAACTGCTGGAGACCGACTACGTCAACACCATCCCGACCGCCGCCGAGGCCGACTGCGGCTTCGACGGCGACGAGGAGCTGGAAGCCCGCATCACCGCCTGGAACCGGTGGAACGCCGCCGCCATGGTGACCCGCGGCTCCGAGCACGGCGTCGGCGGCCACATCGCCACCTTCGCCTCCGCCGCCTGGCTCTACGAGACGGGCTTCAACCACTTCTTCCGCGGCAAGGAGCGGGACGGCTCGGGCGACCAGCTGTTCATCCAGGGCCACGCCTCCCCCGGCATCTACGCCCGCGCCTTCCTCGACGGCCGCCTCACCGAGGCGCACCTCGACAACTTCCGGCGGGAGACCGGCGGCAGCGGCCTGCCCTCCTACCCGCACCCGCGCCGCCTGCCGTGGCTGTGGGAGTTCCCGACCGTCTCCATGGGCCTGGGCCCGCTCTCCGCGATCTACCAGGCACGGTTCAACCGCTACCTGACCAACCGCGGCATCAAGGACGTCTCCGCCTCGCACGTGTGGGCCTTCCTCGGCGACGGCGAGATGGACGAGCCCGAGTCGACCGCGGCGCTCGCCCTGGCCGCCCGCGAGGGCCTGGACAACCTGACCTTCGTCGTCAACTGCAACCTGCAGCGCCTCGACGGCCCGGTCCGCGCCAACTTCAAGATCGTGCAGGAGCTGGAGGCCCAGTTCCGCGGCGCCGGCTGGAACGTGGTCAAGACCCTGTGGGGCACGGCCTGGGACGAACTGTTCCGGCTCGACACCACCGGCGCCCTGGTCCGCCGCCTCCGCGAGGTCCCCGACGCGCAGGTCCAGACGTACCAGACGCGCGACGCGGCCTACATCCGCGAGGACTTCTTCGGCAGGGACCCGGCCCTGGCCGAGATGGCGAAGCTGCTGTCCGACGACAGGATCGTCGAGTGCTTCCACCACTCGCGCGGCGGCCACGAGTCCCGCAAGGTCTTCGCCGCGTACAAGGCCGCGCTGGGCCACAGGGGCGCGCCGACCGTGATCCTCGCCCAGACGGTCAAGGGCCACACCCTCGGCAGGGGCTTCGCGTCCAAGAACGCCAACCACCAGATGAAGAAGCTGACGGTGGACGAGTTCAGGGAGATGCGCGACCGCCTCGGCCTGCCCATCCCGGACAGCGCCTTCGGGGACGGCCGGGTGCCGTACGGCCACCCGGGCGCCGACGCCCCGGAGGTGCGCTACCTCCACGAGCGCCGCGCCGCGCTCGGCGGCCCCGCCCCGGCCCGCCGCGTCCACCCGGTGGCGCCGCTGCCGGCCCCGGCGGAGAAGGCGTTCACCGCGTTCGACAAGGGATCCGGCTCGCAGGCCGTCGCCACCACCATGGCCTTCGTGCGGCTGGTGAAGGACCTGGTCCGCGACAAGGAGACCGGCAGGCGCTGGGTGCCGATCGTCCCGGACGAGGCGCGCACCTTCGGCATGGAGTCGCTGTTCCCCTCGCTCGGCATCTACTCGCCGAAGGGCCAGACGTACGAGCCGGTCGACCGCGACCAGCTGATGTACTACAAGGAGGCCGTCGACGGCCAGATCCTGAACGAGGGCATCACCGAGGCCGGCTCGATGGCCGACTTCATCGCCGCCTCCACCGCGTACTCCACGCACGGCGAGCCGATGATCCCGTTCTACATCTTCTACTCGATGTTCGGCTGGCAGCGGACCGCCGACCAGATGTGGCAGCTCGGCGACCAGCTCGGCCGCGGCTTCCTCGTCGGCGCCACCGCCGGCCGCACCACCCTGACCGGCGAGGGCCTCCAGCACGCCGACGGCCACTCGCCCGTCATCGCGGCGACCAACCCGGCGGCGCTGAGCTACGACCCGGCGTTCGCCTACGAGGTCGCGGTGATCGTCAGGGAGGGCCTGCGCCGGATGTACGGCGAGGGCGCCCCGGGCGAGGACCGGGACGTCTTCTACTACCTGACCGTCTACAACGAGCCGGTGCCGCAGCCCGCCAAGCCGGCCGTCGCGGGCATCGACGAGGGCATCGTCAAGGGCCTGTACCGGTTCAAGGAGGGCTCGGGCGCCGAGGGCGCGCCGCGCATCCAGCTCCTCGCCTCCGGCCCGGCGATCCACTGGGCGCTGGACGCGCAGCGGACGCTGGCCGAGGAGTGGGGCGTGACCGCCGACGTGTGGTCCGCGACGTCCTGGACCGAGCTGCGGCGCGACGCGCTGGAGGCCGACGCGGCGCAGCTGCGCGGCGAGGAGCGGGTGCCGTACGTACGCCGGGCGCTGGCCGACGCGCCGGGCCCGGTGCTGGCCGTCAGCGACTACATGCGGCAGGTCCCGGACCAGATCGCGCAGTGGGTCGAGCAGGACTACACGTCGCTGGGCGCCGACGGCTTCGGCCTGTCGGACACCCGCGCGGCGGCGCGGCGCCACTTCGGCGTGGACGCCCCGTCGATCGTGGTGGCCGCGCTGGCCCGGCTCGCCCGCCGCGGCGAGGTCCCGGTCTCCACGGTGAAGGAGGCCAGGGAGCGGTACGGCCTGTAGGCCCGCCCCCTTTCCCGCGCCCGTGCCCCCGGCCGCCCCGGCGACCGGGGGCACGGGCGCGCCGGGCTCCCGCCACCCGGCATGATGGCGGGGTGCGTGCCGCTCGTCTGATCAGGATGGTGCTGTTGCTCCAGTCCCGGCCGTCGATGACCGCCGGCGAACTGGCCCGGGAGCTGGAGGTGTCCGAGCGGACGGTGGCCCGCGACGCCCTGGCCCTGTCCGAGGCGGGCGTCCCGGTCTACGCCGACCGGGGGCGGGGCGGCGGGTACCGGCTCCTGGGCGGCTACCGGACCCGGCTGACCGGTCTGGCTCGGGGCGAGGCGGAGGCGCTGTTCCTGTCGGGCGTGCCGGGCGCGCTGCGGGAGATGGGGCTGGACGACGCGGCGTCGGCGGCCCGGCTGAAGGTGTCGGCGGCGCTGCTGCCGTCGCTGCGCGACGCGCCGGAGTCGGCGGCGCAGCGGTTCCACCTGGACGCGCCCGGCTGGTACCGGGAGCCGGAGACGCCGGAGCTGCTGCCGGTGATCGCGCGGGCCGTGTGGGACGACCGGTTCCTGGACGCCCGGTACCGGCGCGGCGACGGCGAGGTGGAGCGGCGGCTCGCGCCGTACGGGCTCGTGCTGAAGGCGGGGGTCTGGTACCTGTGCGCGCGGGCGGGGGACGCGGTGCGGGTGTACCGCGTGGACCGGTTCACGCGGGCCGCGCCGCTCGGGGAGCGGTTCGAGCGGGACGGGTCGTTCGACCTGCCGGCGTTCTGGGATGAGCGGGCCGCCGGGTTCGCGCGGTCGCTGCTGCGCACGGCGGTGGTGGTGCGGCTGACGGAGGCCGGGGCGCGCGGCCTGCCGCACGTCACGGACCGGTCGGCGGCGCGGGAGGCGCTGGAGGCGGCCGGGCCCCCGGACCCCGCCGGCCGGGTGACGGTGACCCTGCCGGTGGAGTCCGAGGAGGTGGCGTTCGGGCAGCTGCTGACGCTGGGCGCGGAGGCCGAGGTGCTCCGGCCGCGGTCGCTGCGGGAGCGGTTCGCGGACGCGGCGGCGCGGATGGCGGAGCTGTACGGACCCGGCCGGCGGCAGCCCCGGGGCCCGGTGTCCGGTCAGCGGTAGTCGTCGGCGGAGGCGTCCCCGCCTCCGAGGACGACGTCCCGGAAGTACCCCCAGGCGTCGGGCCGCGACCCGTCGGCGTCGGTGAAGCCGTACTCCCGGGCGAGCTGCCCGCTGCTGAGGGACCGGCCGTTCCAGCGGTGCCGGTCCGGGTCGGCGGCGAGGGCGGCGACGGCCCGCCCCACGTACACGGGCGACTCGGCGATGGCGAAGTGCGGCTCCCGGGCGCAGGCGTCGCGCCAGTTCTCCTCCCGCACGCCGAAGTGGTCGAGCATCTCCTCGGAGCGCAGGAACCCGGGGGTGAGGGCCACGGCGGTGCCGCCGACGTCCTCCAGGTCGTGGGCGAGGCCGAAGGCCATGCGCAGCGGGGCGGTCTTGGCCAGGTCGAAGTAGAACTGCTCGCGGAACCGCCTGTTGTACTCGGCGGTGCCGTCGGTCATCTCCACCACCAGGCCGCCCGGGCGGCGCACCAGCAGGGGCAGGGCGACGCTGCTGGTGATGGCGTGGGTGCGGACGCCGAGGTCGAGCATGCGCAGGCCCAGGTCGAGGTCGATGTCCCACATCTTGGCGTTCCAGGTCGGTACGAGGAGGTGGTCGCCGCCCCAGCAGCTGTTGACCAGCACGTCGAGCCGGCCCTGTTCGGCGTCGATCCGGGCGACCAGCTCGCGCACCTGCTCCGGCACGAGGTGGTCGGTGGGGACGGCGACGCCCCGGCCGCCGGCGGCGGTGACCAGCTCGGCGGTCTCCTCGACGGTCTCGGCGGGCCGGCCGACCTCGCTGACGTGGTCGCGGGTGGTGCGCCCGGTGGCGTAGACGGTGGCGCCGGCGGCGCCGAGCTGGACGGCGACGGCGCGGCCCGCGCCCCGGGTGGCGCCGGCGACGAGGGCGACCCTGCCCGCGAGCGGCCCGTCCTGCCTGGTGGTGGTGTTCGTCGTCATGGGACGACCGTGCCACCGAAACCCGACACCCTCCGTCGGGTTTCCCGCGCCGCTCGCGGCGGGCCCTGCGGGTGCGCCGGCCCCCGTCGCGCCGGATGCTGGTCCCGTGATGGACGAGACGGAGTTCTGGGAACTGGTCGATTCGACCCGCGGGGCCGCCGAGGGCGACCCCGACGACCACGCCGAGCTGCTCCTGGAGCGCCTGGTGCGGCTCGATCCGGACACCGTCCTCGACTTCGCCCGCCACTTCGAGGCCCGCTACGACCGGGCGGACACCTGGGACCTGCGGGCCGCCGCGGCGATCCTGCTGGGCGGTGCCCGGGACGAGGCGTTCGACTCCTTCCGGTGCTGGCTGATCGGCCGGGGGCGGGAGGTGTTCGAGGGCGCGGTCCACGACCCGGAGTCGCTCGCCGAGCTGCTGGAGGACTTCGACCCGGCGGTCGACGGGGACGGCGAGGAGCTGGGCTTCGCGGCGGACGAGGCGCACGAGGTGCTCACCGGCGCGGAGATGCCGGACCTGGGCCTCGCCCCGCCGCCGCCCGAGCCGGAGGGCGTCCCGCTCGACGTGGCCGACGACGCGGCCCTGGCCGGCCGCCTGCCCCGCCTGTGGAACCGCTTCGGGGGTTAGCGGCGGTGGACGCGTCCCACTCACGCACCCCCTCCCGCGCCGCAAGCACTTTCCGACGTGTTCCTGTCAGTGCGGTGGGCTAAGTTGGATGAGGATCGCCGCCGCACCCGGGGCACGGGGCTCTGCTGGGAACAGCAGCGCCGGAAGGGACCCGTATGTCCGCACTTCCCTTAGGAACGGGCGCGGCCTGCGCCTACCGCCGCACCGGCACCGTCCCGGTGTACGGAACCGATCGGTTCGACGCCCTGACGGAACGAGAGCGGGAGGTCCTGCTCCTCCTGGGCACCGGTCTGGGCAACCGCCGGCTGGCGAGTGAACTCGGCATCGCGGAACGCACCGTCAAGGCGCACATCACGCGCATCGCGGAGAAGCTGGGTCAGGAGACCCGACTGCAGGTCTCCGTACTGTCCGCGCTCTCCCACGGCGGCCTCTGCGCCGATCCCGCCTGTGCGGGCCGGTACACCGCCGCACCGTCCGGCGTCCTGCGCGCCTTCGCCGCGTGACCCCGCCGCGCCCGCCCCCCCGACCAGGGGCGGGCGCGGACTCGCGGGGACCGCGGCGCCCAGCCGCAGTGTCCGCCCGACCGGCCGCGCCGCCCGCGGCGTAAGCCCGGTCTCACCGCCCCCGCCCGTCGGGGCCCGTAAGCGGCGGCGCGTCCGCTGGTGCCATGATGGGCGCCGGAGTCCCGTTGTGCGCCTCGGAGATCGGGACCCAGAAGCGAGGATCTTGACATGACGACCGGTTCCGACGGCAGCCCCGCGTCTCTCTACGGCCCCGTCTCACTCGTCTTGGGCGTCCTCGCCCTGCTCACCGCCGTGTTCGCCGGTTTCCTCGGGATCGCGATCCCGTTCCTGTTCGGCAGCCTCGGCGTCACCTTCGGTCTTCTCGGTCTGAGTCGCAGGTTGAACCGGGGCCAGTGCGCCATCGGCCTCGTCGCCGGCGCGCTGGGCGTGATCTACCCGATCTTCCTCGCAGGCGCCCTGGCCTTCTGACGCGTCCGCTCGCGGGCCGTGTCCCGGCGGCCCGCGCGGCACGGCCTGGCGAGCCACACCCGGCACACTTGTCATGAACGCGACATCATTTGCCCCGTCGGGCAGTGTCCCTCAGGGCACTGCCCCAAGGGACACTTCCGCGGCCGTCCTCGCGATCCCTAGGGTCAGGAGCACATCACATGCCGGGAGGACGACGGCGTGAGCCCCTTCCACGGACCGATCACACGCGGCTCACTACGTCCTCGGCAGCTGCCGACCGGCACCCGCCGGGCAAGGGCGGTCGGAGCGGCTGCGGTTCGTCAGACGAGCCGCCGCGCGCACGGCCGGGCATCCCGGCAGGTGATGCGGGTCGGCCGCGCCCGCCCGCATCCCTCCCGCAGGACGAAAGAGGAGACCCATGCAGCTTTCCCGCTCCGCCAGGGTGACGGCGACGTCGGCCCTGATTCCGCTCGCCCTCTGCGCCACCGGGTTCCAGGCGTCCGCCGCGCCCCACCCGACCCCGCAGCCGGGCGGCGCCGCGTTCTCCATATCCGCCTTCACCTCTGACCGGTTACAGAACGTGTCCGGCATCAGGACCGACAGCCTCCAGGGTCGGGGGCTGGCGGTCCAGGGCTTCAGTGTCATGCGGACCTCCGAGGGAGAGACCGCCGTCGTCGACCGCTCCTCGGCCCGCGAGGGCATCATCGCCGCGGCCGGGGCGTCCTTCGTGGACCTGTCCTGGAACGCATACGCCGAGAACGCCCGCTACGTGGTCACACGCGACGGCAAGAACATCGCCCGCCTCGCGCCGGGCATCACGTCCTTCCGCGACACCGGCGTGATCCCGGGCACCGACCACCACTACCAGGTCGCGCCCGTCCTCCCCGAGGGCGGCCACCCTCAGGCCCGGCTGTGGGGGCTGAAGGTCTCCGTCCCGGCCTCCGGATCGCTCGCCGCCCTGCGGCGGCAGGCGATCTCACGGGCGTCCGCCGCGGGCGTCGCCGCGACGTCCACCCTCTCCTGGATCACCTTCATCCCGCAGAAGAAGATCGACGCCCCGCTCGCGGGATGCGACTACGGTAGGAACTTCCAGTTCGGCGGGGACGGCCGCAGCGGCTTCGACTGGAAGTCGGACAAGTACCGCACCGCCCTGCACGCCACAGTGACCTGGAGCAACAAGAAGGTCGTCGGCAACAAGAGCGTCCGCTCCACCACCGTCTACGTGAAGAGCACTGGCAGGAAGGTCGCCACGAAGACGGCCACCGACAAGCACATGTCCGCCAAGAAGCTCGGCTCCGGCGGCAACTACGTGGACGTGCGGATGTCCCTGCACGCCACCAACCCCTTCTGCAAGGGTCTGGGCAGCGTCAAGGGCGCCATCAACGGGGCCTTCACCATCAACCTCACCAAGAGCGGGAACTACACCATCCGCTCCGGCAAGCACCGCCTGATGCCCAACCACCACATCTACATCTACGACGGCGGCAAGGTCGCCAACGTCTACACCCGCAAGTACGCCAGCGCCTCGTGCCTGATCGGCTCCATCGCCTGCCCCGAGGCCGACCTGACGGGCTATCACGGCTCGTTCTGAGCTGCCCGTTCCCCGATGGGCGCGTGCCGGGGCCCGGCACGCGCCCATCGCGCGCGGGCTCCGGCCCCGTGCGGCCCTTGCCGCGCAGGCACAGAGGACGCGCCGTCAGGCGGCGAGCGGCCGGCCCATGAGCACGTCGTCGACGTACTCCCCGTCAAGCAGGAACTCGCCCGGCAGGACCCCCTCGACGGCGAAGCCCTCCGAGGCGTAGAGGGCGCGGGCGGGCGCGTTGTGGCCGAGGACCCGCAGGGTGATCCGGACGGCGCCCCGGTGCCGGGCCTCGTCGCAGGCGGCGCGCAGCAGGGCGCGGGCGACGCCCCGGCCGCGGGCGGGTACGGCGACGACGAGGCCCTGGATCTGCCGTACGTGGCGGTTGCAGGCGAGCCGGGTGGGCGGGCCGAGGCGGACGTACCCCACCGGGCCGTCGCCGAAGTCCGCGACGAGGTGGTCCTCGGGGCGGTGGTCGACGTCGAAGAACGGATCGAACGGCGGCTGCGGGCGCGGTGTCACGGCGTGGAGCGTCGACCAGGTCGCGTGGTCGAGCATGGCGAGCGCCTCGGCGTCGCCGGGCCGCGCGCGGCGTATCGGGGGCGGGGTCATGGCCGTCACTGTGCCACGGGGGCAGGATGGGGTCATGTCCTCCTCATCGACGTCCCCTTCGTCCTCCCCGTCCTCCCGCCGGCGGGTCGCCGTCACCGGTGCGGGCGGACTGATCGGCTCCGCCCTGGTGCGCTCGCTGCGCGCGGACGGGCACGAGGTCCTGCGGCTGGTGCGGCGCCCCGCGCGCGGCGCGGACGAGGTGGAGTGGGACCCGAAGCGGCAGTACGTGGACGTGGCCGGGCTGGTCGGCTGCGACGCGGTGGTGCACCTGGCGGGCGCCGGGGTGGGCGACCGGCGCTGGTCGGAGGCGTACAAGAGGGAGATCCGCGACAGCCGGGTGCTGGGCACGGCCGCCGTCGCGGAAGCGCTGGCGTCGCTGGACGTACCGCCGCGGGTGCTGGTGTGCGGGACGGCCCTCGGGTACTACGGCGACACCGGCACGCGCGCGGTGGACGAGTCGGCCCCGGCGGGTGACGGGTTCCTGCCGTCGGTGTGCGTGGAGTGGGAGGAGGCGGCCGCGGCGGCCGAGGAGGCCGGCATCCGGGTCGCGTACGCCCGTACCGGCCTGGTGGTGGCCGCGCGGGGCGGGGCCTGGGGACGGCTGTTCCCGCTGTTCCGCGCGGGGCTGGGCGGGCGGCTGGGGGACGGGCGGCAGTACTGGAGCTTCATCGCGCTGCACGACGAGGTGGCGGCTCTGCGGCACCTCGTCGACACCCCGGACCTGTCCGGGCCGGTGAACCTGACGGCTCCGGAACCGGTCACCAACCGGGAGGCGACGGCCGCGATGAGCCGCGTCCTGCGCCGGCCGGCCCTCCTCCGCGTCCCGGCGCCGGCCCTCCGCCTGGTTCTGGGCGAGTTCGCCGACGACGTCCTGGGCAGCCAGCGGGTGCTGCCGCGCCGCCTCCTGGAGTCGGGGTTCCGCTTCGCGTTCCCGACGGTCGAGTCGGCGATCCGCGCGGCGCGCTCCCCCTCCTGAGGCCGGCCCCGCCTCCGGGGCCCCGGAGGCGGCGCCGGGAGCGGGAACGCGCTCGGTGACCCCGCGCGGCCCCGGGGACGGAAGGGGCCCGAAAGGCACGCCCGTGCGACCTCCGTGCTTCGGTGATCCCCCGCGCGCGCGACTCCCGCCTACCGGCCGGTAGTCCTACGCTCGGTGCCGCTCGGGGCACCCGGACCCGTACACGGGCATTCCGGTGGTCCGTCCAGGGCATGAGCCACCCACGCACCGAACCGTCACCCGGGGAGGGTCACGTGCTCAGTACCGCAGATCACGCGGACGTCGTCGTCGTCGGAGCCGGGCTCGCGGGGCTGGCCGCGGCCCACCGCCTGGCCGGCGCCGGCCTGGCCGTACGGGTCCTGGAGGCCGCTTCGGAGGTCGGCGGGCGGATGGCCACCGACCACGTCGACGGGTTCCGCCTCGACCGTGCCGGCCAGCTGCTCAACACCTCGTGCCCGGAGCTGCACCGCTACGCCTGCGTGGACACCGGGGCCCTGCGGCCGTTCCAGCCGGGGGCGCTGGTGCACAGCGCGGGCCGGCTGTACCGCGCCGGCGAGGTGCGGGGCGGCCCGCGGTCCGCGCTCACCCGGGCGAGGGCGCTGGCGGGCGGCCCGCGCCCGCTGGACCAGGCCCGTCTCGGCGCGTCCCTGGCCCGGCTGGCCGACACCCCCGTGGAGCGGCTGCTGGCGCGCCGGGAGCGCCCCGCCTCGGAGGCCCTGGCGGGCCGCGGCCCGTCGTCGCGGGCGGCCGCGGCGTTCCTGCGGCCGCTGCTGGGCGCCCTGCTCAGCGACCCCGACCTGACAACCTCCAGCCGGTGCGCCGACCTGGCGCTGCGCGGGTTCGCGCGGGGGCGGCTGTGCGTCCCGGCGGGCGGGGCGTCGCGGCTGCCGGAGCGGATGGCGGCGGCCCTGCCGACCGGGACGGTCCGTACCGGGGTGCGGGTCGAGGAGGCGTCGATCAACCGGGTGGCCACGGCGGAGCACGGGGAGTTCACGTGCCGGTCGCTGGTCGTGGCGACGGGGGCGCGGGCCGCCGCGGAGCTGCTGCCGGGGCTGCGGGTGCCGGGGTTCCACCCGGTGACCGTCCTGCACCACACCGCGCCCGCCGCGCCGCTGGCGGCCCCGGCGCTGGTGCTGGACGCGGACCGGGCGGGCCCGGTGTCGCACACGGCGGTGATGAGCGAGGTGGACCCGTCACGCGCGCCGCGCGGCCGGGCGCTGGTCACCTCCACGGTCCTCGGCACGCCCCCCGACGACCTGGACGCCCGGGTGCGTCGGCACCTGGCGGCGCTGTACGGCACGGGGACGGCGGACTGGGAGCTCCTCGCGGTGCGGCACGACCCGGAGGCCGTGCCGGCGATGCCCGCCCCGCACGACCTGCGGCGGCCGGTGCGGCTGCTGGCGGGCCTGTACGTGTGCGGCGACCACCGGGACGTGAGTTCCCCGCAGGGCGCGCTCCACTCGGGCCACCGCGCGGCCCGGGCGGTCCTCCGGGACCTGGGCCTGCCGTCGGCGGAGCCGTCCGCACGCGCCGAGGCCGCGTAGGACCGCCTCCCGGGGGGCGCCCCCGGGCACCGGACGGCGGCGCTCGTAGTCGCGGACGTACTCCACCGCGCGGGCCGAACGCATCTCGGCGGCCTGCCGCGCCGCCTCCGCGCCCAGGGAGCACGCCTGCTCCAGCTCGCCCAGGGCGAGGCGGGCGGTGGCCAGGACGACGCGGCACAGCGTGCGGCTGCGCACCTGCCCGGGCGCGTACGCCTGGAGCGCGCGCTCCGCGTACTGCGCGGCGGCCCGGTACTGCTGGAGGTCCCGGTGGCAGTGCGCGAACTCGTCCGCGAGCTGCGCCTCGTCGAAGGCGCGCGCCCAGGGCGGCGCCTCCTCGCCGGGGCGGGCGCCCTCCAGCGCCCGCTCGGCGCGCACCAGCGACGTCGTACAGGCCCGCGCCTCGCCCAGCACCGCGTGCCCCCGTGCCTCCACCGCGTGCAGCAGGGCCTGGACTGCGGGGGGCGCAGAGGAGCCCACGCCCTGCTGGGCGACGCGCGCCAGCTGCACGGCCTCCCGCCCGTGGCCCAGGTACACGGCCTGGCGGCTCATCGTGGCCAGGACGTACGAGCCGTACGCCCGGTCCCCCGCCGCCTGGGACAACCGAAGGGCCTGCACGAAGTACCGCTGCGCCAGCCCGTGCGCGGCGATGTCGTACGACGTCCAGCCGGCCAGCCTGGTCAGGTCGGCGACCGCGCCGAACAGCCGCCGCCCGACGGACTCGCCGTAGCCGCCGCGCAGCATGGGCTCCGCCTCGTGCTCCAGGTAGCGGACGAGGGCCTGCCGGGCGTGGCCGCCGCCGTACGCGTGGTCCAGCGTGCGGAACAGCTCGCCGACCGAGCGGAGCGCCGCGACGTCCCCGGCGGTCACGCGCTGCCCCGCCCCGACCTCGGTGCCGCGGGGGCGGGGCGGGGGGAGGGCGGTGTCGCCCGGCCCGGGGGCCCCG
>JAAXOU010000090.1 GCA_012396115.1 Streptomyces somaliensis DSM 40738 | reverse complement strand
AGCGGCGCCGGGGGCCGGTACGCGCTCAGCGCCCCCGCCCCCGGCGCGTACGTCCTCATCGCCTCCGCCGCCGGCCACCGGCCCCGCGCCGTCACCCTCGCCGCGGGCGCCCGTCCCGACGGGCCCGTCGAGCGGGACGTCGTCCTCGGCGGCGCCGGCCGCCTCCGCGGAACCGTCACCACCCTGGAGGGCGCACCCGTCGAGGACGCCGCCGTCACCCTGACCGACGCGCGCGGCGAGGTCGTCGCCACGGCCCGCACCGGCCCGGGCGGCGGGTACCTCCTCACCGGTCTCCTCGACGGCGACTACACCCTCACCGCCGGCGCGCCCGGACTGGGCCCCACCGCCCTCGCGGTCGGGGTGCGCGCGGAGGACGAGACGTGGCAGGACGTCGGACTCGCGGGCGGCGGAGTCGTGTGCGGCACCGTGCGGGCCCCCGACGGGCGCCCCGTCGAGGACGCCAGGGTGTCGCTGCTCGACACGGCCGGCAACACCCTCGGCACCCTCGCCACCGGGGCCGACGGCGTCTTCCGCTTCCCCGACCTGGCGGCCGGCTCCTACACGGTAATCGCTTCCGGCTACCCGCCGGTGGCCACCGCGTTGCAGGTCGCGGGAGGTTCCCGTACCGAGCGGGACGTCCGGCTCGGCCACGTCGGCTGACCCCCGGCCGGTTCCGGAAGCCCGACGCGCGGCATCCGCTGGCCCCACTGCCCACCGGTGCGGGCCCGTACCGTGAGGGCGGCGCCGCGGGTCGCCGCCCCGCGCCGGTCGCCGGCTCCGCACGACGCACCGCCCCGCGCCGGGTCGTACGGCGGCGGGGCGGTGCGTCGTGCGGGTGCGGCGGCCTGCGCGCTCAGCCCTACTTGCCGCGGCCCGTGAGGGTGTCGCGCAGCCGGTCGACCATGCCCGCGCCGCGGTCGAGCAGCTTGTTGACCGGCGGCGTGTCCGGGGCGGCCGGGTGCGGACGGGTCGGCGCCATCTTCTTCGCCTGGCGCACCTTCTCACCCAGCTCCTCCAGCTCCTCCTGGGAGCACACCTCGCGGAGCCGGGGCAGCAGGTTCGCCTCCTCGTCGGCGACGTGCCCGCGGATCTCCGTCATCAGCTGGACGATCATCGTGTCGAAGCGGGGGTCGTCCGCCTCGCAGGACTCCAGCTCCTTCATGGTGCGCTCGGCCGCCGCGTGGTCCTCCAGCTCCCTGTCGGCGAGCGGGCCGCCCTCGGGCAGGTGCTCCCGCACCGCCGGGTAGAGGTACTCCTCCTCCGCGACCGCGTGCCGGACCAGCTCCATCGTGACCTGGTCCGCGAGCCGCTTGCGCTCCGGGTCGCCGAGCGGCAGCTCCTCGATGCGGGTGAACAGCTCCTCCACCTCGCGGTGGTCGGTGGTCAGCTCGGTGATCACGTCTCCGCCGTGTCCCATGGGGTCTCCGTCTCCTCTTGCGTTCCGGGTGAACGGTGCAGAGTGCGGATACCACCGGGAGCGGGTGATATGCGTCATTACGCCGTCCGGCTCCACCGGGGTACCGTGCACGTCGTCCGAACACCCTTACGGCCTACGGATGGACCGTGCACGCACAGCTCTCCCCGCTCGTCGCGGCCACCGCGCAGTGGCTCCTGCGGGCCTACCCCGCGGGGGGCGGCGCCGTCGACCGCGCCCTCGCGGAGGCCCAGGCGCGCCAGGCCGCGGCCGTCGCCGCGGCGCTGCGCTACCCCACCCAGCTCGACGCCGCCCTGGTCGCCGTCACCGGCGCCGGGGGCGCGGACCGGCTCGACTGGATCACCGGCGCCGTGGCGGACGGCGCGCCGTGGCGCAGCTGGGTGGACGAGACCGTCGCGAGCTGGGCCGCCTGCCTGCTCGGCGAGCCCGCCCTGGCGCGGGCCGCCGTCGCCGCCACCGCCGGCCGCGCCTCCGCCCGGTACCACCGACTCCTGTCGCCCGGCGACCGGGACCTGCGCGCGGCGGCGCTGCTGCGCCACCCCGACCTGCTCGCCCCGGTCGCCGGCCTCCACCGGGCGGAGCTCCTCGCCGCCCTCGCCCTCGACCCGCGGGACCCGCCCCTGCCCGTGTAGGGCGCCGGGGTCAGACCGCGACCGGGGCCAGCACCGCCGCGATCGCCCCGGCCAGCCGGTCCACCCGGTCCGCCGGGAGCCCCGCCACGTTGACGCGGCCCGTCGCCGTTCCGTACACCGCGTGGTCCCGGCGCAGCGCCGCCATCTGCTCCGGCGACAGCGGCAGCCCCGCGAACATGCCCTTCTGCCCGGCCAGCGCCCCCGCGAGGGCGTCGCAGCCCAGCGCCCCCAGCGCCGCGACCAGCGCGGCGCGGTTGGACGCGATCCGGTCCCGCATCGCGTCCAGCTCCGCGCGCCACACCGCGCGCAGCCCCGCGTCCCCGAGGACCGTCGCCACGACCGCCGCGCCGTGCTCGGGCGGCATCGAGTACAGGGTGCGGGCGGCGTTCTGCAGGGCGGTCTCCACACGGCGCAGGGCCCGCGCCGAGGGGCCCAGCACGATCGCGCAGCCGGTGCGGTCCGCGTACAGGCCGAAGTTCTTCGAGCAGCTCACCGCGACCAGCACCTCCGGCAGCCGCTCCGCCAGCCTCCGCGCCGCCCACAGGTCCTCGTCCAGGCCGTCGCCCAGCCCGTGGTACGCCAGGTCCAGGAACGGCACCCAGCCGGTGCGGGCCGCCGCGTCCGCCAGCGCCTCCCACACCTCCCGGGACGGGTCGGTGCCGGTCGGGTTGTGGCAGCAGCCCTGCAGCAGCACCACGTCGTCGCGGCCCGCGCCGCGCAGGTCCTCCAGCAGCCCCCGCGGGTCGGTCCACCGGTAGGTGCGCACCGCGAGGCCCGCCGCCTCCAGGATCGGCCGGTGGTTCACGTACGCCGGGTCGCTGATCCACACCGTCGTACCGGGCCGGGTCTGCCGCACCAGGTCCGCGAGCAGCCGCAGCGCGCCCGTCCCCGCGACGGTCTGCACGACGGCGGCCCGGTCGGCCGGGAAGCCGCCGCCCAGCACGAGCGCGAGCATCGCGCGGTTGAAGGCGGCGTTGCCGGACAGCCCCCGGTACTCCTTCGACGCGGAACCCTCCGCGAGGCGCACCTCCGCCTCCCGCACGGCCCGCATCACCGGGGTGGCGCCCGTGTGGTCGCGGTAGACGCCCAGCACCAGGTTCAGCCGCTCGGGGCGCGGGTCGGCGCCGAACTCGGCGGCGAGGTCCCACAGCGGGTCGGCCGGCGGGGCGGGCAGCAGCTCAAGCATCGGGGGAGACCTCCGGTTCACGCGGGGGACGGGGGCGCCGGTTCGCGAGGACCACGCCCGTGGTGACGAGGGGTACGCCGACGAGCACGGCCGCCGTCGGCCGCTCGCCCAGCAGGGGGACCGCCAGCAGGACCACGACCACCGGGCTGAGGCTGCCCACCACGGAGCTGCGCTCGGCCCCCAGCCGCCGGATCGCGAACGCGTACAGCAGCCCGGCGCACAGCCCCACGCCCAGCCCCTGCACCACCAGGAACAGCGCGACGTCGGCCGCCGCCGCGCCGGCGAACCCGGTCGGCAGCACGCCGGCCGCCACCAGCGCGGCGACCGCCGCGAAGGACGGGATGCACAGCAGCCCGATCGACCCGACCGGGTCGAGGTCCACCTCCCGCAGCCCCACCGTGTACAGCGCCCACAGCCCGCTCGCCACCAGCAGCGTTCCCGAGCCCAGCAGCACGCCGCCGTCGAACGGCACCACGTACCGCCAGACCAGCGCCACCACGCCCGCCGCGATCAGCGCCAGCCCGGCCGCCTGCGTCCCGCGCGGCACGCCCCGCCCCCGCGCCGCCATCAGCGCGGACACGAACAGCGGCACCATGCCCGGCACGATCGCCCCGACGAACGACGCCGAGGTCAGCGACCCGCCGAACATCGCGGCCAGGAAGAACGGCACTCCGGCCCCGCACACGATCTTCGCGGCCGGCCCGGGCCGCACCGCGGCCAGCGCGCGCCGGCGGCGCCACAGCGCGGGCGCCAGGACGACCAGCGGAACCCCGAAGCGCAGCAGCGCCGCGTCGGCGGGCAGCAGCGTCGACGCGCTCAGCGCCCGGGCGCTCAGCGCGAAGGCCGCCCAGATCAGCACGGTCAGCAGCAGCGCCGCCGTGCCGGCGGCCCCCGGGGACGGGCCGCGCGGGAGCACCCCGCGGCCCGCCGCGGGCGCCCCCACCGTGTTCGTCGCGACCACGACACCCTCCACGCCAGACGAGTTCGACCCCTACGCCGCAACGCTAGGCCTCGGGACGGGGCAGCCGATTGCCAGTTCTGCCCTCCAGGCATACGTTTGGGGCAGGATCTGCCAAGGAAGGCGAATGTGATCGAGGGCCGGAGGGCCGGAGAGCGGGCGGGGGGCATGGACGACATCGACCTGCGGATCATCCGCGAACTCCAGACCGACGGCCGCCTCACCAACCAGGAGCTCGCCGACCGCGTCCGGCTCTCCCCCTCCCCGTGCCTGCGCCGGGTCCGCCGCATGGAGGAGGCCGGGCTCATCCGCGGCTACACCGCCATGGTCGACCAGGCCGCCTACGGCCTGCCGATCACCGTGTTCGTCCGGATCCGGCTGGAGCGCCACACCGCGGACGCCGTCGCCGTCTTCGAGGAGCACGTCGCCCTCATCGAGCACATCCAGGACTGCTACCTGATGGCCGGCAGCAGCGACTACCTGCTGCGCGTGGTGGTCGAGAGCCTGGAGGCGTACGAGCGCCTCGTCCGCGACCGGGTCCACGCCATCCCCGGGATCGCGTCGATCGAGTCCAGCTTCGCCTTCGGCAGCGTCAAGCAGTCCCGCACGTACCCGCGACCCGCACGCCCCCGCTGAGGGCGCCGCGCCTGGTAGCGGCACCGGACCCCGCGTACCGTGTGGACATGAAGATCCTCATCAGCGCCGACATGGAGGGCGCCACCGGGGTCACCTGGCCCGCCGACGTCCTGCCCGGCACCCCCCAGTGGGAGCGCTGCCGGGCGATGTTCACCTCCGACGTCGACGCGGCCGTCCTCGGCTTCCTCGACGGCGGCGCGGACGAGGTGCTCGTCAACGAGGCCCACTGGACGATGCGCAACCTCCTCCTCGAACGGCTCGACCCGCGCGCGCGGATGCTGACCGGCCGGCACAAGGCGCTGTCCATGGTCGAGGGCGTCCAGTACGGCGACGTGGACGGCGTCGCCTTCGTCGGCTACCACACGGGGGCCGGCAGCGAGGGCGTCCTCGCCCACACCTACCTCGCCAACTCCATCACCGGCGTGTGGCTCGACGGCGTCCGCGCCGGTGAGGGGTACCTCAACGCGCACGTCGTCGCCGAGTTCGGCGTCCCCGTCGTCCTGGTCACCGGCGACGACCTGACCTGCCGCGACGCGCTCGGCTACGCGCCCGGGGCGCGCACGGTCGCGGTGAAGGACCACGTGTCGCGGTACGCGGCGGTCTGCCGCACCCCCGAGCGGACGGCCGCCGACATCCGCGCTGCGGCGAAGGACGCCGCGCGCCTCGCCGTACGGCACGAACCGGTGCGCGGCGGCCCGCACACCGTGGAGCTGGAGTTCGACGCGGAGCACCTGGCCGCGGCCGCCACCGTCGTCCCCGGGGTGGCGGTCAGCGGCGAGCGGCGGGTCGCGTACACCGCCGGCACGATGTACGAGACCATCCGCACCTTCAAGGCGGTCACCACGATCGTCTCGGCCGCGGTGGAGGAGCAGTATGGCTGACCGGACCCTGCGGGACCGGGAGCGCCGCCCGGCGGACGGGCCGGCCCCCGGGGCGGCGGACCCCGGGGCGGCGGACCCCGGGGAGACGGCCTTCGAGGAGGTGGTGGCCTTCACCTCCGACCTCATCCGGATCGACACGACCAACCGCGGCGGCGGCGACTGCCGGGAGCGGCCCGCCGCCGAGTACGTCGCCGAGCGGCTCGCCGGCGCCGGCGTCGAGCCGCGCCTGCTGGAACGCACCGGGGGCCGCACCAACGTCGTCGCCCGCATCGAGGGCACCGACCCGTCGGCCGACGCGCTGCTCGTCCACGGCCACCTCGACGTGGTCCCGGCCGAACCCGCCGACTGGACCGTCCACCCCTTCTCCGGGGAGGTCCGCGACGGCGTCGTGTGGGGGCGCGGCGCCGTCGACATGAAGAACACGGACGCGATGGTCCTCGCCGTCGTCCGCGACTGGGCCCGCCGCGGCGTCCGGCCGCGCCGCGACATCGTCCTCGCGTACACCGCCGACGAGGAGGCGAGCGCCGAGGACGGCGCGGGTTTCCTCGCCGACCGGCACGCCGACCTCTTCGAGGGATGCACCGAGGGGATCGGCGAGTCCGGCGCGTACACCTTCCACGCCGGCCCCCACCTGGCGCTGTACCCGATCGGCGCGGGCGAGCGCGGCACGGCCTGGCTCAAGCTGACCGCGCGGGGCCGGGCCGGGCACGGGTCCAAGGTGAACCGGGAGAACGCCGTCACCCGGCTCGCCGCCGCCGTCGCCCGGATCGGCGCCCACCGGTGGCCGGTCCGCCTCACCACCACCGTCCGGGCCGCGCTCACCGAACTGGCCGCCCTGCACGGCGTCGACGCGCCCGACCTCGACGATCCGGGCTTCGACCTCGACGCCCTGCTCGACAGGCTGGGCCCGGCCGCCGCCCTGGTCGAGGCGACGCTGCGCAACAGCGCCAACCCGACGATGCTCCACGCCGGCTACAAGGTGAACGTCGTCCCCGGGTCCGCCGTCGCGCACGTCGACGGGCGGATCGTGCCGGGCGGCGAGGAGGAGTTCACCGCCACCCTCGACGAACTGACCGGCCCCGGCGTCGACTGGGAGTTCCACCACCGGCAGGTCGCCCTGGAGGCGCCGGTCGACTCCCCGACGTACGCCGTGCTGCGCGCCGCGATCGAGCGCTTCGACCCGGACGCGCGCGTCCTGCCGTTCTGCATGTCCGGCGGCACCGACGCCAAGCAGTTCTCCCGGCTGGGCGTCGTCGGCTACGGCTTCGCCCCGCTGAGGCTGCCCGCCGGCTTCGACTACCAGGCGCTGTTCCACGGCGTCGACGAGCGCGTCCCCGTCGACGCGCTGCACTTCGGCGTCCGCGTCCTCGACCACTGCCTCCGGAACGTCTGAACCCGCGGGAGGAGCCCATGGCGTCCACGGCGCCCCACGGAACGTGGCCGTCGCCGATCGACGCGCGCTTGGCCGCGGCCCACGACGGCATGCCGGAGTACCTCGGCACGGTCGGCGACGAGGTGTGGTGGACCGAGCCGCGGCCCGCCGAGGGCGGCCGCCGCGCACTGGTCCGCCGCACGCCCGAGGGCACCGAGACGTCCGTCCTGCCGCCCCCGTGGAACGTCCGCAGCCGGGTCGTCGAGTACGGCGGGCAGCCGTGGGCGGGCACGGCGCGCGACGGCGGCGCCGGGCCGCTCGTCGTCTTCTGCCACTTCCCCGACCAGCGCCTCTACGCGTACGAGCCGGACGGCGCCGCCCCGCCCCGCCCGCTCACCCCGCTCCCGGGCACCGGCGGCGGCCTGCGCTGGGCCGACCCGATCCTCCACCCGGACGGTG
Source organism: Streptomyces somaliensis DSM 40738 (assembly GCA_012396115.1). Classification (GTDB taxonomy): domain Bacteria; phylum Actinomycetota; class Actinomycetes; order Streptomycetales; family Streptomycetaceae; genus Streptomyces; species Streptomyces somaliensis. The sequence goes on along the minus strand of JAAXOU010000090.1, from coordinate 6,820 downwards.
CCGAGGTGTGGTGCGTCCTGGAGGAGCACACCGGAGGGGGCCCCGGTGACGTGCGGCGCGTCATCGCCGCCGTGCCCCTCGACGGATCGGCCGCCGGCGACCGGTCCGCGGTGCGCGAACTGACCGACGACCGGCACCGGTTCGTCACCGGCCCCCGGCTCTCCCCGGACGGGCGCACGGCCGCCTGGCTCGCCTGGGACCACCCGCTCATGCCGTGGGACGGGACGCTCGTGATGACCGGCGAGGTCGTCGACGGCGGCCCGTTCGCCTCCGTCACGCCCGTCGCCGGGGCCGCCGACGAGTCGGTCTGCCAGGTCGACTGGGCGCCCGACGGCTCCCTGCTCCACGTCTCCGACCGCGGCGGCTGGTGGGAGCCGTACCGCCTGGCGCCCGGCTCCGCCACGGCGAGGGCCCTCAGCGCGGGCCGCGGGGAGGAGTTCGGCGGACCGCTGTGGAAGGTCGGCCTGCGCTGGCTCCAGCCCCTCGACGGCGGACTCGTCGCCGTCGTCCACGGCCGGGGCACCACCGCGCTGGGTGTCCTCGACCCCGGGACCGGTGAACTCGTCGACGCGGCCGGCCCGTGGACCGAGTGGGCGCCCACGCTCGCCGCGCACGGCGACCGCGTCTACGGCGTCGCCGCCGGCCCGCGCAGCGGGTACGAGGTCGTGGAGCTGGACACCGCCACCGGCCGCACCCGCGTCGTCGGCGCCGCCCACACCGACCCGGTCGACCCCGCCTACTACCCCGAACCCCATTCGCGCACCTTCACCGGCCCCGGCGGCCGGGAGGTCCACGCCCACGTCCACCCGCCGCGCAACCCCGAGGCGGCCGCTCCCGACGGCGAACCGCCGCCGTACGTGGTGCGGGCGCACGGCGGGCCCACCGATCGCGCGCACCCCGTCCTCGACCTGGAGACCGCCTACTTCACCTCCCGCGGCATCGGCGTCGTCGAGGTCGACTACGGCGGCTCCACCGGCTACGGGCGGGCCTACCGGGAGCGGCTGCGCGGTCAGTGGGGCGTCGTCGACGTGGAGGACTGCGCCGCCGTCGCCCGGGCCCTCGCCGCGGAGGGCACCGCCGACCCGGCCCGGCTCGCCGTCCGCGGGGGCAGCGCCGGCGGCTGGACCGCCGCCGCGTCCCTGGCCGGCACCGACGTGTACGCCTGCGCCGTCATCCGCTACCCGGTCCTGGACCTGAGCCGCTGGGGCACGGCCGGGGAGACCCACGACTTCGAGTCGCACTACCCGCGGTGGCTGGTCGGACCGCCCGCGGAGGCCCCCGGCCGGTACGAGGAGCGCTCCCCGCTCGGCCGCGCCGACCGGATCCGCGCCCCGTTCCTGCTGCTCCAGGGGACGGACGACCCGGTCTGCCCGCCGGCGCAGAGCGAGCGGTTCCTGGCGCACATGGCGGGGCGCGGCGTCCCGCACGCGTACCTCGCCTTCGAGGGGGAGGGGCACGGATTCCGCCGCGCCGAGACGCTGGTGCGCGCGCTGGAGACCGAACTGGCCCTGTACGCCCGGGTGTTCGGGTTCTCCCGCCCCGACGTTCCGCCGCTGGAGATGCGGGAGTGAGGCCGTCGCCCCCGGCCGGGCCCCGGGTCGGCGGCGCCGCGCGGGCCGCACGGGGTGGTGCTCGGGGTGCTGCGGGGCCGGCTCCGTGAACCCGGGGTCAGCCGGCGGGGCGGAGCGCCGCGTAGCCGGGGCGGACGACCTCCTCGACGATCCGGCGGCGCTCCGGCAGCGGCAGGAACGCGGCCTCGACGGCGGCGGTCGTGAACTCCTCGAACACCTCCGGGCCGTAGCCGAAGGCGTTCGCCAGGTGCTGGAACTCCTCGCTCATGCTGGTGCCGGACACCAGGCGGTTGTCCGTGTTGACGGTGACGCGGAAGCCCAGGCGGCGCAGCAGGTCGACCGGGTGCGAGGCGTAGTCCTTCGCGGCGCCGGTCTGGAGGTTGGAGGTCGGGCAGACCTCCAGGGCGATGCGGTTGTCGCGGACGTACGCGGCAAGGCGGCCCGGCGTGCCGTCGGCGGCGATGTCGTCGGTGATCCGCACGCCGTGGCCGATCCGTTCGGCGCCGCACACCTGCACGGCCTCGTGGATCGACTCGGCGCCGGCCGCCTCGCCCGCGTGGATGGTGAAGTGGCAGTTGTGCCGCTTGAGGTACCGGAACGCCGGCAGGTGGCGTGCCGGCGGGTTGCCGGCCTCGCCGCCGGCGATGTCGAAGCCGACGACGCCGCGGTCGCGGTGCGCGACGGTCAGCTCGGCCGTCTCCAGGGAACGGTCCGTGTGGCGCATCGCGGTGAGCAGGGTGCCGACGGCGATCCGGCCCCCGGCCCGGCGCTCGCCCTCGCGGAAGCCGTCGTTGACGGCCTCGACCACCTCGTCCGGCGTCAGCCCGGCCGCCAGGTGCTGCTCGGGCGCGTAGCGCACCTCGGCGTAGACGACCCCGTCCGCGGCCAGGTCCTCGGCGCACTCGGCGGCGACCCGGAAGAGGGCCTCGCGGGTCTGCATGACCGCGCAGGTGTGGGCGAACGTCTCCAGGTACCGTTCCAGCGAACCGGAGTCGGCGGCGCTGCGGAACCACGCGGCCAGCCCGTCCGGGTCCTCGGCGGGCAGGCCCGCGTAACCGCACGCACGGGCCAGCTCGATGATCGTGGCGGGGCGCAGGCCACCGTCCAGGTGGTCGTGGAGCACGACCTTGGGGGCCCGGCGGATCCAGTCCGCGACGGGGACGGTCGGGGCCGGCTTGTCAGACAAGTGCATGACGGGAGTGTAGGGCACCACCGGGCGTCGGGCGCGGTGGGCGGCGGCCCGGCGGGCGGCCGGGAGGGCCGGACGCTCAGGAGGACTGCAGGAGCGGCAGCGCCGGCGCGCCCGCGGGCAGCACGTGCTTCGCCGCCAGGACCGGGACCTCCCCGGCCCGCACCACCTGCGTGACCAGCACCGCCGGCGTGTCGGCCGGCCGGCCCAGCTGCTCCCCGCGCCGCCGCCCCAGCAGGGTCGCCGTCACCGTGCCGCGCCCCCCGAGCGCCCTCCCGCGCGACACCCCGGCCAGCACCCCCAGCATCGACGCCTCCCCCGGGTCCGCCGCGTCCCGCAGGGCCGCCGCGAACGCCGGGTGGACCCGCTCCAGCACCTCGTCGGGGGCCGCCCACTCCTGGCTGAGCGCCGCCGCGGCACCCTCCGCCGCCAGCAGCGACTCCCAGAACCGCAGCTCCGCCCGTACGGGCGCGAGCAGGTGCTGCGCGGTGAAGTCCGTCGGCTCCTCCACGGTCCGCAGCAGCGGCCGCACCCGGGCGGGGGAGTCCGCGCCGAGCAGCTCCTCCAGCGGCCGGAGGCGCTCGAACCCGCGCCGGGCCGGCCGGTCGTTGACGGTGCGGCCCACGCCCCGGCGCACGGACAGCAGCCCGTCCTCCTGGAGCAGCAGCAGCGCCTCGCGCAGGGCGGGGCGGCTGACGCCCAGTTCGGCGGCGAGGCGCGGCTCGGAGGGCAGGGTGGAGCCGGGCGGGTACGCGCCGGTGCGGATCGCCTCGACGATCCGCTCGTACAGCACCACGACCGGGCGCCGTCGCTCAGTGCCGACCACCGCCGTACCTCCCTGGCCCACCCGTCACCCGACCACCCGACCACCCGCACGGTATGCGGTGCGGAGGCCGCCGGGCAATCCGACCTGTCTGACAAGTCGGGGTTCCGGGGGTGCGATCTACGCTGGTCCGGTGTCCGACGCCAGCACACCGCGCGCCCCGTACACGGTCGAGGGCCCCGGGCCGGCCTTCCGGTACGAGGACGCCGACGAGTTCACCGCCCGGGTCCGGGAGAGCGGGGACCTGCACCGGCGCTGGCTCTTCCCGCCCGGCACCCCGCCGCGTACACCGCCTACGCCTGCTCCCTCATCGAGGCCCCGGCCCGTCGCGGCCACCTGGTCTGCGAACGCGACGGCGGCGGCATCGCCGGGTTCGTCAACGTCAACAACATCGTGCGGGGCTCCTTCGAGTGCGGCGCCCCCGGGTACGGCGTCTTCGCGCACGCCGCCGGACGCGGCCTGATGGGCGAGGCCCTCGCGCTCGTCGTGCGCCACGTGTTCGGCCCCCTCGGACTGCACCGCCTGGAGGCCAACGTCCAGTCGGGCGACGAGCGTTCGCTCGCCCTCCTCCGCCGCGCCGGCTTCCGCGGGGAGGGCTACTCCCCGGCGATGCTCCGCGTCGACGGGGCGTGGCGCGATCACGAGCGCTGGGCGATCACCGCCGAGATGCCCCTCCCGCCGCTCGGGCCCCGCGGCGGACGGGGCCGGTGCCGGGCGGGAGGCGCCGAACGGTAGGCTCGCCCCGCAACACGACGCGAAGGGGACGGCCGGTGGCGCGGGTTGCGGTGGTGGGCGCGGGCACGAGCGGGCTGGGCGCGGCACTCATGCTCGGCAGACGGGGCCACACGGTCACGTTGTTCGAGCAGGAGGCGCGGCAGGCGGGGGAGGACCCACACCGGGACTTCTTCCACTGGCCCAGACCCCGGACCCCGCAGGCCGTCCAGCCCCACTCGATGCTCGCGCCCGTCCGCACCGTACTCCTCGACGAGGCCCCCGACGTCTACGCCGACCTGCTGGCGCGCGGCGCTCGGGAGCACCACGACTTCGACTGGTTCGGCGAGCACCCGCCGTACCGGGCCGGCGACGAGGACCTGGTGACCCTGCGCACCCGCCGCATCGTCCTGGAGGCCGCCCTGACCGCGGCGGTGCGCCGGGAGCCCACCGTGGAGGTGCGGCGGGGCCGCCGGGTGCACGCCCTCACCTTCCGGGAGGGCCGCCCCGCCCGGGTCACCGGTGTGCGGGCGGGCGCGGGGGCCCACCGGGCGGACCTGGTCGTCGACGCCTCCGGCCGCCGCTCGCCGGTGCCCTCCTGGCTGGCCGCGGCCGGCTGCCGCCCGCCCGTGGTCGAGAGCCACCGCACCGGGATCGCCTACCTGTGCCGCTGGTACCGCCTGCGGGCCGACGGCCCGCGCGACCCCGGGCGGGTGCGGACCGGTTCGTCCGCCCCGTTCGCCCTCGGCGGCGTCTTCCCCTCCGACGGTGACGTCTTCGCGCTGAACCTGGTGCTCGCCACGGGTGACCCGACCCGCGGCGCGCTCACCGACCCCGCCGTGTTCGAGGCGGTCGCCCGCCTCTTCCCCGCCATGGCCGCCTGGCTCGACCTGGCCCCCGAACCGCAGTCCGGCGTCCTGGCGATGGCCGGCCTGGACAACCGCTGGACCTCCCTCGCGGACGGAGACGGCCCCGTCGTCACCGGTCTGGTCAACATCGGAGACGCCCTCGTCCACACCAACCCCACCTTCGGCCACGGCGTGGCCCTCGGCCTGCTCGCCGCCCGGCACCTCGCCGCCCACGCCGACCGGATCGCCGCGGACCCCGCCGAGTACCACACCTGGACGGCACGGGCCTTCCGCCCGTGGTTCGACGCGCAGTCGACGGCCGACCGCGACAGCGGGCAACGCCTCGCCGAGGCCGCGCCGCCCGCGGACCGGCGGGCCGCCGCCCTCGCCGCGTGCGCTCTCGACGACCCCGTGGTCATGCGGGCCCGGGCCCAGGTGCGCCACCTGCTCCGACCGGCCCCCGACGCCTACGGCACCGACGAGGTGGAGCGGCACCTCACCGCCTGGCTGGCCGCCCGCCCGGACTTCTCGCCGGGGCACGACGGTCCGACCCGGGAGCAGTGGGAGGCGCTGATCCCCGGCTGAGCGCCTCCGGGGCGCCGCCGACCGGAACCGGGACCGGGGGGCGTGCCCCGTACGGGCTTCGGGGCGGCCCCGCACCCCCGGCGGGACCGGGGCACGGCCGATGGGGGTCACAAGGGGGGCGAGGCGGACCTTGAGCAGGCAGAACTCGTTGCCCTCGGGGTCGGCCAGGACGTGCCACTGCTCCTCACCCGTCCGGCCGACGTCGGCCGGGCGGGCGTCCAGCCCCAGGAGCCGTTCGAGTTCGGCGTCCTGGTCGCGGTCGGTGGGGTTGGCGTCGATGTGCAGCCGGGACCTCCCCCCGCCCGGCCCGTCCCGGCGGCTGAGGATGATCGTCGGCTGCGCGCCGCCGAACCCCTCGCGCGGCCCGATCTCGATGCACTCGTCCCCCTCGCGGTCGAGCACCGCGAAGTCCGGGACCTCGCACCAGAACCGCGCCAGCACCTCGGGTTCGCGGCAACCGGGTACGAGTTCACCGATACGACACGCCATCGCGAAACCTGCTCTCCGAGGACGCCGGGAAGACCGCCCGCGGACCGAACGGGCGCTCGGCCGGGGACGACCCGGCGAACGTACCGGACGGGGCGGGCGCGGGCGCGGGGGTTTCCCGCCCGGCCCCGCCCGGGCGCCCCGGCGCGGGGCCGGGCGGGGGAGGGGGCCGGCTCCGGGCGCGGTCAGGAGGCGCGGCGGTCCACGTACTCGAAGACGGAGCCGTCCGGGTGGATCGCGATCAGGTTGCGGCCCACCGGGGTCGGCACCGGACCGGCCACGACCCGCGCGCCCACCTCGGTCAGCGTCGCGTGCGCCGCGTCCACGTCGGCCACCGCGATCGTCGCCGTGACCTTGCGCAGTACCTCCAGCTCCGACTCGGGGCCGCTCATCAGCAGGAAGCAGCCGACCGCCGCGACACGGACCCCGCCGCGTTCGAAGCGCAGCGCCGGCGCCCCCGTGAGCCGCTCGTAGAACGCCGTCGCGGCGTCCAGGTCGTCGACGCAGACGCGCAGTGTGGTACCGAGGATCTCCATACCGGCCAGGGTAGTTGGACGGGATCACGCCCGGCAGGGGATCTCCCCGTACGGCACGGGCCGCCGCAGCG
>JAAXOU010000009.1 GCA_012396115.1 Streptomyces somaliensis DSM 40738 | reverse complement strand
CCTCCGGCGGGGACCGCGGCGCGCCCGCGGCGCGCCGCGGCAGCCGGATGTTCCCCGACGGGAGCGGGCCCTCGCCCGACCCCGCCGGCTCGCACTTCGAGCGCCGCATCCGCAGCTTCCAGCCCCGCCGCAGCCGCGTCACCGCGGGCCAGGCCGACGCGCTGCGCCGCCTGTGGCCCGTCTGGGGCCTGGACGTCGACGGGCGGCGCGTCCTCGACCCGGACGAGGTGTTCGGCGGGCTTCCGGTCGTCCTGGAGATCGGTTTCGGCATGGGCGAGGCCACCGCGCGGATGGCCGCCGCCGACCCGTCGACCGGCGTCCTCGCCGTGGACGTCCACACGCCGGGCCAGGGCAACCTGCTGGCCCTCGTCGAGCGAGGCGGCCTCACCAACGTCCGCGTCGCGAACGGCGACGCGGTCATCCTGCTCCGCGAGATGCTGCCGCCCGCCGCGCTCGCCGGCGTCCGGGTGTACTTCCCCGACCCGTGGCCGAAGAAGCGGCACCACAAGCGGCGGCTGATCCAGCCCGCCTTCCTGGACCTCGTCGCGACCCGGATGCGGCCGGGAGCCGTCCTGCACTGCGCGACGGACTGGGAGCCGTACGCGGAGCGGATGCTGGAGGTGCTGACGGCCCACCCGGACTTCGTGAACGCGGCGCCCGGCGGCGGGTACGCGCCGCGGCCCGACTTCCGGCCGCTGACCCGGTTCGAGGGACAGGGCCTGGAGAAGGGGCACGTCGTCCACGACCTGCTCTTCGCCCGCGCCTGACCGTCCGGGCGCGGCGCGGCGCGGCCCGGCCCCGGCCGTCCGCAACGCGCTCGCGGAGTGTCGGTGCGGCCGTCTAGGGTCGACCGGGTGTCAGATTCGCACGCGTCCCGCTTCGCACCGCGGACCCCTCCGCCGGCCGGCCCCGCCCAGCCGGCCGTCCCGGCGTACCACCCGCGGCCGTCGTTCGACGCCCTGCCGGACCGGTCCCGCTGGCGGTACAAGCCGCGGGGCGCGTTCTGGCGGAGCAGGGCGGTCCGCCTGTCGGCCGTGAGCCTGGTGCTCGCGCTGTGCGCCCTGGTGATCCTGGCGCTGGTGCGGGAGCAGACGGGCACGACGGGCTTCCTGGTCGGCCTCGGGCTGGCGCTGCTGCCCGTACCGCTGCTGGCGGCGGCGTTCCGCTGGCTGGACCGGGTGGATCCGGGCCCGTGGCGGAACCTGTTGTTCGCCTTCGCCTGGGGGGCGTTCGCGGCGGCGCTCGTCGCGATCCTCGCCAACACCCTCGCGACGCACTGGATAGCCGTGGCGACGGCGGATCCAGCGGCGGCGGACACGCTCGGCCCGACCGTCGTCGCCCCCGTCGTGGAGGAGAGCGCGAAGGCCGCCGCGATCCTGCTGATCTTCCTCTTCCGCAGGCGGGAGTTCACGGGACTGGTCGACGGCGTGGTCGTCGCCGGGTTCACGGCGACGGGCTTCGCGTTCACCGAGAACATCCTGTACCTGGGCAGCGCCTTCGGCGAGGACCAGGAGTTCGGGTCGTCGGGCCTGGAGTCGGTGACGGCGGTGACGTTCTTCGTGCGGATCGTGATGTCGCCGTTCGCCCACCCGCTCTTCACGGTGTTCACGGGCATCGGCTTCGGCCTCGCCGCGGCGACGGCGCCCCGGCGCGGGGTGCTGCGGACGCTGCTGCCGCTGCTGGGGCTGTCCCTGGCGATGGGGGTGCACGCGCTGTGGAACGGCTCGACGACGTTCGGGCCGTGGGGGTTCCTCCTCGTGTACGGGGCGTTCATGCTGCCGGTGCTGGGACTGCTGACGTGGCTGGTGGTGTGGACGCGCCAGCGGGAGCTGCGGACGGTGCGCGGCGAGCTGCCGGCGTACGCGGCGGCCGGCTGGCTCTCCCCGGACGAGCCGCTCGCGCTGTCGTCGATGCGGGCGCGGAGCCTGGCACGGTCCTACGCGGCGCGCACGTTCGGCCCGGCGGCGGCGCGGTCGGTGGGCGAGTACGAGGCCTTCGCGACCTCCCTGGCGTTCCTGCGGCACCGGGCGCGACGGGGGCTGGCCGACCGGGACTTCACGGCGCGGGAGCAGGAGCTGCTGCACCACCTGTGGCAGCGGAAGGAGGTGGCCGCCCCGGCCCTGACGTTCGCCGCGCGCGCGACGGGCCGGGCGTGGACGCCACCGCCGCACCGCGACTACGCGGGCTACAACCCGTACCGGCGGTGAGGCGGTACCGGGGGCCGGGCCGAGCGCACTCCGGCCGCCCCCGGTACCGGACGGCCGGGCGGGACGCCCGCGGGCACCGGGCCGGGCCGCGGGCGGAAGGAGGCGGGCACCGGACCGCGGCCGGCCGGAAGGACGGATCGGCGCCCCGGCGCCCGGCTGCCGGAGGGCGCCCCGGTCCGGTGTGGAGCGCGCCGGGCCCGCCGGGGCGTACCGGGCGTCAGACGGTGAGGCCCTTGCCGCGCAGCCAGGCCAGCGGGTCGACGCCGCCGCCGGAGGCGGTGTGGACCTCCAGGTGGAGGTGCGGCCCGGTGACGTTGCCGGTGGCGCCGACGCGGCCGATCGTGTCGCCGGTGCCGACGGTCTGCCCGGCGCCGACGGTCATCGAGGAGAGGTGGCAGTACCAGACCTCGGTGCCGTCCTCCAGCTCCAGCACGACGCGGTAGCCGTACGCGCCGGACCAGCCGGCCGACTTGACGGTGCCGCCGTGGACGGCGTTGGCCGGGGTGCCGGTGGGGGCGGCCAGGTCGAGGCCGGTGTGGTAGCCGGAGGACCACATGGAGCCGGCCTGGCCGTAGGTGGAGGTGATCGTGTAGGAGGAGGTCGGCAGGGCGTAGCTCGCGGCGAGTTCGGCCAGGCGCTCGGCCTCGGCCTTCGCGGCGGCCTCCGCCTCGGCGGCGCTGGAGTACAGCTCCTCGTCCGGGGCGAACGCCGGCTCCGGCGCGGCGGCCGGAGCGGGCGCCCCCGCCTCCGGGGCCTCGACGGCCGGCGTCTCGGCGACGGGCGCCTCGGCGGCCTCGGCCTGCTCGGTGTACTCGGCCTGCTCGGCGTGCTCGTGCGGGTGATCGGCGCCGCGGCCGCGCTTGCGGGCCCGCTTGCCACCGCCGCCGACGGCGCCGGGCTGCTCCATGTGGACGATGACACCGCGGCCGTTGCAGTGGACGCAGGTCTCGGAGAACGACTCCAGCAGGCCCTGGCCGACCCGCTTGCGGGTCATCTGGACCAGGCCCAGCGACGTGACCTCGGCGACCTGGTGCTTGGTGCGGTCCCGGCCCAGGCACTCCAGCAGGCGCCGCAGCACCAGGTCCCGGTTGGACTCCAGCACCATGTCGATGAAGTCGATGACGACGATCCCGCCCAGGTCGCGCAGGCGCAGCTGCCGGACGATCTCCTCGGCCGCCTCCAGGTTGTTCCTGGTGACGGTCTCCTCCAGGTTGCCGCCCTGGCCGGTGAACTTGCCGGTGTTGACGTCGACCACGACCATCGCCTCGGTCTTGTCGATCACCAGCGAACCGCCGGACGGCAGCCACACCTTCCGGTCGAGCGCCTTCATCAGCTGCTCGTCGATCCGGTACGTCGCGAAGACGTCCACCTCGGACGTCCAGCGCTGCAGCCGGTCCGCCAGGTCGGGCGCGACGTGCGACACGTAGCCGTGGATGGTCCGCCACGCCTCGTCGCCGCTGACGATGACCTTCGAGAAGTCCTCGTTGAAGATGTCGCGGACGACGCGGACGGTCATGTCCGGCTCGCCGTACAGGAGCGTCGGGGCGTTGCCCGTCTTCGCCTTCTGCCGGATCTCCTCCCACTGCGCCTGGAGCCGTTCGACGTCACGGCGCAGCTCGTCCTCGCTGGCGCCCTCGGCGGCGGTGCGCACGATGACGCCCGCGTCCTCGGGGACGATCCTCTTGAGGATGGTCTTCAGCCGGGCCCGCTCGGTGTCGGGGAGCTTGCGGCTGATGCCGGTCATCGAGCCCTCGGGCACGTAGACCAGGTACCGGCCGGGCAGGGAGACCTGGCTGGTGAGGCGGGCGCCCTTGTGGCCGATGGGGTCCTTCGTCACCTGGACGAGGACCGACTGGCCGGACTTGAGGGCGGTCTCGATGCGGCGCGGCCCGTTGGCCATGCCGAGCGCCTCGAAGTTGACCTCGCCGGCGTACAGGACGGCGTTGCGGCCCTTGCCGATGTCGACGAACGCGGCCTCCATGGACGGCAGCACGTTCTGGACCTTGCCCAGGTAGACGTTGCCGACGTACGAGGTCGCCTGCTCCTTGTTGACGTAGTGCTCGACGAGCACGTTGTCCTCGAGGACGCCGATCTGGGTGCGGTCGCCGTTCTGGCGGACGACCATGACGCGCTCGACGGCCTCGCGGCGGGCGAGGAACTCCGCCTCGGTGATGATCGGGACGCGGCGGCGGCCCTGCTCGCGGCCCTCGCGGCGGCGCTGCTTCTTCGCCTCCAGCCGCGTGGAGCCCTTGATGGACTGCACCTCGTCGGACGGCTCGGCGCCCTTGTCCCGCGCCGACCGCGGCTCGCGGACCTTGACGACCGTGCGGACGCCGTCCTCCTCGGCGGCGGTCTCGGCCTCGGCGGGCTCGCCGCTGCGACGGCGACGGCGGCGACGGCGGCGGGAGCTGCTGGTACCGGCGGCGGACGGGGTGGCGTCGCCTTCGGAGTCCTCGGGCTCGTACTCGGCGTCCTCGCCGTCGGTGCCGTCTTCGTCCTCCTGCTCGTCGCCCTCGGTGTCGGCGGCCTCGTCGTGGTCGTCGGCCGACTCTCCGCGGCGGCGGCGGCGACCGCCCCGGCGGCGGCGGCGCGACGGGCGCTCCTCGGAGTCGTCCTGCTCGTCGCCCTCGGCGACGGCCCGTTCGGCCTCCTCCTCGGCGGCCTCGTCCTCGGCCTCCGCCTCCTCCGCGGGGGCGGGACCGGCGGGACGCGCGGCCTCCGCGGCCTCCGCGGCCTCGGCGCGACGGCGGCGGCGACGGCGCCCACCGGTCTCGGCGCGCTCGGCGGGGGGCTCAACCACCTCGGTCGTCTCCTCCGCCTCCGCCTCCGCTTCCGCTGCCGCCTCCGCGGCGGCGGCCGCAGCGGCGGTCTCCGGGGTCTGGAACATCGGCTCGGTGAAGACCGGGGCCTGGAACACCGGCACGGCGGGGCGCGTCGGGCGGCGGCCGCGCTCGGGGGCCCGCGGGGGCTCGGCGGTGAACTGCGGGGGGGCCGCGCGGCGGCGCGTACGTCCCCGGGAGGCGGCCTGCTCGGCGGCGGCGACCTGGCCGGTCTCGTCGGCGGTGATCTGCGCGACGGTGGTGGCGGGCAGGCTCTCGCCCGTCTCGGCCTCCGTCTCGTCCTCGGGCCGCGCGGCCGGGGTGGTGGCCTTGCGCGTGGCACGACGACGCGTACGGACCGGGGCGACGGCCTCGGGAGCCGACTCCCCGGCGGGCTCCTCGGCCACCGCGGCGGCCTCGGGCGCGGCGGCCTGCGTCGGGGCGGCCTCAGGCGCGGCGGCCTGCGGCTCCACGGACACAGCGGCCCCGGAAGCCTCGACGGCCGGAGCCGTCGCCTTACGGGTGGCACGACGACGCGCACGGACCGGGGCAGCGGCCTCGGAGACCGCCCCCTCGGCCGATCCCTCGACCACCTCGGCGGCCTCGGGCGCGGCGGCCTGCGGCTCCACGGACACAGCGGCCCCGGAAGCCTCGACGGCCGGAGCCGTCGCCCTGCGCGTGGCACGACGACGCGCACGGACCGGAGCGACGGCCTCGGAGACCGACCCCTCAGCCGACCCCTCGGCCACCGCGGCGGCCTCGGGCGCGGCGGAGACCTCGGCGGCCTCGGAAGTCTCGACGGCCGGAGCCGTCGCCTTGCGCGTGGCACGGCGACGCGTACGGACCGGAGCAGCGGCCTCGGGCGCGTCCCCGGAACCGGAAGGCACCTCGGCCGGGGCGGTCTCGGGCGCGGCGGTCGTGGTCACGACGGTCTCGGGGGCGGCGTCCGCCGCGACCGGCGGGCCCGCGGGGCGCGACGCCGCACGGCGCCTGCGGCGCGGCGGCGGCGTGCCGCCGGGTGTGTTGTCCTCTTCGCTGGTACCGGCGGTGCCGGTCTCGTTCGACTCGAGCATGCGGGCGGTTCTCCCGTCACGCTCCCGGGCGTCGCGCCTGTGTCCGGTCCGGCCTCGGCACCGCGTCGTACGCGGTGGCCGCCGTCCGGGGCGCGGGCGCCGCACGGGAGCTGTATGTCTGGCTCGCCGGTTCCGTACGCCTTCTGCGTACGGCCTGGCGAAAGTCTCCTGTGTCCGTACGCGGCCCGACCCAGGTGGCTCCCGAGTGCCAGGGCCGCGTTTCGACGACCGTTCCTAAGCGGAACCTGCACCTTCCGGCGCCGTCGCGGCGGCGGGCCCGGCGGCCTTGGATGGGGCGGCCGTGACTGCCTCGCGGTCGGGCGCGAGCGGGTCGGTCACCGTGCCGGACTCCTCGTCGAAGAGCCCCTGCGCCAGCCTGGTCACCGCTGCGGGGACCGGCGGCGCCAGGTCGGCCACAGCTCGGAGACCGGACAGGACGTCGTCGGGTCGAACGGCGGGTGTCGCGTGCCGAACGACCAGCCGCAGTATCGCACAGGGGCCGTCCAGTGGCCTATCGGCCGGGGCGGCGGCGGTTTCGAGTCCCACCACCGCGGTGCGTGCGTCGAAGGTGCGTACACCGTTCTTGGTCATGCGTTGCACCTCCACGGTACCCGCCGCGAGGAACGCGGCGACGGCCCGCTCGGCGTCGGCCGGGTCGACCCCGTCGAGCCGCAGCTCCCACACGGAGGCGGTGAGCCGGTCGGCGAGGCCGGAGGCGCGGGCCTCGACGGCGTCGACGACGTCGAGGCCGTCCGGCAGGGACTCGTCGAGGAGTTCCCGCAGCTCGGCGGGGTCACGCGGTTCGGTGAGCGCGATCTCCAGGTACTCGGCCTCGGAGGCCGTGCCGGTCGGCGCGGCGTTCGCGTACGACACCTTGGGATGGGGGGTGAAACCGGCCGAGTACGCCATGGGCACCTCGGCGCGGCGCAGCGCGCGCTCGAACGCGCGCTGGAAGTCTCGATGGCTGGTGAACCGGAGGCGGCCGCGCTTGGTGTAGCGCAGTCGGATGCGCTGCACCGCCGGTGCGGGCGGCGGGCCTTCGGGCTGTCGCTTGCCCAGTGGTTCTTCTCCTCGGTGCGGGGCGGCGCGGTGGCGCGCCGCCCACCGGATGCGGTGGGACGCCCCGGGGGGCCCGCCCGGATCACCCCCGCCGGTGCGGGAGGACCTCGGGGGCGGGCGCCGCGCCGGGAGCAGTCGTTGCACTACCCAGGGTACGCGCAGGAATGCGCGCCCCTCCCGCGGGCCACGCGGTACGCGGTACGCGCGCTCGGGGCGGGGGCGCCCCACGCCGTCCGCACCGGCACGGCGACCGGCACGGCGGTCCGCACGGACGGCCCCGGTCCGCACCGGGCGGCCGGCTCGGTTCCACGGCCCCCGTGACGCGGCGGCCCGCCCCGGGAGAGGACCTCCGGGGCGGGCCGCCGGGACGCCGGTGCCCGGTCGCCGGTTACTCGGCGACCGTGAGCGGGAGCAGCTTCCTGCCCGTGGGGCCGATCTGGATGGAGGTGTCCATGGCGGGGCAGACGCCGCAGTCGAAGCAGGGCGTCCAGCGGCAGTCCTCGACCTCGGTCTCGTCGAGGGCGTCCTGCCAGTCCTCCCACAGCCAGTCCTTGTCGAGACCGGAGTCGAGGTGGTCCCAGGGCAGGACCTCCTCGTAGGTGCGCTCGCGCGTCGTGTACCAGTCGACGTCGACGCCGTACCGCGGCAGCGTCTTCGCGGCGCACTCCATCCAGCGCTCGTAGCTGAAGTGCTCGCGCCAGCCGTCGAAGCGGCCGCCGTCCTCGTAGACGGCGCGGATGACGGCGCCGACGCGGCGGTCGCCGCGCGACAGGAGGCCCTCGACGATGCCGGGCTTGCCGTCGTGGTAGCGGAAGCCGATCGAGCGGCCGTACTTCCTGTCGCCGCGGATCTTGTCGCGGAGCTTCTCCAGGCGGGCGTCGGTCTCCTCGGCGGAGAGCTGCGGCGCCCACTGGAACGGGGTGTGCGGCTTGGGCACGAACCCGCCGATGGAGACCGTGCAGCGGATGTCGTTGGACCTCGACACCTCGCGGCCCTTGGCGACGACGTTCGCCGCCATGTCGGCGATCTGCAGGACGTCCTCGTCGGTCTCGGTGGGGAGGCCGCACATGAAGTAGAGCTTCACCTGGCGCCAGCCGTTGCCGTACGCGGTGGCGACCGTGCGGATCAGGTCCTCCTCCGAGACCATCTTGTTGATGACCTTGCGCATGCGCTCGGAGCCGCCCTCGGGGGCGAAGGTGAGGCCGGAGCGGCGGCCGTTGCGGGTCAGCTCGTTGGCCAGGTCGACGTTGAACGCGTCCACGCGGGTGGAGGGCAGGGACAGGCCGACCTTGTCGTCCTCGTAGCGGTCCGCGAGGCCCTTGGCGATGTCGCCGATCTCGGAGTGGTCGGCGGAGGACAGGGAGAGCAGGCCCACCTCCTCGAAGCCGGTCGCCTTGAGGCCCTTGTCGACCATCTCGCCGATGCCGGTGATGCTCCGCTCCCGCACGGGGCGCGTGATCATGCCGGCCTGGCAGAAGCGGCAGCCCCGGGTGCAGCCGCGGAAGATCTCGACGGACATCCGCTCGTGGACCGTCTCGGCGAGCGGTACGAGCGGCTGCTTCGGGTACGGCCACTCGTCGAGGTCCATGACGGTGTGCTTCGACACGCGCCACGGCACGCCGGAGCGGTTGGGCACGACGCGGCCGATGCGGCCGTCCGGCAGGTACTCCACGTCGTAGAAGCGCGGGACGTACACGCCGCCGGTCCTGGCCAGGCGGAGGAGGACCTCCTCGCGGCCGCCGGGGCGGCCCTCGGCCTTCCACGCGCGGATCACGTCGGTGATCTCCAGCACGGCCTGCTCGCCGTCGCCGATCACCGCCGCGTCGACGAAGTCCGCGATCGGCTCGGGGTTGAACGCGGCGTGGCCGCCGGCGAGGACGATCGGGTGGTCGACGTCGCGGTCCGCGGCCTCCAGCGGGATGCCCGCCAGGTCGAGCGCGGTGAGCATGTTGGTGTAGCCCAGCTCGGTGGAGAAGCTGAGGCCGAAGACGTCGAACGCGCCGACGGGGCGGTGGCTGTCGACGGTGAACTGCGGTACGCCGTGCTCGCGCATCAGCTTCTCGAGGTCCGGCCAGACGCTGTAGGTGCGCTCGGCGAGGACGCCCTCGCGCTCGTTCAGCACCTCGTACAGGATCATGACGCCCTGGTTGGGCAGGCCGACCTCGTACGCGTCGGGGTACATCAGGGCCCAGCGGACGTCACAGCTCTCCCAGGGCTTGACCGTGGAGTTGAGCTCGCCGCCGACGTACTGGATCGGCTTCTGCACATGCGGGAGCAGAGCTTCGAGCTGTGGGAAGACCGACTCAGGCATTTCGGGGAACCTTCGTGAGCTGACGGGGGCGACTCTCAAGCGTAACGCGCCCCGGGTCGCCCCCCGGCACGGTGAACGGCTCAGCCGTCCAGGCCCCGCGCCTTCGCCCACACGTGCGGCAGTTCGCGTTCGCGGTCGGCGGCCCGGGCCTCCTCCCGGGCGTGGAGCAGGCCCCAGGTGAAGGACGACTCGCCCGCGCCGTTGGCCTGGACGGCGATCTCCCGGAGGGCCTCGCGGGCGACGACGCTGTCCTGGTGGTCGCCGAGGAGCTTCTGGACGGCCTTCATGCCCTTGACCGTGCGCCGTGCGGGCCCGCCGAGGGCGGGGTCGGCGAGTTCGGCGGCGTAGCGGGCGCGCTTGGCGGCCTTCCGCGCCTCGTGGAGCGCCGTGTCCCGGTCGTGGCCGGGGTCGAGCGCCAGGGCGTGTTCGAGGCGGGCCGCCACGCGCGCGTGGTCCTTCGCGACCGTTCGCGCCAGTACCTTCCCGGGGGCCTTCGCCGCGGCGGGGCGCAGCGGCGGGTCGGCCAGGAGGGCGTCCAGGGCGTCGAGGAGGGCGAGGTAGCGGTCGCCGTCGAGGACCTCGAGGAGGCGGTCGCGCGAGCCGGCCCGGCGGGCGGCGGACCAGCGGTCGAGGCGGGCGTGCACCGGGCCGAGCCGGAGGGTCCGCGGGACGGCGTCCAGGGCGGTGCGCAGGCGTTCGTCGAGCACTTCCCGGTCGCGGTCGACGCCCAGTTCGGCGGCGAGCCACTTCAGTTCGGCGGCGACGGGCTCGGTGGCCTCCCGGTCGAGGACCTTGCGGTGGCTGCGGGAGGCGCTGCGCAGGCGGCGGGTGGCGACGCGCATCCGGTGGACGGCGTCGGGGTGGTCGCGGCGCAGGCCGATGTCGTGGGTGAGGAGGGCGTCGGCGTGTTCGCGCAGGTAGGCCAGGACGTGGCCGCCGGCCGTGTCGGGGGCCGCGGGCCGGGCCGCGGGAGGCGGGGTGCCGGTCTCCTCCAGGGCGCGGGCGAGTTTCGACGGGGACGCGGCGGGGCGGACGCCGGCCTTGCGGAGGCGCTTGTCGACGGCGTCCAGCAGTGCGGGGTCGCCGCCGTCGGCGAGTTCCACCTCGATCTCGGTCCACTGCGCGGTGCCGCCGCCGGTGAGGCGCTCGGCGCGGACGGTGTCGGTGCTCAACTCGGCGAGGAGGCCGCCGTCGCCGTCGAGGAGGTGCCGCACCTCGCGGGAGGAGCGCAGCCGTACGACGGGGACGAGCGCGCGGCCGCGGGTGAGGGCGCGGACGAGCGCGGCGAGGGCGGGTGGCACGTCGTCGTCGAGGGGGGCGTGGACCTCGTCGCGGACGCCGGGGGCGACGGGCAGTTTGAGGTGCCAGCCCGCGTCGCCGCCGGTGCGGCGGCGCAGGGTGACGGAGTGGGCGGCGAGGCGCAGGTCGGGGGTGTCGTGGTAGACGGCGTCGAGGTCCGCGGTGCCGGTGTCGACGACGCGGGAGACGCCGCGCACCCGGGTGAGGTCCGGCACCCGGGTGTCGGTGGTGGCTTCGTACTTTCGCTCTATCTCACGTTTCGTATCCGCCATACACCGAATGTAGTCCACGGCGTCACCGGGGCGTCATGTGCTCATGCGGTTCATGCGGGGCTCATGCGGCTATGGGCCGCTGGGAGCGGATGGACTGCAGCAGGCCGACGGCGATCCACACGGCGAACATCGACGAGCCGCCGTAGGAGACGAACGGCAGGGGCAGCCCGGCGACGGGCATGATGCCGAGGGTCATGCCGATGTTCTCGAACGACTGGAAGGCGAACCAGGCGATGACGCCGGCGGCGACGATCGTGCCGTACAGCTCGGTGGTCTCCCGGGCGATGCGGCAGGCGCGCCACATGACGAGGCCGAGCAGGGCGATGATCGTGCCGGCGCCGAGGAAGCCGAGCTCCTCGCCGGCGACGGTGAAGATGAAGTCGGTCTGCTGCTCGGGGACGAACTGGCCGGTCGTCTGGTGGCCGTTGAAGAGTCCGGCGCCGTACAGCCCGCCGGACCCGATGGCGATGCGGGCCTGGTTGGTGTTGTAGCCGACGCCCGAGGGGTCGAGTTCGGGGTTGGCGAACGCGGCGAAGCGGTTGATCTGGTACTCGTCGAGGACGCCGAGCGCGGCGACGAGGACCGCGCCGGCGACGCCCGCGCCGATCAGGCCGAGGATCCACCGGTTGGAGGCGCCGGAGGCGAGGAGCACGCCGAGGACGATCACGACCATGACCATCACGGAGCCGAGGTCCGGCATCAGCATGACGATCGCCATGGGGACCACGGCGAGGGCCAGGGACTTGGCGACGGTGCGGTGGTCGGGGTGGACCTGGTCCCCGGCGTCGACGCGGGCCGCGAGCAGCATCGCCATGCCGAGGATGATCGTGACCTTCACGAACTCGGACGGCTGGAGGGAGAAGCCTCCGCCGAGGACGATCCAGGCGTGGGCGCCGTTGATGGTGGCGCCCAGCGGGGTGAGGACGAGCAGCACGAGCACGACGGAGATGCCGTACAGGACGGGCACCGCGCCGCGCAGGGTGCGGTGGCCGAGCCAGATGGTGCCGACCATCAGGGCGACGCCGATGCTCGTGTTGAGCAGGTGCTTGAAGAGGAACGAGTACGGGTCGCCCTGGTTCAGCTCGGTGCGGTTGCGGGTGGCCGACCACACCAGGAGCGCGCCGACGAGGGACAGGGCCAGCGCCGAGAGCATCAGCGGCCAGTCGAGGCGGCGCACCAGGGAGTCGCGGGCGGTGATCCTGGCCCACAGGCTTCCGGACCCGGGGGCGTAGCGGGGGACGGAGAGGGTGCTGTTGGTTGCGGGCACGGTGGTTCAGTCCCTCCAGACCGGCGGGCCGGCGAGGCCCTGCTGTCCGTCGTCCCGTCCGTCGCCCTTCCGGGGCTTCTGCGCCTCGGGGTCGTACGGCTTGACGGGGGGCGCCTCGATGGTGCCGTCGGGCTGGATCTTCGGCAGGTCCTTCTGCGGCTTGGGCAGGAGGGCCCGCTTGAGGTCCTGGTTGCCCTCGTCGTCGAGGCCGTACAGGGCGTCGTAGATGTTGCGGACCGCGGGGCCGGAGGCGCCGGAGCCGGTGCCGCCCTGGGAGATCGTCATGACGATCGTGTAGTCGTCGGTGTAGGTCGCGAACCACGAGGTGGTCTGCTTGCCGTAGACCTGCGCGGTGCCGGTCTTGGCGCGCATGGGGATCTTGTCCTGCGGCCATCCGCCGAACCGCCAGGCGGCGGTTCCGCCGGGCTCGACGACCGAGCGCAGGCCCTTGTCGAGGTCGCTGATGGTCTCCGCGTCGATCGGCAGCCTGCCGCGGGCCCTGGGCTTGATCTCCTGCACCTTCTTGCCGTCGGGGCTGATCAGGGCCTTGCCGACGGTGGGCGCGAAGAGGGTGCCGCCGTTGCTGATGGCGGCGTAGGCGGCGGCCAGCTGGACGGGGGTGATGAGGACGTCGCCCTGGCCGATGGCGAAGTTGATGCTGTCGAACGCCTTCAGCTGGTTGCCTTCGAGACAGCTCTCGTAGGCGATCTGCTCGACGTAGCTGCCGCCCTTCTTGCCCTGCTTGCACCAGGAGTCCTTGTTGGCCTCCCAGAACCGCTGCTTCCACCGGCGGTCGGGGATGCGTCCGCTGACCTCGTTGGGCAGGTCGATGCCGGTCTCGGAGCCGAACCCGAACTCGTGGGCGGTGCGGTAGAACCAGTCGTGGGCGTTCTTGTTCGGCTTGAGGCCGCCGTCGCGCTGCCACTCCTTGTGCCCGAGGGCGTAGAAGACGGTGTTGCAGGAGTACTTGAGGGCGTCCCCGAGGGTGATGGGGCCGTGCCCCTTGGACTCGAAGTTGGCGAAGCTCCGGCCGCCGAGGCTGTAGGAGGCGCTGCAGTTGTAGCGGTCGTCGAAGGGGTAGCCGGCCCGCACGGCCGCGCTCGCCGACACCACCTTGAAGACGGAGCCGGCGGGCGACTGGCCCTGGATGGCCCGGTTGAGCAGCGGGTAGTTGGAGTTCTTGCCGGTGAGCCTGGCGTACTCCCTGCCGGAGATGCCGCCGACCCAGGCGTTGGGGTCGTAGTCGGGCTGGGAGGCCATCGCGACGACGCGGCCGGTCCTGGACTCCATGACGACGACGGCGCCCGCGTCCGCCTTGTAGGGGCGGCCGGTGATCTTGTCGGTCTCCTTGCGGACGTTCTTCATCGCCTCGTGCAACTCGTACTCGGCGACGGCCTGGACGCGGGCGTCGATGGAGGTGACGAGGGTGGAGCCGGGGACGGTCGGGTCGTTCTCCGCCCGGCCGATGACGCGGCCGAGGTTGTCGACCTCGTAGCGGGTGACGCCGGCCTTGCCGCGCAGGTACTTGTCGTAGGTGCGTTCGATGCCGGAGCGGCCGACCTGGTCGGAGCGGAGGAACGGCGAGTCGGTGTCCTTGGCCTTCTCGATCTCCTCGTCGGTGACGGGTGAGAGGTAGCCGAGGACCTGCGCGGTACGGGCCCTGCCGGGGGCGGGGTAGCGGCGTACGGCGGTGGGTTCGGCGGTGATGCCGGGGAAGTCCTCGGCCCGTTCGCGGATCTGCAGGGCCTGCTGGGTGGTGGCCTCGTCGGTGACCGGGATCGGCTGGTAGGGGGAGCCGTTCCAGCAGGGCTGCGGGGTCTTGGAGTCGCACAGGCGGACCTTGTCCATGACCTCCTTGGGCGTCATGCCGAGGACGCCGGCGAGACGGGTGAGGACGCCCTTGCCGCGGTCCTTCATGCGCATCAGCTCGGTGCGGGAGGCCGAGACGACGAGGCGGGTCTCGTTGTCGGCGAGGGGCACGCCCCGGGCATCGAGGATGGTGCCGCGGACGGCGGGCTGGACGACCTGCTGGACGTGGTTGTTCCTCGCCTCGTCGGAGTACTCGTCGCCGTTGCGGATCTGGAGGTACCAGAGGCGGCCGAGGAGGGTGAGGAGCAGGGAGAAGACGAGGACCTGGATGACGACGAGGCGGATCTGGACCCTCGGGGTCCGTCCGGTCTCGGGGATGTTGCTCACGACTCCCTCCCCCGGGTGTCTCGGTTCCCTCGTGCCGTACGTCGCTGTCGTCGGGGTCGGACCGGCCTCACGGGCGCTTGACCCCCTTGATGCGGGCGGCGCGGGCCGCCCTGCCGCGGGCGGCCCTGGCGCGCAGGCCGCCGCGCCGGCCGCCGACGCTCAGGCCGGTGCCGCCGACCATCCAGCCCGTGGTGACGTCGCCGCCGGCGGTGGCGGGCTCGGCGAGCGGGTCGTTGTCGGCCCGCCGGGCCAGCGCCATGATCCACGGCACGGTGAACGGCGCGAGCAGCAGGTCGTAGACGACGGCCGTGAGGATCAGGGAGACCAGGCCCACGTGGCGGGCCCCGGTGTCGCCGACGAGGGCGCCGACGCCCGCGTACAGCAGGGTGGAGCCGATCGCGGCGGCGACGATCACGGCCATCGGTCCGGCCGCGGACCGGGGCTGTCCGGTCTCCGGCCTGGTGAGGCCCGCGAGGTAGCCGATGACGCACAGGACCAGTGCGTAGCGGCCGATGGCGTGGTCGGCGGGCGGGGCGAGGTCGGCGAGGAGGCCGGCGCCGAAACCGATGAGGGCGCCGCCGACGTGCCCGTACACCATGGACAGGGCGAGCACGGTCAGCAGGACCAGGTCGGGGACGGCGCCGGGCAGCTGCAGGCG
This sequence comes from Streptomyces somaliensis DSM 40738, assembly GCA_012396115.1. Classification (GTDB taxonomy): domain Bacteria; phylum Actinomycetota; class Actinomycetes; order Streptomycetales; family Streptomycetaceae; genus Streptomyces; species Streptomyces somaliensis. The sequence goes on along the minus strand of JAAXOU010000009.1, from coordinate 28,658 downwards.
GGCGAGGACGGAGACCTGGACGACCAGGGCGACCACGACCAGGGTGCCGGAGAGGAGGATCCGGTTGAAGCGCATGGGACTACCCCTGTTCCTGCTCGTCGGTGCGGGGGGCCGCGTCCGGCCGGGCGCTCGCCTGCCCGTCCTGCTCGCCCTGCGGCCGCTCGCCGCCCGGGGAGGGGGTGACCGTCACGGTGACCGTGGGGGCGGGCTTCGGCCTGGCGGGCAGGACCGTGTCGCGCGGGTCGGTGCGGGGCGCCTGCACGACGACGCCGACGATGTCGAGGCGGCTGAACCCGGCGTAGGGGCGGACGAACAGCCGGCGGGTCAGGTCGCCGCTGGACGGGTCGACGCGGATGACCTCGCCGACGGGGACCCCGGGCACGAACGGGCGGTCGGCCTGGGAGCCGAAGGTGACGAGCCGGTCGCCGGGCTTCACCTTCGCCTTGCCGTTGAGGAGCTGCACGGACAGCGGGCGCTCGCCCTGCCCGGTGGCGAAGCCCAGCTCGTCGGTGCGCTCTATCCGCGTGCCGACCGTGAAGTCCGGGTCGCTGGCGAGGAGCACGGTGGCGGTGGAGGGGCCGACCGTGGTGACGCGGCCGACGAGCCCGTCGCCGTTGATGACGGTCATGTCGCGGCGGATGCCGTCCCGGGCCCCGGCGTCGATGGTCACCGTCCAGGAGAAGCCCTGGGCGGCCCCTATGGCGACGACCTCGGCCGCCTTGATGCCGTACTGTCCCGCGCCGGCCGTTCTGAGCAGCTTGTCCAGCTGGCGGACGCGGTTGCGGTTGCGGTCGTCGCTGCCGAGCCTCGCCTTCAGCTCGGCGTTCTCCCGCTCCAACTGCGCTATGCGGCTGTGACGCTCGCCGGAGTCCCGCACGGCCCCGATCGCGTTGCCGATCGGGGCCACCGCGGACGCGACGCCGTTCTCGACGGGGCCGAAGACGGTGGCGGCGACGCGCCGGGCTCCGTCGACCGGTGACTCCTCACCGCCGCGGATGTCCACCGTGATCAGCGCGAACGCGACGGCGACCAGAAGCGCCAGAAGCAGCCGGCTCTCTTTCGTGTCCCTCACGTGGGGCGGCCGTGCCTTCCTCGTAGGAATGTTTGTGCCGTTATACCGAAGATCAGCCGTACGGGTCCGACGGGATCCGTACGGCTGATCGTGGGGGCGTCACCTGCGGGGCTGGGAGTCCAGTACCTGCTGGAGCGCCTCGAACTCCTCGACGCACTTGCCGGAACCCAGCGCCACCGAGTCCAGCGGGTCCTCGGCGATGTGGATCGGCATGCCCGTCTCCCGGCGCAGCCTCTCGTCGAGGCCGCGCAGCAGGGCGCCGCCGCCGGTGAGGACGATCCCGCGGTCCATGATGTCGCCGGACAGCTCCGGCGGGCACTTGTCGAGGGTCGTCTTCACGGCGTCGACGATGGCGTTGACGGGCTCCTCGATGGCCTTGCGGACCTCCGAGGCGGAGATGACGACGGTCTTCGGCAGGCCGGAGACCAGGTCGCGTCCGCGGATCTCGGTGTGCTCCTCCTCGCCGAAATCGTGCGCCGAACCGATGGTGATCTTGATCTGCTCGGCGGTGCGCTCGCCGAGGAGGAGGCTGTACTCCTTCTTGACGTGCTGGATGATCGCGTTGTCCAGTTCGTCGCCGGCGACCCGGATGGACTGCGCGGTGACGATCCCGCCGAGGGAGATGACGGCGACCTCGGTCGTGCCGCCGCCGATGTCGACGACCATGTTGCCCGTGGCCTCGTGGACCGGCAGGCCCGAGCCGATGGCGGCCGCCATCGGCTCCTCGATGATGTGCACCTGCCGCGCGCCGGCCTGGGTGGACGCCTCGATGACCGCGCGGCGCTCGACGCCCGTGATGCCGGACGGGACGCAGACCACGACGCGGGGGCGGGCCAGGTAGCGGCGCTTGTGGATCTTCAGGATGAAGTAGCGGAGCATCCGCTCGGTGATCTCGAAGTCCGCGATCACCCCGTCCTTCAGCGGCCGCACCGCGACGATGTTGCCGGGGGTCCGGCCGATCATCTTCTTCGCCTCTGCGCCCACCGCCAGGATGCCGCCGGTGTTGGTGTTGATGGCGACGACCGACGGCTCGTTGAGGACGATGCCGCGGCCCCTGACGTACACCAGCGTGTTGGCGGTCCCGAGGTCGACAGCCATGTCACGGCCGATGAACGACATTGAGTTCCCCTTGTTTCCCATGAGGAGCGCCGGGCCTTCCCATAGAGCGTTGACGGCTTCTCAGGACGGCGCGCTGAATCGTGTGGAGCGGAGGCTTCCATCGTAGTGCCGCTTCCGCGAACACGGCGCGGTGATCCGCCTCTATACAGGTGACGAGATGTCGATGCGATGCGTTCCCGGTCTCCTCCGCCCTATGCCGCGGGGCGACCGGAATTCCACTCGGTCGCCCCAGGTCGTGAGCGCGTACGGCTGACAGTAGGTCAGGAAAGGGCGGGAAAGAAAATCTTGAGTTCCCGAATGGCGGACTCCTCCGAGTCCGAGGCGTGGATCAGGTTCTCCCGGACGACGGTGCCGTAGTCGCCCCGGATGGAGCCGGGCTGCGCGGCGATCGGGTCGGTCGGGCCGGCGAGCTGCCGGACGCCCTCGACGACCCGCTCCCCCTCGACCACCATCGCGACGACCGGGCCGGAGGACATGAAGGCGACGAGCGGCTCGTAGAAGGCCTTGCCCCGGTGCTCGCCGTAGTGCTGCTCCAGCGTGTCCTGGTCGAGCGTGCGCAGCTCCAGCGCGCTGATGGTCCAGCCGGCCTTGCGCTCGATGCGGCCGATGATCTCGCCGATCAGGTGCCTGCGGACGGCATCCGGCTTGAGGAGGACGAGGGTGCGCTGCGTCATCGTGGAACGGCTCCTTGCGGGCATGTACGTGCGGTGCACAGAGGCTACAGGGGGCGGCCGCGGGGACCGCACCCGACCGGACCCGGACCGCGGCGGCCCGGTCCGGCCGCCCCCGCGCACGGGGACCCCCGGACCGGGCCGCCGCGCGCGGTGGGGCGGTCCGCGCCGGCGCTGCGGCTACGCCGAGGGGGTGCCGGCCCCGTCCTGGGCCGCCCAGCGGGCCTTCGCCTCGTCGATCCTGCGGCCGAAGTGGACGGACGCCCACCACAGGCCCGCGAAGACCGCGCCGAGGAAGAACATGATCGGCACGGCGAAGCCGCTCAGGACGAGGGCGACCTGCAGCGCCCAGCCGAGCTGGAGGCCGCCCGGACGGGTGATCACGCCGCACAGCAGCAGGCTCACCCCCATCAGGGTGCCGCACACCGCCCAGACGGTGCCCGTGGCCAGGTCCGGGTCCTTCATCGCCACCAGGCCCGCGAAGCCCAGCACGAGGAACTCGCCGATCAGCGTCGAGGCGCAGAGCGTACGCATGTGTGTCAGCCCTTCCGGAGGAGCAGCCGGGCCTCGCCGACCGTGATCACCGAACCCGTCACCAGCACGCCCGCGCCCGCGAACTCGCCCTCCTCCTCGGCGAGCGTGACGGCCGCCTCCAGCGCGTCGTCGAGTCGCGGCTCGACCACCACGCGCTCCTCGCCGAAGACCTCCACGGCGACGGCCGCGAGCGCGTCGGGGTCCATCGCGCGGGGTGTGGAGTTCGCCGTGACGACGATCTCCGCGAAGACCGGCTCGAACGCCTCCAGGAGCCCCCGCACGTCCTTGTCGCCACTGGCTCCGACCACGCCGATCAGCCGCGAGAAGCCGAACGCCTCCCGGACGCCGTCCGCCGCGGCCCGCGCGCCCGCCGGGTTGTGCGCGGCGTCCAGGACGACGGTGGGACTGCGCCGTACGACCTCCAGGCGGCCCGGCGAGGCGACGGAGGCGAAGGCCCGGCGGACCGTGTCGAGGTCCAGGGGGCGGGCGTGCCGCGCGCCGACCCCGAAGAACGCCTCGACCGCGGCGAGCGCCACCGCCGCGTTGTGCGCCTGGTGCGCGCCGTACAGGGGGAGGAAGACGCCCTCGTACTCGCCGCCGAGGCCGCGCAGGGTCAGCAGCTGGCCTCCGACGGCGACCTCGCGGGCGACCACGCCGAACTCCATGCCCTCGCGGGCGACGGTGGCGTCCGCCTCGACGGCCTTCCTCAGCAGCACCTGCGCCGCGTCCACCGGCTGCTGCGCGAGGATCACGGTGGCGTCCTGCTTGATGATGCCGGACTTCTCGCCGGCGATCTCCGCGGTCGTGGAGCCGAGCCGGTCGGTGTGGTCGAGGGAGATCGGGGTGACGACGGCGACGGAGCCGTCGATCACGTTCGTCGCGTCCCAGCTGCCGCCCATGCCGACCTCGACGACGGCCACGTCGACCGGGGCGTCGGCGAACGCGGCGTACGCCATCGCGGTGAGGACCTCGAAGAAGGAGAGCCGGTACTCCTGGGCGGCGTCGACCATCTCGACGTACGGCTTGACGTCGCGGTACGTCTCGACGAACCGCTCGGCGTCGACGGGGGCGCCGTCCAGGCTGATCCGCTCGGTGATCACCTGGACGTGCGGCGAGGTGTACCGGCCGGTGCGCAGGTCGAACGCGCCGAGCAGGGCCTCGATCATGCGGGCCGTGGACGTCTTGCCGTTGGTCCCCGTGATGTGGATGGAGGGGTACGCGCGCTGGGGCTGGCCCAGGAGGTCCATGAGGGCGCCGATCCGCTGGACGGAGGGCTCCAGCTTGGTCTCGCCCCAGCGGGCGGAGAGCTCCTGCTCGACCTCCCGCAGCGCCCTGTCGACCTCCGGGTCGGCGGGGCGCGAGGGCACGGGGTCGCCCTGCGGCGGACCGGCCTGGGTGCGCAGGGTGCGGCTCCCGGCCTCGATCACCGCCAGGTCGGGGTCTCGGGTGGTCTCCGCCTGGACGATGTCGTCGAAGCCGGGGGCGTCGTCGCGGTCCGGGTGGTCGCCGGACGGGGGCTGCTCGCTCACGCCGCCCAGTCTACGGAGGGCCGCCGACACCGCCGGTCGCACCCCGGACGCACGCGGGGCCCGGGAACCGGGCGGTTCCGGGGCCCCGGTGGTGTGCGGGCGCCGGGCGGCGCCGGCCGGACGCGGGGTCCGGCCGGGCCGGTCAGCCCCGGGGCAGGTTGTCCAGCTGGGACCGGAGGCGGGCGATGTCCTGGTCCGCCTGGGCGAGCCGGGTGCGGATCTTCTCCACCACGTGGTCGGGCGCCTTGGCGAGGAACGCCTCGTTGCCGAGCTTCGCCCGGGCCTGGGCCTTCTCCTTCTCGGCCGCGGCCAGGTCCTTCGCCAGCCGCTTGCGCTCCGCCTCGACGTCGATCGCGCCCGACAGGTCGAGCGCGACCGTGGCGCCGGCGACCGGCAGGGAGGCGGTGGCCTGGAAGCCCTCGCCCTCCGGCTGGAGGCGCAGCAGCTGGCGGATGGCCGCCTCGTGCGGCGCGAGGGCCGTACCGGCCAGGTCCAGGCGGGCCGGGACCTTCTGCCCGGGCTGGAGGCCCTGGTCGGAGCGGAACCGGCGGACCTCGGTGACGACGCGCCGGACCAGCTCGATCTCCTGCTCGGCGGCCTCGTCGCGGAAACCGCTGTCGCCCGGCCAGTCGGCGACGACCAGGGACTCCCCGCCGGTGAGCGTGGTCCACAGGGTGTCGGTGACGAACGGGACGACCGGGTGCAGCAGGCGCAGCATCACGTCGAGGACCTCGCCGAGGACGCGCGCGGAGACCTTCGCCTGCTCGCCGCCCTCGAAGAACGTCGTCTTGGACAGCTCGACGTACCAGTCGAAGACCTCGTCCCACGCGAAGTGGTAGAGGGCCTCGCTGAGCTTGGCGAACTGGAAGTCCTCGTAGTACGCGTCGACTTCGGCGACGGTCTTGTTGAGTCGGGAGAGGATCCAGCGGTCCGCGGCCGTCATCCGGGAGGCGTCCGGCAGGGGGCCCTCGACGGTGGCGCCGTTCATCAGGGCGAAGCGGGTGGCGTTCCAGACCTTGTTGGCGAAGTTCCGCGAGGCCTGGACCCAGTCCTCGCCGATCGGCACGTCGACGCCCGGGTTGGCGCCGCGCGCCAGGGTGAAGCGCAGGGCGTCGGAGCCGTACTCGTCCATCCAGTCCAGCGGGTCGACCACGTTGCCGAAGGACTTCGACATCTTCTTGCCGTTCTGGTCGCGGACCATGCCGTGCAGGGCGACGGTGCGGAACGGCGGGGTGCCGTCCATCGCGTAGAGGCCGAACATCATCATCCGGGCGACCCAGAAGAAGAGGATGTCGTATCCGGTGACCAGGACGGAGTTCGGATAGAACTTCGCGAGGCTCCCGGTCCGCTCGGGCCAGCCGAGCGTGGAGAAGGGCCACAGGCCGGAGGAGAACCAGGTGTCGAGGACGTCGGTGTCCTGGTGCCAGCCGTCGCCGGACGGGGGCCGCTCGTCGGGGCCGACGCAGACGACCTCGCCGTTCGGCCCGTACCAGACGGGGATGCGGTGCCCCCACCACAGCTGGCGCGAGATGCACCAGTCGTGCAGGTTGTCGACCCAGTCGAAGTACCGCTTCTCCATCTCCCGCGGGTGGATCGCGACCCTGCCGTCGCGGACCGCGTCGCCGGCGGCCCGCGCGAGCGGGCCCACCCTGACCCACCACTGCATCGACAGGCGCGGCTCGATGGTGGTCTTGCAGCGCGAGCAGTGGCCGACGGAGTGGGGGTAGGGGCGCTTCTCGGCGGTGATCCGGCCCTCGGCGCGGAGGGCGGCGACGATGGCGGAGCGGGCCTCCAGCCGGTCCAGGCCCTGGAAGGGGCCGTGGGCGGTGATGACGGCGTGCTCGTCCATGACGGTGAGGGAGGGCAGGTCGTGCCGCTGGCCGATCTCGAAGTCGTTCGGGTCGTGCGCCGGGGTCACCTTGACGGCGCCGGTGCCGAACGCGGGGTCGACGTGCTCGTCCGCGACGACCGGGATGCGGCGGCCGGTGAGCGGCAGTTCGATCTCCCGGCCGACGAGGTGCGCGTACCGCTCGTCCTGCGGGTGGACGGCGACGGCCGTGTCGCCGAGCATCGTCTCGGCGCGGGTGGTGGCGACGACGATGGAGTCGTCCCCCTCCCCGTACCGGATGGAGACGAGTTCGCCGTCGTCGTCCTGGTACTCCACCTCGATGTCGGAGATGGCCGTGAGGCAGCGGGGGCACCAGTTGATGATGCGCTCGGCCCGGTAGATCAGCTCGTCGTCGTAGAGCTTCTTGAAGATGGTCTGGACGGCCCGGGACAGTCCCTCGTCCATGGTGAACCGCTCGCGGGACCAGGCGACGCCGTCACCGAGGCGGCGCATCTGGCCGGAGATCCGCCCGCCGGACTCGGCCTTCCACCGCCAGACGCGCTCGACGAACGCCTCGCGCCCGAGGTCGTGCCGCGACCTGCCCTCCTTGGCCAGCTCGCGCTCGACGACGTTCTGCGTGGCGATGCCGGCGTGGTCCATGCCGGGCTGCCACAGCACCTCGTACCCCTGCATCCGCTTGCGGCGGGTGAGGGCGTCGATGAGCGTGTGCTCGAAGGCGTGGCCCAGGTGGAGGCTGCCGGTGACGTTCGGCGGCGGGATGACGACCGTGTACGGCGGCTTGTCGCTGTTCTCGTCGGCGTCGAAGTAACCGCGCTCCACCCAGCTCTCGTACAGCTTCCCCTCTACCTCGGCCGGCGCGTACTGGGTCGGCAGTTCGGGGACGGATGCTGGCTGCTGCTGAGTGTTCTCGGTCACGGGCCCAGTTTAGGGGTGTCACGAGGGCGTACTGAAACGGAAATGTTCCGTGACGGTGCGCACCCCGCGCTCCTCGGGGGGCGTTCCTTCGGCCAAGATGTGGGCAACGCGTAAACGTCTGGATGAGGGAATCCCCTGATGAGCTACAACCAGCCGGGCCCGTACGGCGGGCCGCCCCAGCAGCCCGGTCCCTACGGCCAACCGGGCCCCTACGGCCAGCCCGGTCCCTACGGCCAGCCCCCGCAGGCGCCGCAGCCCGGTTACGGCTACCCGCAGCAGGCGCCGCCGCCGCCGGGGTACGGCTACCCGCAGCAGCCCGCCCCGTACGGCCAGCCCCCGCAGCCCGGCGCGTACGGCCAGCCCCCGCAGCAGCCCCCGTACGGCGGCGGTCCGGGGTACCCGGGCGCGCCGCAGGCCCCGAAGAAGAAGACGGGCCTGGTCATCGGTGTGACCGCGGGTGTGGTGGCCCTGGGCCTGGGCGCGTGGCTCCTGTTCGGGGGGCTCGGCGGCGGCAACGGCGCGGTGGCCGACGACACCAGGGGCTACAAGATCACGCCGGCGGCGTCGATCGGCGACTACCGGAAGGACGGCGGGGACCGGCCCGTCAAGCTGGACGCCAAGATGACGGCCAACGCGACCGCCATGGGCATCAAGAACCCGCAGATGGTCGTGGCCAACTACAAGTCGGGGGGCGGTTCCGGCACGACGGCGAGCCGCAACATGAGCCTCAACGGGACCTGGGGCGAGATCGCCGACCCGGCGAAGGCCATCGACATGGGGTTCGCCAACTACACCAGGAAGGAGAACACCCAGTTCGGCGGGGCGTTCGAGCTGGAGCCCGTCGGCAGCCCGGAGGGGAAGACCCCGGCCGGCTTCGAGGGCGCCCTGATGAAGTGCCAGTACCTGAAGCTCACCAACCCCAACGGCGACGGCAGCGTGGAGAAGGGCCCCAAGGAGGCGCGGATCCCCACCTGCATCTGGGCCGACTACAGCACCTACGGCGTCGTCAACACGATCGACATGTTCGCCGCGGCGGCCGGGCAGGCCCCCACGCTCGACCAGACGGCCGAGCTGGCCGCCCAGCACTACCGGGACTCCCGCTCCAAGGTCTGACCGCAGCCGGTACGGCGGAGGGCGCCCGCCCGGTGGTGGACCGGGGGGGGCGCCCTCCGCCGTACGGAGCGGGGCTACGCGCTCTTCTCGTGGCGGCCCTGGTCCTTGACGACGCGGGGCACCAGGGTCGGGTTGACGTTGTTGTGGACGACGTCCTCGGTGATGACGACGCGGGCGACGTCTTTGCGGGAGGGGACCTCGTACATCACCGACATGAGGACCTCCTCCATGATGGCGCGCAGGCCCCGGGCGCCCGTGCCGCGGAGGATGGCCTGGTCGGCGATGGCCTCCAGGGCGGGGCGGTCGAAGTCCAGCTCCACGCCGTCGAGTTCGAAGAGGCGCTGGTACTGCTTCACCAGGGCGTTGCGCGGCTCGATGAGGATCTTGAGGAGGGCCTCGCGGTCCAGGTTGTGCACGGAGGTGATGACGGGGAGGCGGCCGATGAACTCGGGGATCATCCCGAACTTCACCAGGTCCTCCGGCATGACCTCCTGGAACTGGTCGCTCGCCTCGATCTCCCGCTTGGAGCGGATCGTCGCGCCGAAGCCGATGCCCTTGGCGCCGGCCCGCGACTCGATGATCTTCTCCAGGCCGGCGAAGGCACCGCCCACGATGAACAGCACGTTCGTCGTGTCGATCTGGATGAACTCCTGGTGCGGGTGCTTGCGGCCGCCCTGCGGCGGGACGGAGGCGGTCGTGCCCTCCAGGATCTTCAGCAGGGCCTGCTGGACGCCCTCGCCCGACACGTCGCGGGTGATGGAGGGGTTCTCGCTCTTGCGGGCCACCTTGTCGATCTCGTCGATGTAGATGATGCCCGTCTCGGCCTTCTTGACGTCGTAGTCGGCCGCCTGGATGAGCTTGAGCAGGATGTTCTCGACGTCCTCGCCGACGTACCCGGCCTCCGTGAGCGCCGTCGCGTCGGCGATGGCGAACGGGACGTTCAGCATGCGCGCCAGCGTCTGGGCGAGCAGCGTCTTGCCGGAGCCCGTGGGGCCCAGCAGCAGGATGTTGGACTTGGCGAGCTCGATCGCGTCGTCCCGGCCCTGGCCGCCGCCGTTCTCACCGGCCTGGACGCGCTTGTAGTGGTTGTACACCGCGACCGAGAGGGCCTTCTTCGCCGGCTCCTGGCCGACGACGTAGCCCTCCAGGAATTCGTAGATCTCGCGCGGCTTGGGGAGTTCCTCCCACCGCACCTCGCTCGTCTCGGCGAGTTCCTCTTCGATGATCTCGTTGCAGAGGTCGATGCACTCGTCGCAGATGTACACACCGGGGCCTGCGATGAGCTTCTTCACCTGCTTCTGGCTCTTTCCGCAGAACGAGCACTTGAGCAGGTCGCCGCCATCACCGATGCGTGCCACGAGGTGCTTCCCCTTCGCCTGGGAGCGGCTTGTTGGCAGCCGGCTCCTGGTGCCTCATATCCGACGGTACCTTGCCTGGCCCCCCGTTCGGGCCCCCCTTGGCACGGTTCGCGCCGTCGGAGGGTCCGCGGCGGGCCGTGCCAAGGGGAGGTCGAGCGTCAGGCCGCCGCGGCCGCCGTGCTCTTGCGGGTCGTCACGATCTGGTCGACCAGGCCGTACGCCAGGGCGTCCTCGGCCGTGAGGATCTTGTCGCGCTCGATGTCGTCGCGGATCTTCTCGATCGGCTGGGTGGAGTGCTTGGCGAGCATCTCCTCCAGCTGGGTGCGCATCCGGAGGATCTCGTTGGCGGCGATCTCCAGGTCGGAGAGCTGCTCGCGGCCGGTGCCGCCGGACGGCTGGTGGATCAGCACGCGCGCGTTGGGCAGGGCCATGCGCTTGCCGGGCGTGCCGGCGGCGAGCAGGACGGCCGCGGCGGAGGCCGCCTGGCCCATGCAGACGGTCTGGATGTCCGGCTTCACGAACTGCATCGTGTCGTAGATCGCCGTCAGCGCGGTGAAGGAGCCGCCGGGGCTGTTGATGTAGACCGAGATGTCGCGGTCCGGGTCCATCGACTCCAGGCACAGCAGCTGCGCCATGACGTCGTTGGCGGAGGCGTCGTCGATCTGGACGCCGAGGAAGATCACGCGCTCCTCGAAGAGCTTCGCGTACGGGTCGTACTCGCGCACGCCCTGGGAGGTGCGCTCGACGAAACGGGGGACGACGTAGCGGCTGTCCACCTGCGGGCCGGTGTAGAGGCCGCTCGCGGAGAAGTTGCTCATGGGGTGTTCACCATCCTGGTGGCGTTCGACGGGCTGCTGGGGGCGGAGGGGGTGTCGGCGTGGCGGAGCGCTCAGGCGCCGGTGCCGCCACCGCCCGGAACGCCCGAGGCGGCGGAGATGATCTCGTCGATCAGGCCGTACTCCTTGGCCTCGGTCGCGGTGAACCAGCGGTCGCGGTCGCCGTCGCGGATGATCGTCTCCACGGTCTGGCCCGAGTGGCGGGCCGTGATCTCGGCCATGCGCCGCTTGGTGCGCAGGAGGTACTCGGCCTGGATCTTGATGTCCGAGGCGGTGCCGCCGATGCCGGCGGAGCCCTGGTGCATCAGGATGTCGGTGTTGGGCAGGGCGAAGCGCTTGCCCGCGGTGCCGCCGGTCAGCAGGAACTGGCCCATGGAGGCGGCCATGCCCATGCCGATCGTGACCACGTCGTTCGGGATGTACTGCATGGTGTCGTAGATCGCCATGCCGGCCGTCACCGAACCGCCGGGGCTGTTGATGTACAGGTAGACGTCCTTGTCCGGGTCGGCGGCGAGGAGGAGCATCTGTGCGGTGATCTTGTTCGCGATGTCGTCGTCGACCTGCTGGCCCAGGAAGATGATCCGCTCGCCGAGCAGCCGGTTGTACACATGGTCGCCGAGGCCACCACCGATGGACGGCTCACCCGCGGCGTAAGGCATCAGATTCGTCACGTATCCACCTGCTCGTCTCCGACGGCCGCGGCCGTCTCAGCGTCTGTCGTACTGGGGGCGGGACTCCCCTGCCCTCGTATTCATGGACCCTAACGCGCAGGTGGGCGGGCGCCATCCCGCTTCCCGAACTGTTCGCTCGGAGCGCAAGGTTCCCGGGTACGACGGCGGGCCCCGGCCGCGCAGTGCGTCCGGGGCCCGCCGCGGAGCTCGGGGCGAGGCGGTCAGGCGCCGGCCCGCTCCTCGGAGGCGTCCCCGGCGGAGGCGTCGGCGGTGTCGGCCGCCTCGGCGCCCTCGGCCGTCTCGGTGGACTCCGCCGTCTCGTCCTCGTCGTCGTCCTCCATGACGACCGGCTCGCCGTTCGTGTCGACGACCTTGACGGACTCGACGACGAGCGCCAGGGCCTTGCCGCGGGCGACCTCGCCGACCAGCATCGGGACCTGGTTGCCCTCGACGACGGCCTGCGCGAACTGGTCCGGGCTCATGCCGGAGGACGCGGCGCGGCGCATCAGGTGCTCGGTGAGCTCGTCCTGGTTGACGTTGAGCTTCTCCTTGGAGACGAGCTCGTCCAGGACGAACTGGGTCTTGATGCCCTTGACCGCCTGCTCCCGGGTCTCGGCCTCGAACTCCTCGGCCGTCTTGCCCTGGAGCTCCAGGTACTTCTCCAGCGTGAGGCCCATCTGGCCGAGCTGGTGGTGCTCCAGGTTGTGCTTGCGGGTGCTGACCTCGTCCTCGAGGAGCTTCTCGGGGATCGGGACCTCGGCCAGCTTCAGCAGCTCGTCCAGGACGCGCTCCTGGGCCTGGGTGGCCTGGTCGTACTGCTTCATGTTCTCCAGGCGCTTGCGGCTGTCGGCCCTCAGCTCGTCGAGCGTGTCGAACTCGCTCGCCATCTGGGCGAACTCGTCGTCCAGCTCGGGGAGCTCGCGGGCGGCGACCTGGGTGACCTTGACGGTGACCTCGGCCTCCTTGCCCTCGGCGGAGCCGCCCTTCAGCGTGGAGGTGAAGGTGGCCTCGCCGCCGGCCTCCAGGCCGGTCACGGCCTCGTCGATGCCTTCGAGGAGCTCGCCGGAGCCGATCGTGTACTGCACGCCGCCGGCGACGCCGTCCGGGAGGACCTCGCCGTCGACCTTGGCCTCGAGGTCGATCGTCACGACGTCGCCCTCGGCGGCGGCGCGCTCGACCGGGGAGGTGGAGGCGAAGCGCTCGCGCAGCTGCTCCACGGCCTTCTCGACGTCCTCGTCGGTGACCTCGACGGCGTCGACGGTGACCTCGATGCCGGAGAAGTCCGGGATCTCGATCGCCGGGCGGATGTCGACCTCGGCGGTGAAGGCCAGCAGCTCGCCGTCCTTCAGCTCGGTGATGTCGACCTCCGGCTGGCCGAGGGGGTTGACCTCGGCCTCGTTGACCGCCTCGGTGTAGAGCTTGGGGAGGGCGTCGTTGACGGCCTCCTCCAGCACCGCACCACGGCCGAACCGCTGGTCGATGACCCGGGCCGGGATCTTGCCCTTGCGGAAGCCCTTGACCGTGACCTGCTGGTTGATCTTCTTGTACGCCGCGTCGAGGCTGGCCTTGAGCTCCTCGAAGGGCACCTCGACAGTGAGCCGAACCCGGGTCGGGTTCAGGGTCTCCACGGCGCTCTTCACGGTTCGGTCTCCTTGGTGGCTGATTCTGGGTTTCAGCTGGGGCGCTGACCGCGGTGGCCCAGCGGATCGGCCCGGTCAGAGAGACACACGGGCCCGTAGCTTGCATAGTAACCGCAAGGAGTACGGGCCCCACAACGTGATCTTGCCGCGTCCGGCGTGCGCGTGGCGGTCCTGTCGTGGTCGGGGTGGCGGGATTTGAACCCACGGCCTTCCGCTCCCAAAGCGGACGCGCTACCAAGCTGCGCCACACCCCGTCGGTGCGACACGTAGGGTACATGGCCGCGGGCGCCGCGTCGGCACGTTGAAGGAGTGTGCGGCCCGGTGCGGGGACCCGCTAGGATGCTCCACGTGGCGCGGCCGTCGCTCCCCGGCGACGCGCGGCGTACCGCTCGCGGGCGTAGCTCAATGGTAGAGCCCTAGTCTTCCAAACTAGCTACGCGGGTTCGATTCCCGTCGCCCGCTCCGTACGAGACTCCGGCCCGGCCGGGTGATCACTCACCCGGCCGGGCCGGAGTCGTCCGCGGGACGTACGCGGGGCGTCCGGGTCCTCCGCGGACGGCCCCGCGGCTAGAAACTGATCTTGCTGATGGACGCGGCTATCTCGTTGAGGACCCTGTTGATGGTCGGCCCGAGTCCGGAGGACGCGAGGAAGAAGCCGAACAGCGCGGCGACGATGGCGGGTCCCGCCTTGATCGATCCGCTGCGGGTCATCACCACCAGGACGATCGCCAGCAACAGCACCACGGACAGCGAAATGGCCACGATTGATCCCCTCGGTCGGCCCATCAGGACGGCCGGGGGGCACCCGGCCCGGCACACCCCCGAACACCTCCATCGTGCCACCAACGGCTCCCTTCATGCCGCTCGGTGACGACCTGTTAGCTCACACGGTTCCGGAAGGGGCGGGCGGACCCGGCCGGTGGGGGTTCCGCCGGATCCCCCACGGGGGTGCGGGGCGGTCAGCCGGGTGTGAGGCCGAGCAGCCGCCGCACGTGCGCGTACTTGGCGGTCAGCCGGGACCGGACCGGCTCGTCGAGGGCGGCGAGCCGGTCCGGGTCGGTGTTGTGCGCCAGGTCGGCCTCCTTGACGAGGAGGGCGCCGGGCACCGCGAGGACGCGGGCGGCGTAGTCGGCGAGGTCCTCGCCGGGGTGCCTGGTGAGCGCCGAGACGATGTCCTTGGCCTCCTGCGGCAGGGCGGCGTCGGCGAGCCACCGCGGTGACAGGACGCCGTCCTCGACCGCGTCGTGCAGCCACGCGGCGGCGATCTGCTCCTCGCTGCCGCCCCGCGCCCGCACCCCCTCGGCGACGGCCCGGAGGTGCTCGGCGTAGGGGCGTCCCGCCTTGTCCGTCCGCCCGGCGTGGGCGCGGAGGGCGATCGTTTCGACCTGTTGCGGGGAGAGGTGCGGCACGGGACGACTGTACGTGCCGGCTCAGGTGTCGCGGGAGATCAGGAGCAGCGCGCGGTCGTCGTTGACGTCCCTGGCACACGCCTCGATGAGGTGCCAGGCCGCACCGTGGAAGCCCGTGGTGACGTAGCGGTCGGCCTCGCCGGTGAGCCGGTCGATGCCCTCGGCGATGTCGCGGTCGGCGGCCTCGACGAGGCCGTCGGTGAAGAGCATCAGCACGTCGCCGCGGTGCAGGGTGCCCTTGACCGGGTGGAACTCGGCCCCGTCGTAGACGCCGAGCAGCGGTCCGTCGGCGGCCTTCTCCTCCCAGCGGCCGCTGCCGGCGTGGAGTTGGAGGGCCGGCAGGTGGCCGGCGGACAGCAGTTCGTAGTCGCCGGACTCCAGGTCGAGGACGAGGTGGACGGAGGTGGCGAAGCCCTCGTCCCAGTTCTGCCGGAGGAGGTAGGCGTTGGCGGCGGGGAGGAAGCCGTGCGGCGGGAGGGAGCCGAGCAGCCCGCCGAAGGCGCCGGACAGCAGCAGGGCGCGGGAGCCGGCGTCCATGCCCTTGCCGGACACGTCGGTGAGGACGGCTTCGAGGGTGCGGCCGCCGTTGGTGCGGGCGGCGACGACGAAGTCCCCGGAGAAGGACTGGCCGCCGGCCGGGCGCAGCGCCATCTCGCGGTGCCAGCCCCTGGGCAGCGGGGGCAGGGCGCTCTGGGCGCGGATGCGTTCGCGCAGGTCGAACAGCATGGTGCCGCCGCGTCGCCAGGGCACGCCGACACGGGCCCGGAACTGGGCGATGAGCAGCCCGAACAGGCCGCACGCGGCGACGACCAGAATGGTGCCGGGGGTGACCCGGGCGGCGCCCTCGGTGTACGGGCCGAGGACGGCGGACTCGACGATCAGCGCGGCGGCGGAGGCGGCGTACAGGCCGAGCAGGCTCGCGGGGCGCAGCAGCAGCCCGCCGGCGACGATCGGCAGGACCAGGGCTTCGGGGGCGCACCACACCGGGGTGGCGATCGTCGCGAGCATGATCGCCGGGATGGTGAGAAAGAGCCCCGCCAGGGCGACCCGGTCGGAGCCGTCGCCGCGGAAGTAGTCGACGGCGGACTTGCGCAGCGTGACGCGGGCCCGGCGAACCGCCTTGCGGTACCGGGCCGCGTACGTGTCCGTTCGTGGTGTGCTGCGGGCCATTGGCCTGGACCCTATCCATCCGGACGGGCGGCGCGCAGGGGGACCCCCGTGACATTGTGTTCGAAATTGGGTCGCCCCGTGTCGGGACGGGTTGGTACGGATGGCGCATGACGACTGAACCGAGGATCCTCGCCCCCTCCGAATGGGACGTGTGGTACCAGCAGTTGGAGCGCGCGTTCGGGGGCGTGTCCGACGTGCCGGAGGAGCGCGCCCTGTGGGAGGCGCTGACCGAGCACGAGCGCTCGCTGGGCGTCTGGGACGGGGAGGCGTGCGTGGGGACGGCCGGGGCGTTCTCGTTCCGGCTGTCGGTGCCGGGCGGGGCGGTGGTGCCGGCGGCCGGGGTGACGGCGGTGGGCGTGGCGCCGACCCACCGCAGGCGGGGCGTCCTCACCTCGATGATGCGGCGGCAGTTGGACGACGTGCGTTCCTGGGGCGAGCCGCTGGCGGTGCTGACGGCGTCGGAGCCCGGCATCTACGGCCGGTTCGGCTACGGTCTGGCGACGTGGCAGATGCGGGCCGACATCGACACGGCCCGGGTGCGGCTGTCCGTCCCGGAGGGGACGGACGGCGTACGGTTGCGGCTGGCGCGGCCCGGGGACGCGGCGGCGGCGTGCGAGGCGGTGTACGCGCGGTCGGTGCCGTTGCGGCCGGGGATGCTGGAGCGGCGGCCGGGGTGGGAGCGGCTTCCGCTGCTGGACCCGCCGTCGGACCGGAGCGGCGCGTCGGCGCTGCAGTGCGTGCTGGCGGAGCGGGAGGGCGGGGTCGCGGGGTACGCGCTGTACCGGGTGCGGCCCGAGTGGAACGCGGCGGGGGCCGAGGGCACGGTGGTGCTGGAGCACATGGGGGCGCTCGACCCGGCCTCGTACGCCGCCATCTGGCGCTACCTGTTCGAGATCGACCTGACGTCGACCGTTTCCGTCAGGAATCGACCGGCTGACGATCCCTGGCAGCACCTCGTGTCGGATGTCCGGCGGTGCGGGATCATGCTGCGGGACGGGATGTTCCTGCGGCTGGTGGACGTGGGCGCGGCGCTGGAGGCGCGGACGTACCGGGCGCCGGTGGACGTGGTCCTGGAGGTGGCGGACGACTTCTGCCCGTGGAACGCGGGCCGCTGGCGGCTGACCGGGGACCGGGCGGGCGCGCGGTGCGCCCGTACGGAGGAGGCGGCCGACCTCGCGCTGTCCGTGCGGGAGTTGGGCGCGGCGTACCTGGGCGGCTTCTCCCTGGCGTCGCTGGCGGGGGCGGGCCTGGTGCGGGAGCTGCGGGAGGGGGCGCTGGCGGAGGCGTCGCTCGCGTTCGGCTCCGCGGTCGCCCCCTGGCTGCCGCACGGCTTCTGAGGCCGGTGTCCCGGCCGGTCCGCGGCCGGGAGGTCAGCGGCGCTGGCAGCCGGGGCACCAGAAGAGGTTGCGGGCGGCGAGATCGGCGGTGCGGATCTCGCCGCCACAGATGTGGCAGGGTAGATGGGCCCTGCGGTACACGTACACCTCTCCGCCGTGGTCGTCGACGCGCGGCGGGCGGCCCATCGCCTCGGGGGTGTGCTCGGGGCGCACGGTGTCGATGCGGTTGGTGCGGACACCTTCGCGCATGAGCGTGACGAGATCATGCCAGATCGCCGCCCACTCCGCCTCCGTGATGTCCTTTCCCGCCCGGTACGGGTCGATTCCGTGCCGGAAGAGGACCTCGGAGCGGTAGACGTTGCCGACGCCGGCGATGACCTTCTGGTCCATGAGCAGCGCGGCGATCGTCGTGCGGGAACGGGAGACGCGGCGCCAGGCGCGGGCCGGGTCGTCGCCCTCTCGCAGCGGATCGGGGCCGAGCCGGTCGTGGACCACCCGCTTCTCGGGCTCGGTGATCAGCTCGCAGACGGCGGGACCGCGCAGGTCGGCGTAGGCCTCGGCGCTGGCCAGCCGCAGCCGGACCGTGTCGGCGGGCGGCGGCACGGGGGCGCCGCCGAAGGCGACCCTGCCGAACAGGCCCAGGTGGACGTGGACCCACTCCCCCGCGCCGAAGCCCAGGAAGAGGTGCTTGCCGTGCGCCTCGGCGGCCGCCAGCACGGCGCCGTCGAGGAGCGCGGCGGCGTCGGAGAACTTGCCCTGCGGGCTGGTCACCCCCACGGCGCGGCCGCCGAACCGCTCCCGGTAGTCGGCGGCCAGCCGGTGGATCGTGTGCCCCTCGGGCACGGGTCAGTCCTGCCGGGGGTGGTGGGCCGGGATCGGGGGGAGCTCGCCGGTGGTCTCGTACGCGGCGAGCATCTCGATGCGGCGCGTGTGGCGCTCGTCGCCGGAGTACGGGGTGGCGAGGAAGACCTCGACGAACCGGGTGGCGTCCTCCAGCGAGTGCATCCGGGCGCCGACGGCGACGACGTTGGCGTCGTTGTGCTCACGGCCCAGGGCGGCGGTCCGCTCGCTCCAGGCGAGGGCGGCCCGGACGCCCTTCACCTTGTTCGCGGCGATCTGCTCGCCGTTGCCGGATCCGCCGATGACGACGCCGAGGGCGTCGGGGTCGGCGGCCGTCCTCTCCGCGGCGCGGAGGCAGAACGGGGGGTAGTCGTCCTGGGCGTCGTAGACGTGGGGTCCGCAGTCGACGGGCTCGTGGCCGTGGGCCTTCAGCCACTCGACGAGGTGGTTCTTGAGTTCGTAGCCGGCATGGTCCGAGCCGAGGTACACGCGCATGGTTCCGAGTGTGGCACGGAGGGTGCCCGGGGACGGCCGCCGGGGTGGGCCGGGGTGGGCGCGCAACGATCCGGGCCCCCCGCCTTCCGGGGCCGGGCGTTCCCGGGGTTCAATGCACGGGCTCGTGACCGGAGCAGCCGAGGAAACCGAGGAATCACCCATGACCACCCCGAAGAACACGGCGGAGCGGAGCGGAAGGGCCGGGGAACCCGGCCCTCCGCAGCCCTCCGGCGGCCTCAAGGCGGGGCTCAAGAACCGCCACCTCTCCATGATCGCCATCGGCGGCGTGATCGGCGCCGGCCTCTTCGTCGGGTCCTCCGGGGGCATCGCCGCCGCCGGGCCCTCCATCCTCCTGTCGTACGCCCTGGTGGGCGTGATGGTCGTGTTCGTGATGCGGATGCTGGGCGAGATGGCCGCCGCCAGCCCGGACTCCGGGTCCTTCTCCGCCTACGCGGACCGGGCCCTCGGCCGCTGGGCGGGCTTCTCCATCGGCTGGCTGTACTGGTTCTTCTGGGTCGTCGTCCTGGCCGTCGAGGCGACGGCGGGCGCGGTGATCCTGGAGGGCTGGGTCCCGGCCGTGCCGCAGTGGGCCTGGGCGCTGATCGTCATGGTGGTGCTGACCGCGACGAACCTCGCGTCGGTCTCCTCCTACGGCGAGTTCGAGTTCTGGTTCGCCGGGGTCAAGGTCGTCGCGATCGGCGCGTTCGTGGTCATCGGCCTGCTGGCGGCCTTCGGGCTGCTGCCCGGTTCCGACAACCCGGGAACCGGGCTGGCCCACCTGACGGACGCGGGAGGCTTCTTCCCCAAGGGCGCCGGGGCGGTGCTCACCGGTGTGCTGATGGTCGTCTTCTCGTTCATGGGCAGCGAGATCGTCACCCTCGCGGCCGGCGAGTCGGAGGACCCGCGCCGGGCGGTCACCAAGGCCACCAACAGCGTCATCTGGCGCATCGCCGTGTTCTACCTGGGCTCGATCCTCGTGGTGCTGACGCTGCTGCCGTGGAACGACCCCTCGATCGTCGAGAAGGGCTCGTACGTCGCCGCCCTCGACTCCATCGGCATCCCGCACGCCGGGCAGATCATGAACGTGATCGTGCTGACGGCCGTGCTGTCGTGCCTGAACTCCGGCCTGTACACGGCCTCGCGGATGGCGTTCTCGCTGGGCGAGCGGGGTGACGCGCCGAGGTCCTTCGCGCGGGTGAACTCCAAGGGGGTGCCGGTCACGGCGATCTGGGCGTCGGTGGCCTTCGGCTTCGCCGCGGTGTACTTCAACTACGCCTTCAAGGACACCGTCTTCATGTTCCTGCTGAACTCCTCGGGTGCCGTGGCGCTCTTCGTCTGGCTGGTGATCTGCCTCACCCAGCTGCGGATGCGCGGCATCCTGATGCGGGAGGCCCCGGAGAGGGTCACGGTGAGGATGTGGCTGTTCCCCTACCTGACCTGGGCGACCGCCGCGATGATCCTCTTCGTGCTCGTCTACATGCTGTTCGACGAGGCCAACCGGCAGGTCGTCCTGTTGTCGGTGCTGGTGGCGGCGGTCGTGGTGGCCGTGGGGCTGGTGCTGGACCGCAGGCACCGGACGGCCGCGGGCTCCTGAGGAGTACGCGGCGGTACGGGAGGGGCTCCTCGTACGTCCCACGGGGCGTACGAGGAGCCCCTCCCGCCGTTTCCGGCGGCGCCGTCGCGGCCCCGGCTCCGGGGCGCCGGGGACCCGGCTCAGCCGCGGTCGCGGTCGCGGTCGCGGTCGCCGAGGAGCTTCCAGGCGGTGGGCACCAGGCCCATGGCGAGCGCGGCCTTCAGCGCGTCGCCGACGAGGAACGGCACCATGCCGACCGCCACCGCCCGGGACGGGGACATGCCGGTGGCGAGCGCCAGGTACGGCACGCCGACCGCGTAGACGATCAGGGAGCCGGCCGCCATCGTGGCCGCCATGCGCGGCACCGAGCGGTCGCCGCCGCGCCGGGCGAGGGCGCCGACCGCGGCGGCGGCGAGGAGCATGCCGAGGACGTAGCCGAGCGTGGGCGTCGCGTATCCGGCCGTGCCCTGCGCGAACCACGGCACACCGGCCATGCCGGCGAGCACGTAGAGGGCGAGGGAGAGGAAGCCGCGGCGGGCGCCGAGCGCGGTGCCGACCAGGAGCGCGGCGAAGGTCTGGCCGGACACCGGCACCGGCGAACCCGGCACGGGGACGGCTATCTGGGCGGCGAGACCGGTGAGGACGGCGCCGCCGGCGACGAGCGCCAGGTCGCCGACGCGGGCGCGGCCGGAGGGGAGCAGGTCCGCGAGGACCGCTCCGGCGCGGACGGGGGCTGTGGCAGTGCTCATGGGGGGCTCCAGTACTCCGGTACTCCGGTACTCCGAGGGCTCGGCGGCGCTCGGCGGACGGCGGGCGGGGGGACGGACCCGACCGTAGTCCACGGTCGGCGGGCGATCACCGTCGGCCGACGACAAAGCCCTCCCCGCCGGATTGGCGGGCTCCCTGCAAGGAGTGCCCGCGCGCCCCTCCCGGCGTGACGCGCCTCACCGGACGTCCGGCGGGCCGTCGCCGTGCGGGCGCCGTGCCCCGCGGTGGTCGCGGAAGCCCACAGGGGCAACGGGAACCGGAAGGAGCCACGGGAACCGGAAGGGCCGCAGGATTCCGCCGGGCGCGCGGAGGGCGCCGCCCGGTCCGCGTCCGGCCGCCGTTCCCGCCCGGGCCCGCCCGCCGGGCCCGCGAAGCCGCCGCGCAGGCCCCGGCGCGCACCGCCGAGGCGTCGGCCGCGACGCGCGAAACGGTGTGCGAGGCGGGTGAGGAGTCTGTTTCCGGACATCCGGCGGCACCACTCCACTTGTAAAGTAAGCGTGTGTCACTCTTCACATTGTGTGAGCGCTGTGTCCGTATAGCGGAAACGTGTTCCCTGTTAGCGGTGCGCGCATCAAAACTTGGGCGCACCTCCGCCTCTTCCCCCGATACGGAACAGGGCACTCCATGTCTCGGACTCCCGCGCCTGCACCCACCGGATCGGCCGACGTCGGCACACCCTCGACGCCGACCGCCGACGTGCCGCTCTCGCACGGACTCAAGCAACGCCACCTGTCGATGATCGCCCTCGGCGGTGTGATCGGCGCCGGCCTCTTCGTCGGGTCGGGCGCAGCGATCAAGGCCGCCGGCCCGTCGATCGTCGTCGCCTACGCGATCTCCGGTCTGCTCGTCATGCTGGTCATGCGCATGTTGGGCGAGATGTCCGCGGCCAACCCGGCCTCCGGCTCCTTCTCGGTCCACGCCGAGCGGGCCATCGGCCCCTGGGCGGGCTTCACCGCGGGCTGGGCCTTCTGGTTCCTGATGTGCGTGGCCGTGGGCCTGGAGGCGATCGGCGCCGCGAAGATCGTGACCGGCTGGGTGGACGTGCCCGAGTGGTCGGTGGTCGCCCTGTTCATGCTGGTCTTCTGCGTCACCAACCTGGCCGCCGTGAAGAACTTCGGCGAGTTCGAGTTCTGGTTCGCCGCGCTGAAGATCGGCGCCATCGCGCTCTTCCTCGTCATCGGCCTGCTGGCCATCCTGGGCCTGCTGCCCGGCGGCGACGCCCCCGGCCTGTCGAACCTGACCGGCCAGGGCGGCTTCCTGCCCAACGGCACCGAGGGGCTGATCGCCGGCCTCCTCGCCTCCGTCTTCGCCTACGGCGGCCTGGAGACCGTCACCATCGCCGCCGCCGAGTCCGAGCGCCCGGTGGAGGGCGTCGCCAAGGCCGTCCGCACGGCGATGTGGCGCATCGCGGTCTTCTACATCGGCTCCATGGCGGTCATCGTCACCCTGATCCCGTGGAACAGCGAGTCGCTCGCCGAGGGTTCGTACGTCGCCACCCTGAAGCACCTGGGCCTGCCGGCCGCCGGCGAGATCATGAACGTGGTCGTGCTGGTCGCGCTGCTGTCCGCGATGAACGCCAACATCTACGGCGCCTCCCGCATGGCCTGCTCGCTGGTGGCGCGGGGCCAGGGCCCGAAGGTCCTCGGCAGGATCTCCGGCGGCGTGCCGCGCGTCGCGGTGCTGACCTCGTCGGCCTTCGGCTTCCTGTGCGTGCTGCTGAGCTACTGGCGGCCGGACGACCTGTTCATGTGGCTGCTCAACATGATCGGCGCGATCATCCTGGTCGTCTGGTTCTTCATCGCCGTCTCCCAGCTGATCCTCCGCCGCCGCACGGAGAGGGAGGCGCCGGAGAAGCTGGCCGTGCGGATGTGGGCCTTCCCCTACCTCACCTGGGCGGCGCTCGCCGGTATCGCCGCGGTGTTCGTCCTGATGGCCCGGGACGAGGACACGCGCGTGCAGCTCTACTACATGGGCGGCCTCGTCCTGGTCCTGGCCGTGCTGGGCTACGTCCACCAGCGGCTGACCGCCGGCGGGGAGGCCGTCCCCGCCGCCGCGGTGCCGGCGACCGCCGGGGAGGACGCCCCCGGGGAGGGGGCCGCGGGGAGGCCCGCCTCCGCCGAGGAGCCCGCGGGCACCGCCGCGAAGGGCGACGACTGACCCCGGCCACACCTTCGGAGGGGCCCCGGCGCGACATCGCGCCGGGGCCCTTCCGTACCTCCGCCCGCCCCGGACCGGGAACGAGAACCCGATCACCCCGGAAGACTACTGCTGTTAGCCTGCACCTGCACATCGGTTGCAACAAGCTGTCGGAGGCTCGGCATGGCGACGTACACCCTTCCGGAACTTCCCTACGACTACGCGGCACTGGCGCCCGTCATCAGCCCGGAGATCATCGAGCTCCACCACGACAAGCACCACGCCGCCTACGTCAAGGGCGCGAACGACACCCTCGAGCAGCTGGAGGAGGCCCGCGAGAAGGACCAGTGGGCCGCCCTGAACGGCCTGCAGAAGAACCTCGCCTTCCACCTCTCGGGCCACATCCTCCACTCCATCTACTGGCACAACATGAGCGGTGACGGCGGCGGCGAGCCGCTGGAGGAGGACGGCACGGGCGAGCTGGCCGAGGCGATCACCAAGTCGTTCGGGTCCTTCGCCCGCTTCCGGGCCCAGCTGTCGAAGGCCGCCGCCACCACGCAGGGCTCCGGCTGGGGCGTCCTGGCGTACGAGCCGGTGAGCGGCCGCCTCATCGTGGAGCAGGTCTACGACCACCAGGGCAACGTCGGTCAGGGCTCGGTGCCGATCCTGGTGTTCGACGCCTGGGAGCACGCCTTCTACCTCCAGTACAAGAACCAGAAGGTCGACTTCGTCGAGGCGATGTGGAAGGTCGTCAACTGGCAGGACGTGGCGAAGCGCTACGCCGACGCCAAGGACCGCGTACCGCTGATCGCCCCCTGACGGCGCGGCGCCACCGCGCCCCCCGGCCCCCGTCCGTGATCGTCTTCTCACCCTTCACGAGGCGGGCGGAAAAGAGGAGCGGCCCCCGCGAGGACAGGACTCGCGGGGGCCGCTCCGGCGTACGGGCTCAGTCGAAGACCGGGCCGCTCGTCCGGGTGCGCTTGATCTCGTAGAACCCGGGCGTCGACGCGACCAGCAGCGTCCCGTCCCACAGGCGGGCGGCCGCCTCGCCCTTGGGCGCCGGGGTGACGACCGGGCCGAAGAAGGCGACCTCCGTGCCGTCGGGCCCCGGGACCGCGATCACCGGCGTGCCGACCTCCTGGCCGACCTTGCCGATGCCCTCCTCGTGCGAGGCGCGCAGCTCCGCGTCGTAGGTGTCCTCCTCGGCGTACTCCAGCAGCTCCGCCGGCAGTCCGGCCTCCGCGAGCGCCTCGGCGATCACCTCCCGGGTCGGCCCCCGGCCCTCGTCGTGGATGCGCCTGCCCATCGCCGTGTACAGCGGGCCCAGCACCTCCGGGCCGTGCAGCCGCTCGGCGGCGACGGCGACGCGCACGGGGTGCCACGCCGTGGTCGCCAGCGACTCCCGGTACTCCTCGGGGACCTCGTCCAGCTTGTCCTCGTTGAGGACGGCGAGGCTCATCACGTGCCAGCGGACGTCCACCGGGCGGACCTTCTGCACCTCCAGCATCCAGCGGGAGGTCATCCACGCCCACGGGCACAGGGGGTCGAACCAGAAGTCGGCGGTGGTCCTCGTCTCGGGCATGGGTCTCCTCGGATCCGTGAATCTGGCGGAAGGCTGTGCGGTCCCGCACCCGCTCACAACCCGGGTGGCGACGAGGGCATTCCCGCCTTACGGCGGCTCTCCGCGGCGTGGGAGGATCCCGCTGTGCCAACCCACGAAGGAGTAGTCCGTGCCCGGTGAGAACCTGTCCCGCGACGAGGCCCGCGAGCGGGCGGCCCTGCTGTCCGTCGACGGGTACGACGTCGCGCTCGACCTGCGCTCGGCCGTGGAGGAGGGCGGCGCGGAGCAGCCGACGTTCCGCTCGGTGACGACGATCCGGTTCCGCTGCACGGACCCCGGGGCGAGCACCTTCGCCGACCTCGTCGCGCCGTCGGTGACCTCCGTCCTGCTCAACGGGCGCGAACTGGACCCGTCGGCGGTCTTCGACGGGGCGCGGATCGCGCTGGAGGGCCTCGCCGAGGAGAACGTGCTGGTCGTGGACGCGCAGTGCGCCTACAGCCGCACCGGTGAGGGGCTGCACCGCTTCGTCGACCCGGAGGACGGCGAGGTCTACCTCTACACGCAGTACGAGCCGGCCGACGCCCGCCGCGTGTTCGCAAACTTCGAGCAGCCCGACCTGAAGGCCCCGTACCGCTTCCGGGTGACGGCGCCCGAGGGCTGGACCGTGTGGAGCAACGGCGCGGAGGAGTCCCGGGAGGGCGGGGTGTGGCGGTTCGCGGAGACGAAGCCGATCTCCACCTACATCACCTGCGTCGTCGCCGGCCCGTACCACCACGTCACCGACGTCTACCGGCGCGGCGACCAGGAGATCCCGCTCGGCGCGATGTGCCGCAGGAGCCTCGCCAAGCACTTCGACGCCGACGACGTCTTCCTCGTCACCAAGCAGGGCCTGGACTTCTTCCAGGAGTGCTTCGGCTACCCCTACCCCTTCGGGAAGTACGACCAGGCCTTCGTGCCCGAGTACAACCTCGGCGCCATGGAGAATCCCGGCCTGGTCACCTTCCGCGAGGAGTACGTCTACCGGGGCAAGGTGACCCGCGCCGCCTACGAGAGCCGCGCCAACGTCATCCTGCACGAGATGGCGCACATGTGGTTCGGCGACCTCGTCACCATGAAGTGGTGGGACGACCTGTGGCTGAAGGAGTCCTTCGCGGACTTCATGGGCAGCTTCTCCACGGTCGAGGCGACCCGTTTCACCGAGGGCTGGATCACCTTCGCCAACAACCGCAAGGCGTGGGCGTACCGGGCCGACCAGCTGCCCTCCACCCACCCGGTCACGGCGGACATCCGCGACCTGGAGGACGCCAAACTCAACTTCGACGGCATCACGTACGCCAAGGGCGCCTCCGTCCTGAAGCAGCTCGTCGCGTACGCGGGCCGGGAGGCGTTCCTGGAGGGCGCCCGCCGCTACTTCGCGCGCCACGCCTACGGCAACACGACCCTCGACGACCTCCTGGCGGTGCTGGAGGAGACGTCCGGCCGCGACCTGAGGGCCTGGTCCCGGTCCTGGCTGGAGACGTCCGGCGTCAACGCGCTCACGCCCGTCGTCACCTACGACGAGACGGGCGAGCGCGTCGCCGAGCTGGCCGTCGAGCAGGACGGCGACGAGCTGCGCCCGCACCGGGTCGTCGTCGGCCTGTACCGGCTGGACGGCGGGCGGCTCGTCCGCCACGCGCGCGCCGAGACCGACGTCGCCGGCGCCCGGACGGTCGTGGCCGAGCTGGCGGGTGCCGAGCGGCCCGCGCTGGTGCTGGTGAACGACGAGGACCTGACGTACTGCAAGGTGCGGTTCGACGAGGTCTCCCTGGCCACCCTGAGGGCGCACCTCGGCGACATCACCGACCCGCTGGCGCGGGCGCTGTGCTGGTCGGCCCTGTGGAACATGACGCGTGACGCGCTGATGCCGGCACGGGACTTCGTGGGGATCGTCCTGGCCTTCGCGGGGCGCGAGTCGGACATCGGCGTCCTGCAGATGCTGCACTCCTGGGTCCGGACCGCGCTCGTCCACTACGCGGCGCCGCAGTGGCGCGAGACCGGCGGCCGGCTCGTCGCGCGGGCCGCGCTGCGCGAGCTGCGGAGCGCCGAGCCGGGCAGCGAGCACCAGTTGACGTGGGCGCGGTTCTTCGCGTCGGTCGCGGCGGCGGACGAGGACCTCGCCTTCCTCCAGGGCCTGCTGGCCGGTACGGAGACCGTGGACGGGCTCGACGTCGACCAGGAGCTGCGCTGGGCGTTCCTGGAGCCGCTCGCCGCGCACGGGCGGGCCGACGAGTCGGTGCTCGACGCGGAGCTGGCGCGGGACGACACGGCGTCGGGCAGGCGGCACCAGGTACGGTGCCTGGCCGCTCGGCCGTCCGAGGCGGTGAAGGCGCGGGCGTGGGCCGAGGTGGTCGAGTCCGACGAGCTGTCGAACGCGCTGGTCGAGGCGGTGATCGCGGGGTTCGCTCAGCCGTCGCAGCGGGAGCTGGTCGCGCCGTACGCGCGGAAGTACTTCGCGGCGATCGAGCGGGTGTGGGCCGAGCGGTCCATCCAGATCGGGATGCACGTGGTGCGGGGCCTGTTCCCGGCGCTGCAGGACCGTGCGGAGACGCTGGAGGCCACGGATGCGTGGCTGGCCGCGCACGAGGGGGCCGCACCGGCGCTGCGCAGGCTCGTACTGGAGGCGCGCGACGACCTGGCGCGCGCCCTGCGGGCCCAGGAGTGCGACGCGCGCGCGTGAGCGGACCCCTCGGGGGCGGCGGCCGGACCCCGGGCGCCGCCCCCGAGGGCCGTCCCCCGGAGGCCGCTCCCGGGGCCGTCCTCCCGCGCGCACGCGCCGCCCCGCCCGGGGGAGAGGCCCTACGGGCCGGAGGGGCCGCGGCCCGGGCCTTACCGGGCGGGGAAGGCCGCGGGGAGGGGCCCCACCCGCGCCGGGGAGGCCGCGGGGGCCGGGGCGCCGTCCGGACGCTCGCCGCAGAACTCCGCCTCCACGGTCCCGTCCAGGCCGCCCGTCCAGTCGCCGTTGACGTTGGCCGCCAGGGTGTGGCTCCCGGAGCGGGTGGCGACGACCACGGATTCCGAGCCGTGGATGCCGCCCGTGTGGCCCCACACCTCCGTGCCGCAGCCCAGCCTGCGGCTGATCAGCCCCAGGCCGTACGCCGCGCCGGGTTCCAGCGCGCCGACGGGGACGGTGGTGGTCATCTCCCCCAGCTGCTCCCGCGGCAGCAGCCGGCCGGTGAGCAGGGCGCGCAGGAACCGCTGGAGGTCGGCGGTGCTGGAGATCATCTCGCCGGCGGCGCCCGCGAGGGACGGGTTCAGCTCGGTGACGTCGTGGACGCGCGTGGCCGGATCGGACGGGTTGCCGCCGAGGGTGGAGTACGCGCGGCCGCTGGGCCGCGGCATCCGCGGGTCGGTGCCGGGCACGCTGGTGGCGCCGAGCCCGAGGGGCTCGATGATCCGGCGCTCGACGGCCTCCCCGTAGGGGCGGCCGGTGGCCTTCTCGACGACCATCCCGGCGAGGACGTAGTTGGTGTTGGAGTACTCCCAGGAGGTCCCGGGGGCGAAGGACGGCCCGTGCTCCATGGCGATGGCCACGAGCTGCTCGGGCGTCCAGGTGTCGTAGCGGTGGTCGAGGAAGCCGGGGCTGAGGATCTTGTCCTGGAACGACGGGGCGGACGTGACGTCGTAGATCCCGCTCGTGTGGTTGAGGAGCTGGCGGAGGGTGACCTTCCGGCCGTCGTGCCCGTTGCCCCGGACCACGCCGGGCAGCCACTCCTCCACGCTGTCGTCGAGGTCGAGGCGGCCTTCGGCGTCGAGCTGGAGGACGACGGTGGCGACGAACGTCTTGGTGATGGAGGCGATGCGGAAACGGTCGTTCGGGAGGCGCTTGCGGCCGGTGACGCGGTCGGCGACCCCGGCGGCGCCGTTCCAGGTGCCGTGCCGGTACCGGGCCTGGGCGAGCACACCGGGCGCCCCGGCGCGCACGAGTTCCTCGATGGACCGCCGGGTGGCGTCGTGACGGCCGCCGGCCCGGCCGTCCGCCTCGGCGGCGGCCGCGGTGGCGGCGGGTGCCGGGGCGGCCGCGGC
>JAAXOU010000089.1 GCA_012396115.1 Streptomyces somaliensis DSM 40738 | reverse complement strand
GGCGGCGGCGGACCGGGCGGCGGGGCGGCGGGTCAGTCGACGGGCGCGGCGGCACCGTCCCTCGCCGCGCGGTCCGCGGCCCCGACGATCGGCGGCACCCCCGCGTCCGAGGCGGGGACGAGCAGCGGCCCCCCGGGGCCGAACACCGCGCGCGGCTCGGGGAAGGCGAAGAGCAGGCCGAGGTAGACGACGGCCGCGAGGGCGAGGCCGACCGGGAGGGAGATGTCGGTGCCGCCGGCGAGGTCGCCCAGCGGGCCGACCACCTGGCCCGGCAGGTTGGTGAACAGCAGGCCGACGACGGCCGCGACCACCCAGGCGGTCATGCCCCGCCAGTTCCAGCCGTGCGTGAACCAGTACCGCCCGCCCCGCTGCCGGCGGTTGAAGACCTGCAGCGCCTCCGGGTCGTACCAGCCGCGCCGGGTCAGGTAGCCGATGGTCATGACGATCAGCCACGGGGCGGTGCAGGTGATGATCAGCGTGGCGAACGTCGAGATGGACTGGGCGAGGTTCAGCGCGAAGCGCCCGACGAAGATGAACGCGATCGACAGCGAGCCGATGAGGAGCGTCGCCTGGACGCGGCTGAAGCGGGGGAAGACGCTGGAGAAGTCCAGGCCGGTGCCGTACAGCGCGGTCGTACCGGTCGCCATGCCGCCGATCAGGGCGATCAGGCACAGCGGCAGGAAGTACCAGCCGGGGGAGACGGCGAGCAGCCCGCCGACGTAGTTCGGGGCGGCCGGGTCCATGTACTCCTGCGCCTTCGTGGCGATCACCGAAGCGGTCACCAGGCCGAACAGGAACGGGAGCAGCGTGGCGACCTGCGACAGGAACGCCGCGCCCATGACCCGGCGGCGCGGGGCCGACGCCGGGATGTAGCGCGACCAGTCGCCGAGGAAGGCGCCGAAGGAGACCGGGTTGGAGAGCACGATCAGCGCCGAACCGATGAACGACGGCCAGAACATCGGGGTGGACGGGGAGGCGAAGGCGCCCGCGTAGCCCGGGTCGAAGTCGCCGGCGAACGCGAAGGCGCCGAGGACGAACAGGGCGGAGGCGGCGAGTACGGCGATCTTGTTCACGAACAGCATGAACCTGAAGCCGTACACGCACACCGTCAGCACGAGCCCCGCGAACACCGCGTACGAGACCGCGTACGAGAGGCCCGACTCGGGCAGCCCCACCAGCCGGTGCGCGGCCCCGACGAGCGCGTCGCCGGAGGACCACACGGAGATGGAGAAGAAGGCGATGGCCGTCAGCAGGGACAGGAACGAGCCGACGACCCTGCCGTGCACGCCCAGGTGGGCGGAGGAGGAGACGGCGTTGTTGGTGCCGTTGGCCGGCCCGAACAGCGCCAGCGGGGCCAGCAGCAGGGCGCCGGCGACCAGGCCGAGGAGCGTCGCGGCCAGGGCCTGCCAGAAGGACAGCCCGAACAGGATCGGGAAGGCGCCGAGCACGCAGGTGGCGAAGGTGTTGGCACCACCGAAGGCCAGCCGGAACAGATCGAGCGGGCGGGCCGTGCGGTCGGCGTCGGGAATCCGCTCGACGCCCGCGGTCTCGACTTCGGTGATGCTCCCGCCCGGGGAGGAACCCGTGCTCATCGCACTCCCTTCACCCACCCCGGAATCCGTGCTTCCGGGCGTGGTACCCGCCCAGTCTCCGCACACATGGGCGGAGGGACAATTGTGTCCGCCACGAACGGGTGCGAGGCTGTTGGTGACCGCGGACAAGCGGAGGCGAGGAGGGTGTCGGAGACGCACATCACCCCGGCCGGGTCCGAGGGCCCGGCGCGGACACCGGCGGGCGGCCCGGGCACGGTGCTCGTCGAGGACCTGCTCACCCTCCCCGCCCTGCAACTGAAGGTGCTCGCGGGCGCCTCGGGGCTGCGGCGCCCCCTGTCCTGGGCCCATCCCAGCGAGCTGGCCGACCCCACGCCCTGGCTCCTGGGCGCCGAGATGGTCATGACGAGCGGGTACGCGCTGCCCCGGACCGGCGCCGCGCAGCGCGCCTATCTGGAACGCCTCGACGACGCCGGTGTCAGCGCCCTCGCCGTCTCGGCCCGCCTGCACGCCCCGCCCCTGCGGCCGGATTTCCTCGCCGCCGCCGACGAACGCGGATTCCCGGTGCTCGAGGTGCCGCTGTCGGTGCCGTTCGTCGTGATCGCCCAGGAGGTCGCCGCCGCCGTCATGGAAGGCGCCCAGAAGCGGCTCGGGCCGCAGCTGCAGGTGTTCGGCGCACTGCGCCGGCTCGCCGCCGAGGACCTGGACACCCCGGCCCTCTTCCGCCGCCTGGAGCGCCTCTCCGGCTACGACCTGTACCTCAGCACCCCGCGCGGCGGCCCCCTGCTGCCCGGCATGCCGCCCGTACCGGACCCCGCCGTCCTCCCCCCGCTGCCCCCGCCCGGAACCCCCGCACCGGGCTCCCCCGCCGCCGACGCGCCCCCGACCGTCCCCGGCGGCCTCCTCCTGCCGGTCCCCGCGCCGGACGGGCCCGCCGGCTTCCTCGTCGCCTACGAGCGGGAGGGCGCGCGCCCGGCCGGGCTCGCCGTCGCCCAGCACATCGCCACGGTCGCCGCGCTGCGCCTGGCCATGGTCCGCAGCGAACGCGAGACGGCACGCCGGGAGGGCGCCGAGACCCTCGCCGAGCTGCTGCAGGACGACCTGCCGCCCGACGCGGCGCGGCGCCGCCTGCTGCGGCACGGCATCGACGTCACGGGCGCCTGCGCCCTGCTCCGGATCCGCCACGCCACCGACGGGGAACTCCTCGCCTGCCTCGCCGACCACCCCCACCTGCTACTGCACCGGGGCGGTGACCACTACGTCCTCGGCGCACCGGCGCTCGCCGACCACGTCGCCGCGCTGCCCGGCGTCGCGACGGGGAGCAGCCGGCCCCTGGAGGCCGGCGCCACCCTGCGCGTCGCCCAGCGCGAGGCCGCCTGGGCGCTGACCGAGGCGGTGGAATCGGGGCGGGCCCTGGTCGTGTACGGCGACAGCGACCTGGAACGCTGGCTGCCCGGCGACCCGGCGGTCCTCACCGCACTCGTCGAGCACGTGCTCGGCTCCGTCATCGCCTACGACGCCGCGCACGACACCCACCTGCTGACCTCGGCCCGCACGTGGCTGGAACGGGACCGGCGTACCGAGGCGGCCGCCGAAGCCCTCCACATCCACCCCAACACGCTCGCCTACCGCCTGCGGCGCTTCTCCGAGATTTCCGACCGCGACCTCACCTCCAGCGGAGGGCTCGCGGAGGTGTGGCTGGCGATCCACGCGGCCCGGGCCGTCGGCCTGGCCTGAGGGGGCGGAGCGGTCCCCGGGGGAGCCGGTGTCGGCCCTGGGGCGCCGGCGGCGTCCCCCGGGAGCCGGCGTCGCCGGGGCGCAGCGCGGGGCGCCGGGGCGATCGCGTCCGCTTACTTCTTCTTGCCCTGGTTCCTCACGGCTTCGATGGCGGCGGCGGCCGCGGTCGGGTCGAGGTACCTGCCGCCCGGGACGACCGGCCTGAAGTCGGCGTCGAGCTCGTAGTACAGCGGGATGCCCGTGGGGATGTTCAGGCCCGCGATGTCGGTGTCGGAGATGCCGTCCAGGTGCTTGACCAGGGCGCGGAGGCTGTTGCCGTGGGCGGCCACCAGGACCGTGCGGCCGGCCAGCAGGTCGGGGACGATGCCGTCGTACCAGTACGGCAGCATGCGGGCGACGACGTCCTGCAGGCACTCGGTGCGGGGGCGCAGCTCCGGCGGGATCGTCGCGTAGCGCGCGTCGCCGGCCTGGGAGAACTCGCCGCCGTCGGCGAGGGCCGGCGGCGGGGTGTCGTACGAGCGGCGCCAGAGCATGAACTGCTCCTCGCCGAACTCGGCGAGCGTCTGCGCCTTGTCCTTGCCCTGCAGCGCGCCGTAGTGCCGCTCGTTCAGCCGCCAGGAGCGGTGGACCGGGATCCAGTGGCGGTCGGCGGCCTCCAGGGCGAGCTGCGCGGTGCGGATCGCGCGCTTCAGCAGGGACGTGTGGAGCACGTCGGGCAGCAGGCCGGCGTCCTTCAGCAGTTCACCGCCGCGGACCGCCTCCTTCTCGCCCTTCTCGGTGAGGTTGACGTCCACCCAGCCGGTGAACAGGTTCTTCGCGTTCCACTCGCTCTCGCCGTGGCGGAGGAGGATCAGCTTGTACGGTGCGTCGGCCATGCGTACGAGGTTAGTGGACGCCCTCCGCGCCCCGGGCGCCGGACGTCCGACGCTTGACGGTCCGCGTCAATTCACTGGCCGTCGGACCGTGGAGGCTCGTAAGTTCCGGTTAGGCAGTCGGCCGCTTACCGGGGGAGTCCGCGTGTTCATCGTCCCGCTCATACGTTCGGCTCGTCGCACGGTGTCCGGGCTTCCCGGAGGGTTCTGGTGGCTGTGGCTGTCGACCCTGGTGAACCGTACGGGGGCGTTCGTCCTGACGTTCCTGTCGCTCTTCCTCACCCAGGAGCTGGGCTTCTCCGGCTGGTACGCGGGGCTCGTGGTCGCGCTGCACGGGCTCGGCGGCATCGCCGGGTCGCCGCTGGGCGGCGTGCTCAGCGACCGGTGGGGACGCCGGCCGACCATGGTGGCCGGGCACCTGGCGGCCGCCGGGTGCGCGGCGGCACTGGCCGTGGTGACCAGCGCCTGGGCCGTGGCGGCGGTGGTGCTGCTGATGGGCGTCGCGATGCAGTCCGTGCGGCCCGCCATCGGCGCGACCATCGCGGACCAGGTGCCGGAGCACGACCGGCGGCGGGCGTACGCGCTGAACTACTGGGCGCTCAACCTGGGCTTCGCCATCGCCGCGATCGGCGGCGGCGCCGCGCTGTTCCTCGGTTACCGGACGCTGTTCCTGGTGGAGGCCGTCGCGACGGTGCTGTGCGCGGTGATCGTGTTCGTGCGGTTGCCGGAGACCCGCCCCGAGACGCCGCCGAACGCGGGGGGGAAGCGCGCCGAGCCCCGGGTGACGACGCTGGACGTGCTGCGGGACGGGCCGTTCCGGACGCTGGTGCTGCTGAGCCTGCTCGTGTGCACCGTCTTCAGCACCGTGTGGATGGGGCTGCCGCTGACCATGACGGCCGAGGGGCTGGAGCCGGAGTCGTACGGCGTGGTCGTCGCGGTGAACGGCGTCGTCATCGTCGCCTTCCAGTTGCTCGTCAACCGGATCACCGAGGGGCGGTCGCCGGCCGCGCTGCTCGTCGTGTCGGCGCTGCTGTTCGCGGTGGGCCTGGGCGCGACGGCGCTGGCGGAGTCGGCGCCGGCGTTCGCGTTGACCGTGGTGGTGTGGACGGTCGGCGAGATGGTCTACATCCCGGTGAACGCCGCCGCCACCGCCCGGCTGGCGCCGGTCCACGCCCGCGGCCGGTACCAGGGGGTGATGGGGATGTCGTGGTCGATCGGCGGGTTCGTCGCACCGGTCACGGCGGGCTGGGTGGTCGAGGGCCCGGGGCCGGACGCCCTGTGGCTGGGCTGCACCGTCGTCTCCCTGGTGGCCGCCGCCGGGTACGCGCTGCTGCGGGGCCCGCTGAACGGCCCCGGGACGGAGACCGGGGTGGACGCCGGACCGGTGGCGGGTGCGGGGGCGGAGGCCGGGCCGGTGGTAGGTACGGGAACGGACGCCGGGCCGGTGGCGGGTGCGGGGGCGGAGGCCGGGGGCGCGGAGGTCGCGGCGGGGCCGGAGGCCGCGGGGCCGGGCGTCGAAGGCGCCGGGAGGACGGGTGCCGCGGAAGCCGGGAAGGCGGCCGCCGCGGAGGCGGCCGTCCCGGGCGCCGAGGGCGCCGGGCTCAGGACGGTGTGAGGCCGCGCCGGGCCTTCCGCACCCGGGAGGCCCACAGGGGCGTACGGGCTCGGGGACGTACGGGCTCGGGGACGTACGGGCTCGGGGACGTACGGGCTCGGGGGTGCCGTACGTCCGCGGGGCGCCGCGCGGTGAGGTGGAGGGGAACGGGGTGGAGCGGGGGAAACGGGGTGGAGGCGGCCGTTCGGTGCGCTCGCCGGGGTCGGCTACGACGTCGCCGGGGTCGGCTACGGCGTCACTTCGACGGCTGTGTGAGGTGGCTGAAGGCGTCCAGGTTGCGGGTGGACTCGCCGCGGGAGACCCGCCATTCGTACTCCTTGCGGATCGCCGAGGCGAACCCCATCTCCAGCAGGGTGTTGAACGCGCCGTCCGCCGCCTCCAGGACGGACCCCATCAGGCGGTCCAGCTCCTCGGGCGTGACGGCGGACAGGGGGAGCTTGCCGGTGAGGTAGACGTCGCCGAGCGGGTCGACGGCGTACCCGACCCCGTACAGCTTCAGGTTCCGCTCCAGCAGCCAGCGGTGGACGGCGGCCTCGTTCTCCTCGGGGTGGCGGATGACGAAGGCGTTGAGTGACAGCGAGTGGTCGCCCAGGCGCAGCGAGAGGGTGGTGGACAGCTTCTTGGTGCCGGGGAGCGTGACGACGTACGAGCCGGGCTCCGGTGACTCCCAGGCCAGGTCGGCGTCGCGCAGTGCGGACTCGATGATCTGCTGTGCGTCAGCCATGGGGCGAGCGTACGCGACGGCGGCGCTCGTGGACGGCAGCCGCGTACACCTCGGCGGTGGCCGAGGCGGCCCGGTCCCAGCCGAAGGACCGGGCGTGGCGCGCGGCGGCGTCGCCGAGGCGGGCGGTGAGGTGCGGGTCGGCGGCGAACCGGGCCAGTGCGCGCGCGTAGTCGGCCGGGTCGTGGCCCTCGACCAGGAACCCGGTCTCGCCGTCCCGGACGGCCACCGGCAGGCCGCCGACCGCGGCCGCCACGACGGGCGTGCCGGTCGCCTGCGCCTCGATGGCGACGAGGCCGAAGGACTCGCTGTGGGAGGGCATGACGAGGACGCTCGCCGCGCGGAACCAGTCGGCCAGCTCCTGCTGGGCGACGGGCGGGTGGAAGCGGACCACGTCGGCGATGCCGAGCCGGGCCGCCAGTTTCTGCAGGCCCTCCGGTCTGGCGAGGCCGCTCCCGCTGGGGCCGCCGACGACGGGGACGACCGTGCGGGGGCGCAGGGACGGTTCGGCGTCGAGGAGCCGGGCGACGGCGCGGAGCAGGACGTCGGGGGCCTTGAGGGGCTGTATGCGGCCGGCGAAGAGGGGGACAAAGGCGTCCTGCGGCAGGCCCAGGCGGGCGCGTGCGGCGGCGCGGCCGTCGGCGGGGCGGAAGCGGTCCAGGTTGACACCGGGATGGACGACGGCGACCTTCGCGGGGTCGGCGTCGTAGTGGCGGACCAGTTCCTCGGCCTCGCCGGAGGTGTTGGCGATCAGCCGGTCGGAGGCGCGGACTATCTGCGTCTCCCCGATGACGCGGGCGGCGGGCTCGGGGGTGTCGCCCTCGGCGAGCGCGGCGTTCTTGACCTTGGCCATGGTGTGCATGGCGTGGACGAGCGGAGCGCCCCACCGCTCGGCGGCGAGCCAGCCGACGTGGCCGCTGAGCCAGTAGTGGGAGTGGACGAGGTCGTAGTGGCCGGGCCGGTTGCGCGCCCAGGCGTGCATGACGCCGTGGGTGAAGGCGCACAGCTGGGCGGGGAGGTCCTCCTTGTTGAGGCCCTCGTACGGGCCGGCCTCGACGTGCCGCACGAGGACGCCGGGGGCGAGCTCGACGGACCGGGGCAGGCCGCCCGCGGTGGCGCGGGTGAAGACCTCGACCTCGATGTCGATGGCGGCGAGACGTTTCGCCAGCTCGACGATGTAGACGTTCATGCCGCCCGCGTCGCCGGTGCCTGGCTGGTGGAGCGGGGAGGTGTGGACGCTCAGCATGGCGACCCGCCGCGGGCCCCGGCGGAGCCGTCCGGGCCGCCTGAGCCGGGGCGGTGGTACCAGGGTGCCGGCGAACCGGGACACGTACTGGCTCACGTCGTCGGTCCTTCCGCTCAGGGGCAGGGTCGGGGCGGCACGGCGGAGGAGGGCCCGCGGGCCCTTCCGCCCGGCCACAACAGTGCGGGGGCGGGCTTTCATTTCCGCTTTGCCAATTCATTACGCCGGGCCGTGGGCGAGGGGCCGCGGGTGGGCCGCGAGTGGGCTGCGGAGGCAGGGATGGGGGTGGGGACGGGGGTCGGGGGCCGGGGCTGGGGTGGGTTCTCCGGGGCCCGAGGTCCGGGGCCCGGGGTTTCGGTGCCCTCCGCGGTGCCTTCCTTGCCTTCCGCGGTGTCTTCCGGGTGGGGGCGCCGCCGGTACCGGCCAGACGGTCGGGTACCGGGGCTTCCCGAGACGAATCCGCCGCTCCAGGGGCACGGGCGGATCGGTCGGGACACGGGTCGGGCCGGTCGTGGCGCGGTCCGGGGCGCCTGGACGGTTCCGGTGCCTGCGGGACGGGGTGGGGGCCGCCGAGACGGCGCCGTCGCTCCCGCGACGGTCCGGGACCGCCGCACCGGTACACCGCCGGGCTCTCCGGTAAGGGGAGTCGGACGGCGTACCGGTGCGAGCAGGCCGGAAGTCCCGGGACGATGAGCCGGCGCCCCCGGACCGCCCCGGGACGAAGGGGCCGAGGCCCCCGGACCGCCCCGGGACACCGGACCGCCCCGGGACACCGGACGGGGCCGGGCCCCTGCTCCGGTACGACAGCGGGCCCCCGGGTGGAACCGGCCCCCGAGGGTCGCGCCGGACCTCCGGTGCGGAACCGGGCCCCGGGGTGGAAACGGGCCTCGGGGCGGAGCCGGACCTTCGGTACGACGCCGGCCCCTGGGCTCCGCCGCGACCCCATGGCGCTACCACGGCCCCAGGACTCCGTTGCGGCTCAGGGCGCCGCCCCCACCTCCGCGGCGGCGACGCGAGCCTCCGACGGGGTCTCCCGGCCACGGAAGGCCGGGACGGCCTCAGGGAGGACCCGGAGACGGCCCTGGAACAGGCCCCGGAGGTGCTCTCAGAGGTCCCCCGTACGAGCCCCGTAGACATCCCGTAGGCGTCCTGGAGACGGCCCCGAAGGCGGGCCCGGAGGCGGCCCCGGAGACGGGCCCCGGAGGCGGGCCGCTGGGGGCGTCTACGCTCGTGGCATGGCTCCGCGGATGACACGCCCCGTCGGGAGTCCCACGCGCGGGACCACCAACCCCAACCGGCTGCGCCGCATGGACCGCTGGATCGCCGACGCCCACGGCGCCGCCCTGCGCCGTTCCGCCGCCCCGCCGGTCGCCGTCGACCTCGGCTACGGCGCGGCCCCCTGGACCTCCGTGGAGCTGCTGGAGCGCCTCCGCCGGGACGCCGACCCGCGCGCCCGGGTCGTGGGGGTGGAGATCGACCCCGCGCGCGTGGCCGCCGCCCGGCCCTACGCGCGGGAGGGCCTGTCGTTCGCGCACGGCGGCTTCGAGGTGCCGGTCGACGGCCCGGTGGACCTGATCCGCGCGGCGAACGTCCTGCGCCAGTACGACGAGGGCGAGGTCGCGGACGTGTGGGTCCGCCTGTGCGGGCGGCTCGCGGCGCGGGGCGGCCTCCTCGTGGAGGGCACCTGCGACGAGATCGGCCGCCGCCACGTCTGGGTGGCGCTCGGCCCCGAGGGGCCGCGCACGGTGACGTTCGCCACGCGCCTCGGTTCCCTGGAGCGGCCCTCCGACCTGGCGGAACGACTGCCCAAAGCCCTGATCCACCGGAACGTCCCGGGCGAGCCGGTCCACGCGTTCCTGCGGGACTTCGACCGGGCCTGGGCGGCGGCCGCCCCGTACGCGCCCCTGGGTGCGCGGCAGCGGTGGATCGCGGCGGCCTCGGCCCTGGCGGCGGACTGGCCGCTGGCCGACGGGCCCCGGCGCTGGCGCCAAGGCGAGCTGACGGTGCGCTGGGACGCGCTGGCCCCGCGGGGTTGGCCTGCGGCGTCCCGTTAGGAGCACGGCGCACGCGGCGGCGCAACCGCTCCCTGTGGACGGCCGCGCTGGTGGCGCCACCCGCCCCCAGCCTGTGGAAAGCCCGCGGAAGCGCCTTCCCCGCCCTGTTACTTTCACGGGAGACAT
Organism: Streptomyces somaliensis DSM 40738; assembly: GCA_012396115.1. GTDB lineage: Bacteria > Actinomycetota > Actinomycetes > Streptomycetales > Streptomycetaceae > Streptomyces > Streptomyces somaliensis. The sequence goes on along the minus strand of JAAXOU010000089.1, from coordinate 4,928 downwards.
GACACGATCGCCAGCGGCACCGGGGGTTACTGACGGTAAGTCAGGTGGGGTGCGGTGTTGTCTGGCCGGTCGACGTCCGGAGGGGGAAGTCTGTGAACCGACGCCGTCGCGTCACCATCGCGGTCACCGCCGTGTGCGCCCTGACCGTTCTCGCGGGGCCGGCCCACGCCGCGCCCGTGCCCGCGCCGACTCCCGGCGCGAGCGCCCAGCAGCCGCGGAGGAGCCTGGAGGAGGTGCGCGCGGAGATCGAGGCGCTGTACCGGCAGGCGGCCTCCGCGACCGACGCGTACAACCTCGCGGAGGAGCAGGCGAAGAAGCAGTCCGCCGAGATCGCCAAGCTGTCCCGGGCGATCGTCGACGGCCGGGAGAGGATCGCCGCGCTGAAGCGGCGCGCCGGAGCGGCCGCCCGCGCCCAGTACCGCAACGGCGGGATCCCGGAGGAGGCGAAGCTCGTCCTCACCGACGACCCGAGGCTCTTCCTGGAGGGCGCCGACCGCCTCGCGCAGGGCCAGAAGGCCACCAGGGACCTGCTGGCGGAGCTTCAGCGCGGCCAGGAGGACCTGGAGACGTACACCAGGGACGCCAGCGTCGAATGGACCCGCCTGGAGGCGAACCGCGTCCGCCAGGCCGCGGCGAAGAAGCTGATAACGCAGAAGATCGCGGCGGCGGAGAGGCTGGAGTCGCGGCTGGAGGCCGCCGAGCGGGAGCGGCTGCGGCACCTGGAGCGGCAGGCCCAGATGGACGCGCAGGCGGCGTGGTTGGCCTCCGGCGCCCTGAAGGAGACCGGCCGCAGCGCGAGCGCGCAGGGCGCGGAGGCCGTCGGGTTCGCCATGGCGCAGGTCGGCAAGCCGTACGTGTGGGGGGCGGAGGGACCGGACGCGTACGACTGCTCCGGGCTCACGCAGCGGGCCTGGGGCGCGGCCGGCCGCGGCATCCCGCGCACGTCGCAGGAGCAGTGGCGGCTGCTGCCGCGGGTGGCGGTCCGGGACATGCGGGCCGGCGACCTGATCGTCTACTTCGGGGACGCCAGCCACGTGGGGATGTACATCGGCGACGGGATGATGGTCCACGCCCCGCGACCGGGACGGCACATCACGGTGGCGGGGGCCGGCTCCCTGCCGATCCTGGGGGTGGTCCGCCCGGACAGGTGACCCGGCCCGGACCGACCGCGGACGGCGCACCGCGGACCACGGGCATCCGGACCGCGGACCACAGGCATCCGGACGGCGGACCACAGGCATCCGGACTGCGGGGGCACTCTGGGCGGGCCGGGCCGCGAACACCGAACGGCCCGGATCCGTACGGCACGGGCCGCGGGCCGCCGGCGCCTGGGCGCCCGGGGCCCGTACGACACGGACCACGGATGGAAGGCGGTCCCCGCGTGATGTTTCTCATGCGGGGATGGCCGACTCCCTCCCTTGCACGGCATATGCCTCGGTCTCTTCACTGATCGCCATTCCGTTCGAGCGCCGGGTGCCGCTATGGTCCCCGTCGGCGGGGTGTCGTCCGGTGCTCCGCCGCACCCTCGGGGGGAGGGAAGGAAACGGAAGCAATGCCCGTACCCGCGCCCCTGCCCGCACAGCGGCAGAGGGTGAACACGCCCGACGGGGCGAACGGCGACCTCACCCTGCTGGTGATCGGGGACGATCCGGCGGGCACGTTCACCGTTCCCGAACTGGTCGACGCCGTCGGCAACCGCATCCGCATACGCACCGCCCGGAACCTCACGGAGGCGGAGCGGCTGCTCACCGACGACGTGCACTGCGTCCTGGTCGACCTCGACCTGCCCTCCGACGCGCGGCACGACGACCCCCTGGCCGGGCTGCGGCACGTCCTGCGCGTCGCCCCGCGCCACGCCGTGCTCGCCCTGGCGAGGTCGGAACGTGCGGAGCTGGCGGCGGAGGCGGTACGGGCCGGAGCGCAGGACCGGCTGTTCCGGGAAGAGTTGGACGGGCCGCTGCTGAGCCGGGCCATCCGGTACGCGGTGGAGCGCAAGCGCGCCGACTCGGTGCAGGTGAAGCTGGCCGAGTCGCGGCTGCGGGCCCAGGAGAACGCCCGGCTGGAGCGCGGGCTCCTGCCGACACCGCTGCTCCAGGGCTCCGACCTGCGCTTCGCCGCCCGCTACCGGCCGGGCCGCTCGCGCGCCCTGCTGGGCGGCGACTTCTACGACACGGTGCGCACCCCGGACGGCACGGTGCACGCGATGATCGGCGACGTGTGCGGGCACGGGCCCGACGAGGCGGCGCTCGGCGTGGAACTGCGCATCGCGTGGCGGGCGCTGACGTTCGCGGGGCTGTGCGGCGACGAACTGCTGTCGACGCTGCAGCGGGTGCTGGAGCACGAGCGGGAGAGCGAGGAGGTCTTCGCCACCCTGTGCACGGTGGACATCGCGCCCGACGGACGGCGGGCCGGGGTGTGCCTGGCCGGCCATCCCGCGCCGCTCCTGGCCCGCCCCGCGCAGGGCGCCCGGCTGCTCCCGTACGAGGAGGGCGGCCCGGCGCTGGGCCTGCTGCCGAGGGCCCGGTGGCCACGGCTGCAGGTGGAGCTGGGCGGGGCGTGGAGCCTGATCATGTACACGGACGGCCTGATCGAGGGCCGCTCGGCGGGCCCCGGCTCGCCGCGCCTCGGTCAGGAGGGCATGGTCGAGATGATCAACCGCCAGCTCGCCCGCGGCCTGGTCGGCGAGGAGCTCCTGGAGGCCGCGGTGGCGGAGGTCCGCCACCTGAACGCCGGGGAGCTCACGGACGACGTGGCGGTCCTGCTGCTGGCCAGGGCGGCCCGCTGACGGGCGCGCCGCGGGCGGCCCGGTCGGTCGGCGGCGGTCACCGGCCGCCGTTGTAGGGGCCGTACGGGCCGTCGCTGCTGGATCCGCGGCGGCCGCCGCCCGAGACCCCGCGCAGGGCGGGGCGGACGTCCACCATGAAGACGATGGTCGCGACGAGTCCGGCGAGCTGGAGGACCAGGAGGATCGGGAAGACGTTCACGACGACCGTGACGCCCAGGACGATCAGCCAGAACGGCTTGGTCTGCTTGTCCGCGGCCCGGTAGGCGTCCTCCCGTGCCAGAGCGGCGAAGGCCAGCGCGACGACGGCGAGCACGAGCATCGCGAGGGACAGCAGTCCGAGCAACGAGTTGAAGCCGGACATCAGCATGGTGGATACCGCCTGTCGAATGAGTGGGGCGTTCGCGGCCAAGCTACCCGTACAACGCCCGGGCAACCGGGCCGGTGCCCGGCCGGGGCCGGCACCGGCCCGGTGCCGGCCCCGGCGGGGCGCTCCGGGTCACTTCTCGTCGACGGCGTCCGAAGGGGCGGCCTTCCGGGCGGCGGTCCTCCGGACGGGGGTCTTCCGGGTGGCCCCGGATCCGGTGCCCGCCTCGGCGTCGGCGGTCCCCGCACCGGCCTGCCCGGCCCCTTCGGCCTTGCCGGCGCGCTCGGCCTTGCCGGCCCCGGTCGCCGGGGCGGAGTCGGGCTCGACGGCGATGGCGATCTCGGTGATCTCCTCGGCGGCCTCGCCCCGCCACGCCCTGACGGTCTGCTCGCCGTGCTCGGCGACCTTCTCGTACGTCTCGCGGGCCTTCACGGCGTACTCGGCCGCCGCTCCGGCGCCGCGCAGGGCGAGGCTCTGGGCGGTCTCGCCGAGCTTCTTCAGGTCCGTGTCGAGGCCGCCGATCAGTTCGGTGAGCTTGGTCTGGAGCGTCGCCTGCGCCTCCTTCGCCTGCGCGGCGACCTTCTCCTGCACCGCCTTCGGGTCGGTGTTGCGCACCGCGTCCAGCCGGGCCGGGGCCTCGGCGGCGATCCTGCGGGCCTGCTGCACGGCGAGGTCGGCGGTACCGGCGGCGAAGTAGAGGGGGGTGCGCAGCTCGTCGATGATGGCCATGGTCTGTGGTCCTCCCGTGTCGCGGGTTCGTCGCGCGACGGTGCGCGCGAGCGTGGTGGAGTCAGAGTTCGGTGGATCCTGTGCCTGCTCCGGCATCACCGGTGCCGCCCTGCGTGTCGAGCGCGTTCTCCTTGCGGAAGGAGTCGTAGATCTGGAGCAGCACCTGCTTCTGCCGCTCGTTGATCGAGGGGTCGGCGAGAATGACGGCCCGCGTCTCCAGCTCCTCCCGGTCCCGCTCGTCGAGGATGCCGGCCCGCACGTACAGCGTTTCGGCCGATATCCGCAGCGCCTTGGCGACCTGCTGGAGCACCTCCGCGCTCGGCTTGCGCAGCCCGCGCTCGATCTGGCTCAGGTACGGATTCGACACCCCGGCCGCCTCCGCGAGCTGCCGCAGCGACAGCTGCGCGGTGCGCCGCTGCTCGCGCAGGTACTCGCCGAGGTTGCCGACGTTCAGTGATGCCATACCTCGATGCTGCACCACCTTCGCTAACAATTGCAAGCGCACGCTAGCGGAAGTTATGCACCGGGCGCACCGACGCGGTGTGCCTGAGCACGATGGTGTCCGTTCCCAGTGCTTGTGAGGGTTCCCGCTGGATCTGCTCGGCGAAGTGATCGAGTCCCGATCAATCTGCGCGGCGAGGTCTCTCGTGGGCTGAGCTACGGACGTCGCGCGACGAAGACGAACTCCTTGCCCGGCCTGTCGGGCGCGTCGCGTACGTCCTCCACCACGTACCCCTGCGCGATCAGCTCCGTCTCGACCTCCTGCCGCTCGCGGAAGCGCAGGGTGGAGTCCGACGTCATTGAGCCTTTTCCAACCTCACGCTGAGCTGGTCGGATGCAAGGTGAGGACGGCTTGGACGAGGCTGGTGATCCGGGTGGTCGAGCACCGCAGTTTGCGCAGAAGTCGCCAGGACTTGAGAGTGGCGACGGCCTGCTCGACGAGGGCCCGGATCTTCGCATGGGACCGGTTGACCGCCTGCTGACCTGCGGAGAGGGTCTCCCACCGCCCCCAGCACGGGGTGCGCACCGTGCCGCCGGCACCTCGGTATC
>JAAXOU010000088.1 GCA_012396115.1 Streptomyces somaliensis DSM 40738 | reverse complement strand
TGGCGGCGGGGTCCCGGCCGGCGCCCGCGCGGCCGCCCCGGTCCCCGGGGCGGAGCCGCTCGCGGGAGGGCCCGCCCGGGGCCCCGGGGGCGGGGGTCAGGACTTGCGGTGGCCTATGAGCCGGGGCTTCTGCTCCATGCCGTCCAGCCCGTGCCACGCCAGGTTGACCAGGTGCGCGGCCACCTCGGCCTTCTTCGGCCTCCTGGCGTCCAGCCACCACTGCCCCGTCAGGGCGACCATCCCCACCAGCGCCTGCGCGTACAGCGGCGCCAGCTTGGGGTCGAAGCCGCGGGCCTTGAACTCCAGGCCCAGGATGTCCTCGACCTGGGTGGCGATGTCCGAGATCAGCGAGGCGAACGTACCCGTCGACTGCGCGACCGGCGAGTCGCGCACCAGGATCCGGAAGCCGTCCGTGTACGTCTCGATGTAGTCCAGCAGCGCGAACGCCGCCTGTTCCAGCAGCTCGCGCGGGTGGCCCGCGGTGAGCGCGCCGGTCACCATGTCCAGGAGCCGGCGCACCTCCCGGTCGACCACGACGGCGTAGAGCCCCTCCTTGCCGCCGAAGTGCTCGTACACGACCGGCTTCGACACCCCGGCCTTCGCCGCGATCTCCTCCACCGACGTGCCCTCGAAGCCGCGTGCGGCGAACAGGGTCCGGCCGACGTCGAGCAGCTGCTGGCGCCTCTCGGCACCGGTCATCCGGACGCGGCGTCCGCGCCGGGGTTTGTCACCGCTGGTACCGCTGCCGTCGATCGCCACACCGTCCATCATGCCGCGTTCGCGGTCTGTGTCTGCCGGCGGGCTTCGATCCGCTCCTCGGTGGGCCAGCGCACGTCGTAGGCCCAGCCCAGCTTCTCGAACCAGCGGATCAGCCGCGCGCTGGAGTCGACCTGGCCCCGCATGACGCCGTGCCGGGCGCTCGTCGGGTCCGCGTGGTGCAGGTTGTGCCAGGACTCACCGCACGACAGGACCGCCAGCCACCACACGTTGCCCGAGCGGTCGCGCGACTTGAACGGGCGCTTGCCCACCGCGTGGCAGATCGAGTTGATCGACCACGTGACGTGGTGCAGCAGCGCCACCCGTACCAGGGAACCCCAGAAGAACGCGGTGAAGGCGCCCCACCACGACATCGTCACCAGCCCGCCCACCAGCGGCGGGATCGCGAGGGAGACGATCGTCCACAGCACGAACTGGCGGGAGATCCGGCGCAGCGCCGGGTCCTTGACCAGGTCGGGGGCGTACTTGTGCTGCGGCGTCTGCTCCTCGTCGAACATCCATCCGATGTGCGCCCACCACAGGCCCTTCATCAGCGCCGGGAGCGTCTCCCCGAACCGCCACGGCGAGTGGGGGTCGCCCTCCCCGTCCGAGAATTTGTGGTGCTTGCGGTGGTCGGCCACCCAGCGCACCAGCGGCCCCTCCACCGCCAGCGAGCCCATGATCGCCAGTGCGATCCGCAGCGGGCGCTTCGCCTTGAACGAACCGTGGGTGAAGTAGCGGTGGAAGCCGATCGTGATGCCGTGGCAGCCGATGAAGTACATCGCGGTCAGCAGGCCGAGGTCGAGCCAGCTCACCCCCCACCCCCAGGCCAGCGGCACGGCCGCCAGCAGGGCGAGGAACGGCACGGTGATGAAGAGGAGCAGGGCGATCTGCTCGACGGAGCGCTTGCTGTCACCGCCCAGCGTGGCGGAGTCCGGGGCCTGCTCGTGGTCGGTGCGGTCGAGCACTTCGGGGCTCGTGGTCATGGGTGTCCCCTTGGGGGTGAGGGAGAGGTCTGGCGATGGGAGGGTGGACGGAGGCCCGGACGGGCCTCCCTACGGTTCCGTAACCTACGGAGTCGTAAGTATGGCAGTGCCCGGGCCGGGGGCAAGGGGCCGCGGCGGCGCCCTCCGGACGGGCACCTATCCTGGGTGCCGTCGGACAGCGCGGTCCGCAGCGTCCCGCGGGGGCCGCCTCGCGAGGACCAGCCGGTGCGTCGACGGGGCGATCCCGGGGACACCTCAGCAGTACCCCTCCAGACGTGTTCATCACTGCAAGGAGCCGCACCCGTGAGCAGTGCCGACCAGACCCCCTCCGCCGGCGCCGAACTGCGCGCCGACATCCGCCGACTGGGTGACCTGTTGGGCGAGACGCTCGTACGGCAGGAAGGCCCCGGGCTCCTGGAGCTCGTCGAGAAGGTCCGCCGCCTGACGCGCGAGGACGGCGAGGCCGCCGCCGAGCTGCTGGGCGACACCGACCTGGCGACCGCCGCCCGGCTGGTCCGCGCCTTCTCCGTCTACTTCCACCTCGCCAACGTCGCCGAACAGGTCCACCGGGGCCGCGAGATGCGCGCCCGCCGTGCCACCGAGGGCGGCCTGCTCGCCCGTACGGCCGACATGCTCAAGGACGGCGACCCCGAGCACGTCCGCGAGACCGTCCGCAACCTCAACGTCCGCCCGGTCTTCACCGCGCACCCCACCGAGGCCGCGCGCCGCTCCGTGCTGAACAAGCTCCGCCGGATCGCCGCCCTCCTCGACGAGCCGGCCACCGCCGCCGACCGCCGCCGCCACGACCTGCGGATCGCCGAGAACATCGACCTCGTCTGGCAGACCGACGAGCTCCGCGTCGTCCGCCCCGAGCCCGCCGACGAGGCCCGCAACGCCCTGTACTACCTGGACGAGCTGCACGCCGGAGCGGTCGGCGACGTCCTGGAGGACCTCGCCGCCGAACTGGAGCGGGTCGGCTTCGAGCTGCCGGCCGGCACCCGCCCGCTGACCTTCGGCACCTGGATCGGCGGCGACCGCGACGGCAACCCCAACGTGACCCCGGACGTCACCTGGGAGGTGCTGATCCTCCAGCACGAGCACGGCCTGACCGACGCCATCGAGGTCGTCGACGAGCTGCGCGGCCTGCTGTCGAACTCCATCCGGTACGCCGGCGCCACCCCGGAGCTGCTCGACTCCCTCCAGCGGGACCTGGACCGCCTGCCGGAGATCAGCCCCCGCTACCGGCGGCTGAACGCCGAGGAGCCGTACCGGCTCAAGGCCACCTGCATCCGGCGGAAGCTCGTCAACACCCGCGAGCGCCTCGCCCGGGACACCCCGCACCAGGAGGGCCGCGACTACCTCGGCACCGCCGAACTGCTCCGGGACCTCACCCTCCTGCAGACCTCGCTGCGTGAGCACCGGGGCGGCCTCTTCGCCGACGGCCACCTGGACCGCGCCATCCGCACCCTGTCCGCCTTCGGCCTCCAGCTGGCCACGATGGACGTCCGGGAGCACGCCGACGCCCACCACCACGCGCTCGGCCAGCTGTTCGACCGGCTCGGCGAGGAGTCCTGGCGGTACGCGGACATGCCCCGCGAGTACCGGCGGAAGCTGCTCGCCAAGGAGCTGCGCTCCCGGCGCCCGCTCGCCCCGACGCCGGCGCCGCTGGACGAGGCCGGGCGGAGGACCCTCGGCGTGTTCCACACGGTGAAGGCGGCGTTCGAGCGGTTCGGGCCCGAGGTCGTCGAGTCGTACATCATCTCGATGTGCCAGGGCGCCGACGACGTGTTCGCCGCCGCCGTCCTGGCGCGCGAGGCGGGCCTGGTCGACCTGCACGCCGGCTGGGCGAAGATCGGCATCGTGCCGCTGCTGGAGACGACCGACGAGCTGAGGGCCGCCGACGTCATCCTCGACCACATGCTCGCCGACCCGTCGTACCGGCGGCTCGTCTCGCTCCGCGGCGACGTGCAGGAGGTCATGCTCGGCTACTCCGACTCCTCCAAGTTCGGCGGCATCACCACCTCCCAGTGGGAGATCCACCGGGCCCAGCGCAGGCTCCGCGACGTGGCCCACCGCCACGGGGTGCGGCTGCGCCTGTTCCACGGCCGCGGCGGCACGGTCGGCCGCGGCGGCGGCCCCTCGCACGACGCGATCCTCGCCCAGCCCTGGGGCACCCTGGAGGGCGAGATCAAGGTCACCGAGCAGGGCGAGGTCATCTCCGACAAGTACCTCATCCCCTCCCTGGCCCGGGAGAACCTGGAGCTGACCGTCGCCGCGACGCTCCAGGCGTCCGCCCTGCACACCGGGCCGCGCCAGCCGGACGAGGCCCTGGCCCGCTGGGACGCGGCCATGGACACCGTCTCCGAGGCCGCCCACGCGGCGTACCGGGCGCTCGTGGAGGACCCGGACCTCCCGGCGTACTTCTTCGCCTCCACCCCGGTCGACCAGCTCGCGGAGCTGCACCTGGGCTCCCGGCCGTCCCGCCGCCCCGACTCCGGCGCCGGACTCGACGGCCTGCGGGCCATCCCGTGGGTGTTCGGCTGGACGCAGTCGCGGCAGATCGTGCCCGGCTGGTACGGCGTGGGCTCCGGACTGAAGGCGCTGCGCGACGCGGGCCTGGACGACGTGCTCGACGAGATGTACGAAAGGTGGCACTTCTTCCGCAACTTCCTGTCGAACGTCGAGATGACCCTCGCCAAGACGGACCTGCGGATCGCCCGCCACTACGTCGACACGCTCGTGCCGGACGGGCTGAGGCACGTCTTCGCCACCATCGAGGCCGAGCACGCCCTCACCGTGGAGCAGGTCCTGCGGACCACCGGCGAGCGCGAACTGCTGGACGCGCAGCCCGCGCTGAGGCGGACGTTCCAGATCCGCGACGCCTACCTCGACCCGATCTCCTACCTCCAGGTCGCCCTGCTGAAGCGGCAGCGCGACGCGGCGGCCGCCGGCGAGCCGGCCGACCCGCTGCTGGCCCGGGCGCTGCTGCTCACCGTGAACGGCGTGGCGGCCGGTCTGCGCAACACCGGCTGACGGGGTTCCCCCGGTACGCGGACGGGCCCCCGCCGGATCCCTCCGGCGGGGGCCCGCCCGTTCAGGCGCGCGGGGCGCGTCGTCAGTGCTGCTGGGCCTTGCGGCGGCGCATCACCAGGAAGGCACCGCCGGCGACGAGCGCGGCGGCGAGGGTGCCGAGGGCCACGACGGGGGTGCTGCTGCCGGTCTCGGCCAGGTCACCCTCCGGGGAGTCGCCGGACGGGGACGGCGCGCCGGTCGGCACGGCGCCGCCCGGGGCGGTCTCGGACGGGACCGGAGCGCCCGGCGTCGAGGACGGGGCCGGCGAGGACGCGGAGGGCCCGGAGGGGGTGCCCGAGGGGGTCCCGGAGGGGATGTCCGAGGGCTTCCCGGACGGGGTGCCCGAGGGGGTCCCGCTCGGGGTGCCGGACGGGACGGGCTGGGTGCCGGGGCAGTCGCTCTTGAAGACCTTGTGCTTGGGAGCGCCCTTCATGCCCTCCCAGCTCCAGAACAGCTTGTACTGGCCGTCGGGGAGGGTCATGTCCGCGGTGCGGCCGTGGCCCTCGGCGTCGAGGGTGAACGCGCCGTCCTTGACGGTCGTGCCCTTCTCGACGTCGTTGTTGGCCCAGGCCTGGATCTCCCAGGTGACCTTCTGGGTCGCGTCGAACTTGAAGGCGTCGAGGTAGAACTCGCAGACCTTCGGCTCGTTCTTCTTGAGTTCCTCGCCGGTCTTGGCGTCGTGGATCTTCACGGTGCCGTTGTCGCCTTTGGTGGCGGGGGCGGCGTGGGCGGCGGGGGTGAGCGTCAGGCCGCAGACCGCGGCCGCCACCAGAGCGCCGGTGGTCTTCGAAAAGGTGCGCATGGGCAGTCCAACGTGAGAGGTGACTGGGCCGTGGGGGGGCGGCTCAGCTTCCTGTGACGTCGCACACCAGTCAAGGGTCATTAAAGGCATCCGGGCGGGTTCATTCCGTTTGCCGGTCCCGGTTTCGATAACAGTTCGGTCAATTCCGGTTTGGTTGTACGGAAGTCGGTACGGGTTCCGTCACAACCCGTTCGCTCCGCCCCTGCTGACGGCCCGTCGGCCACTCGCGGTCCCGGGGCCTCAGAGCACCAGGAAGGACGTCACCAGCAGTACCCCGCCCGCCGCTCCCGACACCCAGGCGGTGCGGGGCCGGCGCATCCCGGCGCCGAGGACGGGGGCCGCGAGCAGCAGCGCGCCGCCCAGCGGCAGCCACGCGTACAGCCCGCCCGCCCAGCCGGTGCGGACGGCCTCGGCGGTGTCGGGCTTCACGACGACCTCGTACCGGCCGTCCTCCTCCACGGCGACGGACCGGGCGATCGTGACGTCCGTACGGGGCGGCTCGGCGGGCTCCCGCGGGACGAAGCGGCCGGTGCAGACCTCCTCGCCGCAGCCGGTGACCGTCAGGGTGCCGTGCTCGCGGCCCTTGGGGAGCAGTACGTGCTGCGCGGTGCCCCAGGAGGCCCGGGCGCCCGCGGCCACGAGCAGCAGGGCGACCAGCGCCATGGCGGCGAGACGGACGTACGGGAGCACGGCGATCCGCTTCTTCGGGCTCATGGGGCGCGATCCTTGGCCATGGGCGCGCGCCGGGTCAATCCCGCGGGCCGGCCCGTCAGGAGTTGTACGCGGACTGCGCCCGCTCCAGCCCCTCGGTGACCAGTGCCTCGACGGCGTCGGCGGCGCGGTCCACGAAGTAGTCGAGCTCCTTGCGCTCGGCGGCGGAGAAGTCCTTGAGGACGAAGTCCGCGACCGGCATCCGGCCGGGCGGGCGGCCGATGCCGAACCGCACCCGGTGGTAGTCGGGGCCCATCGCCTTCGTCATCGACTTGAGGCCGTTGTGCCCGTTGTCGCCGCCGCCCAGCTTGAGGCGGAGCGCGCCGTAGTCGATGTCCAGCTCGTCGTGGACGGCCACGACGTTGCCCGTGGGCACCTTGTAGAAGTCCCGCAGGGCGGTGACGGGGCCGCCGGACAGGTTCATGTACGACATCGGCTTGGCGAGCACGACCCGCCGGCCGGACGGGCCGGGGGGCCCCACCCGCCCCTCCAGGACCTGGGCCTGCGCCTTGCCGTGCCGCTTGAAGGAGCCGCCGGTCCGCTCGGCGAGGAGGTCGACCACCATGAAGCCGGCATTGTGCCGGTTCCCGGCGTAGCCGGGGCCCGGGTTCCCCAGCCCCACGATCAGCCAGGGGGCGCTGGCGTCCGTCGTCATCTGCGTGTGCCTCCGGATGGGGGTGTGGGGGGTGCCGGGGCACCCCCCACGGGGACGTCGGGCCGCGGCCCGGATCAGGCCTCGGCGGCCTCTTCGCCCTCGGCGGCCGGCTCCTCGGCCTGCGCGGCCAGGACCTGCAGGACGACGGTGTCGGCGTCGACGGCCAGGGTGACGCCCTTCGGCAGGGCGATGTCCTTGGCCAGGACGGAGGCGCCGGCCTCCAGGCCCTCGACGGAGACGGTCAGGGACTCGGGGATGTGGGTGGCCTCGGCCTCGACGGGCAGGGCGTTGAGCACGTGCTCCAGGAGGTTGCCGCCGGGGGCCAGCTCGCCCTCGGTGTGGACCGGGATCTCGACGTTGACCTGCTCGCCGCGGTTCACCAGCAGCAGGTCGACGTGCTCGATGAAGCCCTTCAGCGGGTCGCGCTGGACGGCCTTCGGGATGGCCAGCTCGCTCTTGCCGCCGAACTCCAGCGCCAGCAGGGCGTTGGAGGTCTTCAGGGCCATCATCAGGTCGTGGCCGGGCAGGGTCAGGTGGACCGGCTCGGTACCGTGGCCGTACAGGACACCGGGGACCTTGTTCTCACGGCGGATGCGGCGGGCGGCACCCTTGCCGAACTCGCTGCGGGTCTCGGCGGTGATCTTCACCTCGGACATGGCGCACTCCTCGTATGCGGGGACGGGCATCTGGTCGCGGTCACTCGGCCACGACTGGACTGGCCTGCTACGAAGAGCGCGTCGATAACGGACCGCCGCGGTCGCCTGGACCACGGCCTCCCTCGCCGAGCAACCCCGACAGTCTACTCGCCGGTCCCGCGCCCACCCAATCGATCACCGGTCGCCGGCCCTCCCCGGCCGCCGGGAGCGCGGAGGGCCGCCTTCCCCGGACGGGGGAGGCGGCCCTCGCGGCGCGGTCGGCCGGTGCTACTGCTGCTCCTCGAAGAGGCTGGTGACCGAGCCGTCCTCGAACACCTCGTGCACCGCGCGGGCGATCGTCGGCGCGATCGACAGCACCGTGATCTTGTCGAGCTTCAGCTCGTTCGGCGTCGGCAGGGTGTCGGTGAGCACGAACTCGCTCACCCTGGAGTTCTTGAGCCGGTCCCCGGCCGGGCCGGAGAGGATGCCGTGCGTCGCGGTGACGATGACGTCCTCGGCGCCGTGCGCGAACAGCGCGTCGGCGGCGGCGCAGATCGTGCCGCCCGTGTCGATCATGTCGTCGACCAGGACGCACACCCGGCCCTCGACCTCGCCGACGACCTCGTGGACGGTCACCTGGTTGGCGACGTCCTTGTCGCGGCGCTTGTGGACGATCGCCAGCGGGGCGTCCAGCCGGTCGCACCAGCGGTCGGCCACCCGCACGCGGCCGGCGTCCGGGGAGACGATGGTCAGCTTGGTGCGGTCGACCTTCGCGCCCACGTAGTCCGCGAGGACCGGCAGTGCGGTCAGGTGGTCGACCGGGCCGTCGAAGAAGCCCTGGATCTGGTCGGTGTGCAGGTCCACGGTGAGGATGCGGTCCGCGCCGGCGGACTTGAGCAGGTCGGCGACGAGGCGCGCCGAGATCGGCTCGCGGCCCTTGTGCTTCTTGTCCTGCCGGGCGTAGCCGTAGGACGGGATGATCACGGTGATGCTCGCCGCGGAGGCCCGCTTGAGAGCGTCGATCATGATCAGCTGTTCCATGATCCACTTGTTGATCGGAGCCGTGTGGCTCTGGATCAGGAAGCAGTCCGCGCCGCGCGCCGACTCCTGGTAGCGGACGTAGATCTCGCCGTTGGCGAAGTCGTAGACCTTCGTCGGCACCAGGGTGACGGCCAACCGGCGCGCGACCTCCTCGGCCAGCTCGGGGTGGGCGCGGCCGGAGAAGAGCATCAGCTTCTTCTCGCCGGTCGTCTTGATCCCGGTCACAGCACTGTCTCCTCGGACGTGTTCTCTGGTCGCGTTTCCCCTGAGCCGCGAGCCAGCCGAATTCGTATGCATGTACCACCGTACGCCCAGTGGGGCGTACGTGTTTTCGGTCAGCCCTCGCCACCGGGCCCTTCCGCGGCCGCCGTGGCGGCCTGGGCGGCGGCGCTGCCGGGCCGCTTGCGGGCCACCCAGCCCTCGATGTTCCGCTGCTGGCCGCGGGCGACGGCGAGCGCGCCGGCCGGCACGTCCTTGGTGATCACGGAGCCGGCGGCCGTGTAGGCGCCGTCCCCGACCGTGACGGGCGCCACGAACATGTTGTCCGACCCGGTCTTGCAGTGGGACCCGATCGTCGTGTGGTGCTTCTTCTCGCCGTCGTAGTTGACGAAGACGCTGGCGGCGCCGATGTTGGTGTGCTCGCCGATGGTGGCGTCGCCGACGTACGACAGGTGCGGCACCTTCGTGCCCTCGCCGATCGTGGCGTTCTTCGTCTCGACGTAGGTGCCGATCTTGCTCCCGGCGCCCAGGCGGGTCCCCGGGCGGAGGTAGGCATACGGGCCCACGGAGGCGCCCTCGCCGATCACGGCGGAGTCCGCGACCGTGTTGTCCACGCGGGCGCCCCGGCCGACCCGGGTGTCCCGCAGGCGGGTGTTCGGGCCGACCTCGGCGTCCTCCGCGACGTGCGTGGCGCCCAGCAGCTGCGTGCCCGGGTGGACGACCGCGTCCCGCTCGAACGTCACGGTGACGTCGACCTGCACGGACGCCGGGTCGACCACCGTCACGCCGTCCGCCATGGCGCGCTCCAGCAGGCGCCGGTTGAACAGCGCCCGGGCCTCGGCGAGCTGGACGCGGTTGTTGATGCCGAGGATCTCGCGGTGGTCGCCCGCGACGGACGCGCCGACCCGGTGCCCGGCCTCGCGCAGGATGCCCAGCACGTCGGTGAGGTACTCCTCGCCCTGGCTGTTGTCGGTGCGGACCTTGCCCAGCGCGTCCGCGAGGAGCCGCCCGTCGAACGCGAACACCCCGGAGTTGATCTCCCGGACGGCACGCTGCTCCTCGGTGGCGTCCTTGTGCTCCACGATCGCGGTGACGGCGCCCGTGGCCGGGTCGCGCACGATGCGGCCGTACCCGGTCGCGTCCGGCACCTCGGCGGTCAGCACGGTGACGGCGTTGCCGTCCGCGGCGTGCGTCGCGGCCAGCGCGCCCAGCGTCCCGCCGGACAGCAGCGGGGTGTCGCCGCACACCACGACCACGGTGCCGTCGACCCCTCCCAGCTCCTCCAGCGCCATGCGGACCGCGTGCCCGGTGCCGTTCTGCTCGTACTGGACGGCGGTGCGCGTCCCGGCGTAGTGCTCCCGCAGGTGGGCGGTGACCTGCTCGCGGGCGTGGCCGACGACGACGCACAGGTGCCCGGGGCCCAGCTCGCGCGCGGCGGAGACGACGTGTCCGACGAGGGAGCGTCCGCAGACCTCGTGCAGGACCTTCGGGGTCTTGGACTTCATGCGGGTGCCCTCACCCGCGGCGAGGACGATGACTGCGGCCGGGGGGATGGCGCTCACGGGTGGCCCTTCGGCTTCGGGTGGTGGACACCCGCAGGATACCGGGGGGTTTCCGAGGCGGAGCGGGGACGGGTCCCGGCCGGAGGCCACGGGACCCGTGCGCGGATGGGGCGACGGCTCCCCCATCAGGATTCGAACCTGAACATACGGGACCAAAACCCGCAGTGCTGCCTGATTACACCATGGGGGATCAACCCGGCCGAACCGGACGGGAAGTCGGGTCGCCGGACCGGCACGCACCACTATGCCGTACCGACCGGCCTCCGTGCGACGGTGCCCGGCGGGCCGGCGCGGGCCCGCCCTTAGGCTGGGGCGCATGACCACGACGGGGGCGCACCAGGACACCGCGGGCATGACCCCCCGCGGGTTCGGGTGGTGGGGAAGGCGGCGCGGAGCCGCGCTGGACATCGGACTCGGGGCCGTCTCGGCCCTGGAGTGCGCGGCCGAGGGCGCCGTCTTCGCCGGGGCCGCCGACCTGCCGACGGCGGGCGGGGCGTTACTGGGACTGGCCGCCGGATCGGCGCTGGTCCTGCGGCGGTGCCGGCCCGTCGCGGTCGTCCTGGTCTCCGTCGCCGTCACACCCGCCCAGATGGGCTACCTGATGGCGGTCGTCGGCCTGTACACCCTCGCCGCCTCCGACGTGCCGCGGCGGATCACCGCGTCGCTCGCGGCGACGTCGACGGCCGCGGTCCTCCTCGTCACCTTCCTGCGGCTGCGCCAGGAGGCCGCCGCCTCCGACTTCGACCCCGGCTCCTGGTACGTGCCGCTGGTGTCGGTCTTCGTCTCGGTCGGGCTGACCGCGCCGCCCGTCCTGCTCGGCCTCTACGTGGGCGCGCGGCGCCGCCTCATGGAGAGCCTGCGCGAACGCGCCGACTCCCTGGAGCAGGAGCTGTCCCTCCTGGCCGACCAGGCGGAGCAGCGCGCCCAGCTCGCCCGCACGGAGGAGCGGACCCGCATCGCGCGCGAGATGCACGACGTGGTCGCCCACCGGGTGAGCCTCATGGTCGTGCACGCTGCGGCACTGCAGGCGGTGGCGCTGAAGGACCCCCGGAAGGCGGCCGACAACGCGGCGCTCGTCGGGGAGATGGGGCGGCAGGCGCTGACGGAGCTGCGCGAGATGCTGGGCGTGCTGCGGGCGGAGCCGGTACCGCCGCCCGCCGTGGCGCCGTCCGCCGCGTCCGCGGGGGAGCCGCCGGCGGCCGCGGTCCCCGCCGGCGCGGAGGACGGTGCCGGGCCGGGGCTCGGCGACGTCGAGGAGCTCGTGGAGCAGTCCCGCGCGGCGGGGACGGCCGTCGAACTGCTCGTCCACGGCGAGGCCCGCGCGTACGCCCCGCACGTCGAGCAGACCGCCTACCGGGTGGTGCAGGAGGCCCTGACCAACGTCCACAAGCACGCGGCGGGCGCCCGGGTCGTCGTACGCCTCGCCCACCGGGGCGGGGAGGTCGCCATGCAGGTGGAGAACGGCCCCTGCGACGCGGCCGCCGCGAGCGCCCGCCTCCCCAGCGGCGGCAACGGCCTGCTCGGCATGCGGGAGAGGGTCACGGCGCTGGGCGGCGTGTTCGTCTCGGGCCCCACCGACGAGGGCGGCTTCCGGGTCTCCGCCGTCCTCCCCGCCGCCCGGTGAGGCCCGCCGCCCGGTGGAGGCCCGCCGCCCGGCCGGGCCGGCCACCGGGTGGGGTCCGCCCGCCGGTGCCGCCGCCCCGGCGGGCCCGGGGCCGGTCCGGCCGCTCAGGGGTTGGCCAGGCGGGCGGGCTGGGCGCCGGTGACGAGGGCCGTCAGGGCGTGGTCGAAGTCCGGGCCCAGGTACCAGTCGCCCGCGTGGTCCAGCCCGTACACCCGCCCCTCCACGTCGATGGCGAGCACGCCCCGGTCGTCGCCCTCGGCCCCCAGCGGCGCCAGCTCGGTCTCCAGCGCCCGCCCCAGGTCCGACAGGCTACGCGCCAGGTGCAGCCCCGCCAGCGGGTCCAGCAGCAGCGGGCTCGGCGCGATCTGGCGGCCCTGCCGCGGGGGCGTTATCCGCAGCCCCCCGAACTCGGCCCAGACCTCCACCGCCGCGGGGAAGACGCTGTGCCGGTGCCCGGTCGGGGACACGTGGGCCCGCAGCGTGTCGGCCCACTGCTCGGCCTGCCGCATGTCCCGGCGGCCCGGCCGCCAGCCGGCCTCCCGGAGTGCGGCGTCCACGGCGACGGAGAAGCGGGTGGTGTCGAGGTCGGGCATGGCGGGTGCGGTCAGCCGTTCTGGTGGGACGGGGCCGGATCGACGGGACGTACGCCGAAGTGCGCGAGCAGGGCGGCGCACGAGCGGCACGGCGCGGCGTAACTGCCGTGCAGCGGGTCGCCGTCCTCACGGATCCGCCGGGCCGTGATCCTGGCGTTCTTCAGGGAACGCTTCGCCTCGCCGGTCGTCAGCGGTTTGCGCCGGGCCCGTTTGGAGCGGCCCTCCTCCGCGGCGGCCAGGTGCCGCGACAGCAGGATCGCCTCCGGGCAGCGCCCGGTGAAGCGCTCCCGCTGCCCGCTGGTGAGCGCGTCCAGGAAGTCCTGCACGAGGGGGTGCAGCACCGGGGGGCGGTCGCCCCGCGCCGCGGTGCACGTGAGGGTCTCGCCGCGCACCGAGAGCGCCGCGCCCACCGTCGGCAGGATGCCGTCGCGGCGGTGGCGGAGCACGGGCGCGCGGTCGGGGGCGGCGGTGCTCCAGGAGAGGCGCGGGTCCCCGCCGCCGGGCCCCGCGTCGCGGGCGGCGGTCGCCGTTCCTGACTGCGCTGCGTGCATGGTGCGTACGTCTCCCCTCTGCGCAATTCCCCCAGTTGCGTGGACAGACTGCCAAACGGGTGAGGAGATGGGAAACGAGGTCACCGGAACGGCCCAGCGACGCGCCCCGTGATCGCCGACCGTTCACCCGGACGTGACGGACGGTCACCGCCGCGGAGGGCCGGGGCCCTCTCCGGGGCCACCGCATAGGCTGTGCGGAACAGCCAGCAGCAGCCAGGGGGCAACCGCCATGACGACAGGTCGGCTCGGGCACCAAGCCGCGCCGCCGAACGCGGCCTACGCGGGACAGCTCGTGCACTTCCCGGACCCCGTCCGGGCCGCCCGCCACCCCGCTGGGGTACGGGTGGACGCCGAGGGCTTCCCGGACTTCTCCCCGTACGCCCGTGCCGCCGCGGAGGTCGCCGAGCCGCCGGAGGGCTTCGGCGTGGACGAGCTGCGGCTGACCGACCACGTCTCGGCGAACGCCGCGCTCAAGGCCGCCGGCCACCCCCTGTGGGACGCGCTCCCGGCGGTCGCCACCCCGCACGGCTGGACCTGGCACCACGTCCCCCGCACGCGCCGCATGGAACTGGTCCCGGTCGAGGTGAAGGCGCTGCTGCGGCACCACGGCGGCCTCGCCACCGCGGCCGTCGACCAGGGCAAGCGGGGCACCCGGCCCCTGCAGGAGACCCGCCCCGCGCACTTCGGGCTGCCCAGGAGCGCCGTGTCCGTGACGGAGACGCAGCTCCAGGGCGTCGAGGAGGACCTCGGCTACCGGCTGCCCGGCGCCTACCGCTCCTTCCTCAAGGCCGCCGGCGGCTGCGCCCCGGTCGGCGTCGCCCTCGACGCGGAGCTGGGGCTCCTCGTCGACCAGCCGTTCTTCACGGTCCGCGACGAGGCCGGCGTCAACGACCTCGTGTACGTCAACAAGTGCCTGCGCGACCACCTGACCAAGGACTACCTGGGCGTCGCCTTCGTCCAGGGAGGGCTGCTGGCGGTGCGGACGCGGGGCGCCGGGGCGGGCTCGGTGTGGTTCTGCCCGTACGACGACGCGCGGGACGGCGACGGGTCGGCGATCGAGGAGCGCATGGAGCGGCTCCTGCTGCCGTGCGGCGCGGACTTCGACGAGTTCCTGCAGCGGCTGGCGGGCAACCCGCCGGAGCTGGAGACGGTGGCGAACCTGATGGTGGACGGCGGCTTCGCACGCGCCGTCCCGGTCACG
This sequence comes from Streptomyces somaliensis DSM 40738, assembly GCA_012396115.1. Lineage (GTDB taxonomy): Bacteria > Actinomycetota > Actinomycetes > Streptomycetales > Streptomycetaceae > Streptomyces > Streptomyces somaliensis. Next base: position 564 of record JAAXOU010000088.1, on the reverse strand, counting down.
GGTGAGGGGTGACGGTCCGATGGTGACGTTCGCGCAGGCGCAGGAGCGCGCCGAGGAGTGGGTCAACGGCGACGTGCCGCCGTACCAGCACCGGGAGGTGCGGGTGCGGGAGTTCGAGCTGGGCTTCGTCGCCTGGGCGGAGGACCGCCCCGACGGCCCCTCCTCGGACGGCGGCGGGCAGCGGCTGGTCATCGCCCGCGACAGCGGCGAGGCCACGCTCTGGCCGCGGCTGCCGGTGGGCGAGGTGATCCGCCGGTACGAGGAGGAGTACGGCGCCCGGGCGGCGGCCGACGTCCCGCCGCCCCGGCGGCCGGAGCGCATCGACCTGAACCAGACGTCCTTCCTGCTGACACCGCCGGAGTGGCTCCAGGACGCGGCGGACCGCATGGGGGTCCCGGACCGGGGGGCCGGGGAGCCGTCGGACGCGGAACCGGCCGCGGGGGAGGGCCCGCCCGCGCCGGGTGCCGCGCCCGCGCCGGGCACCACGCCTCCTTCGGGTACCACGTCTCCTCCGGACGCCGCGCCCGCGCCGGGTGCGGTCCCCGCGTCGCCGCTGCCGTCCGC
>JAAXOU010000087.1 GCA_012396115.1 Streptomyces somaliensis DSM 40738 | reverse complement strand
GCCGCGCCGCACCGCCGCCGGGCCGATCCGCCGGACCGCCGGGCCGCCGTCCGCGCCGCACCGCCCGCCTCCCGGGACGGAACCCGGGCCCGGGGGCGGCGGACCGCGTCGGTATCGTCGGGTACGTACCCGTCGTGCCGACGCCCCCCCGCCCCCGCACGCCCTGGAGCGCCCATGTCCGGCCAGTCCGCCACCCGCCGCACCGTGCTGAAGGGGGCCGCCCTCGCCGGCACCGCCGGGCTCGGGGCCGCCGCCTGCTCCACCGAGTCCAAGCTGGGCCGTGCCCGGACGCCCACCCCGACCGCCCCCGTCGACCTCGGCCCGGCCGCCGAGGTGCCCGTGGGCGGCGCCCGGCTCTACCGCGAGCAGCGCCTGCTGGTGCACCGCCCCGCCCACGACGAGTACCGGGTGTTCAGCGCCCAGTGCACCCACGCGGGCTGCCCCCTCGACCGGATCGAGGAGGACGAGGGCAACTGCCCGTGCCACGGCAGCCGCTTCGACGTCACCACCGGCGAGGTGCTCAAGGGCCCCGCGACCGTCCCGCTGCCCGCGGTGCCCGTCACCGTCAGGAACGGCAGGCTCGTCGCCGGCCCGCAGGACTGACCGTCCGCCGCCGGCCTACTCCCAGTCCCAGCCGATCCCCAGGCGCCCCGGGCGCACCCCCTGCTCCACGAAGTGCACCGTGCGGTGCGGGCCGCTCAGCGTCAGGTCGCCCCGCGCCCCGCGCGGCGCCGTCGCCGACGTCTGCGTGAACCGCCGGCACCGCACCGGCAGCGCCTTCTCGTGGAACCCCACCTGAAGCACGTACTGCCCGCCCGCGAAGTTGAACCCGCGCACGTACTCGACGCTCTCCCCTCCCGTACCGTCCTCGAAGCCGTATCCGAACACGTGCGTGTCGCCCACCCGCAGCCGCGTGTCGAACAGCAGCTCCGCCACCACCACCCCGGTCTCCCGGTGCCAGCGCACCCGCCCGACGCGGCAGTTGTCGCCCGCCCGCACCACCACCCGCTCCGCCACGCACCCCGGATCCCCGCGGTGGATCGCCACGTAGCGGTCGACGCCGTCGCGGTGCGCCCGCACCACGTGCAGCGAGTCCCGGCCGACCAGCTCCCGCTCCGCGCCGATCCGCACCCGCTCGTGGTGCCCCACCGTGTGCAGTCCGCAGTCCTGCGGCAGCCCCAGGCCCTCGATGAGCCGCTCCACCACCCCCGAGGCCTCCAGCAGCGACCGGTACGCACGGGCCGCCGGCCGCGCGGCCCTGCCCCGCCGGCCGCCGGCCCCGTCGCCCGGAGCGTCGTCGAGCAGCCGGATCAGCGATTCCCCGGGCAGCCCCAGCAGCTCCTCCAGCGCCCGTACCGCCTTCAGCGACTCGGGCCGCCGGGGCCGCCGCGCCCCCTGCTGCCAGTAGCACAGGCTCGTCACCCCGACCTTGATCCCCCGGTGCGCCAGGTGGTGCCGGACCCGCTGCAACGGCAGTCCCCGCTCCGTGAGCGCCGCGCGGAGCGCCAGGTGGAACGGACCGGTGCGCAGGAGCTGCGCCAAATCGCTAGCGGCCTCGGTGTGCTCCACGAGGTCTCCTCAGTGAACGTTCACATACGGGGGGACGCGGCGTCGTTCCGGTGCGGACGGGAGGGCAGGTCAGGCGTACCGGGGCGTTCACACCACGGCGGCCGCCGCTCACACCGCGACGTCAACCCGCATTGAATCGTGTTGATCTGCCCGTGACAACGCTCGGTTCTCCGGGGGCGGACGTCCGGACGCGTTCCCCCTCCCCGACCCTCCCGGGGAACGCCCCGCGCCGGCCCCGCCGCGGCCGCCGCCCCGACCGGCCGCCGGCCGGTACCGCCCCCTCCGCCGGGCGGCCGGACCGTCGGTGCGCGCCAGTAGGGTGTGAGGTATGGCCGACCCCACCAGCTACCGCCCCGAGCCGGGGCAGATCCCCGACTCGCCGGGGGTCTACAAGTTCCGCGACGAGCACGGCCGCGTGATCTACGTGGGCAAGGCCAAGTCCCTGCGCCAGCGCCTCGCCAGCTACTTCCAGGACCTGGCGGGCCTGCACCCGCGCACGCGGACCATGGTGACCACGGCGGCGTCCGTGGAGTGGACGGTGGTCTCCACGGAGGTGGAGGCGCTCCAGCTGGAGTACTCCTGGATCAAGGAGTTCGACCCCCGCTTCAACGTCAAGTACCGCGACGACAAGAGCTACCCCTACCTCGCGGTCACCCTCGGCGAGGAGTTCCCCCGCGTCCAGGTCACGCGCGGCCGCAAGCAGAAGGGCGTGCGCTACTTCGGGCCTTACGCCCACGCGTGGGCCATCCGCGAGACCGTCGACCTGCTCCTGCGCGTCTTCCCCGTCCGCACGTGCACCTCCGGGGTGTTCCGGAACGCCGCCCGCACGGGCCGCCCCTGCCTCCTCGGCTACATCGGCAAGTGCTCGGCGCCCTGCGTCGGCCGGATCGGCCCCGAGGAGCACCGCGAGCTGGCCGAGGGGTTCTGCGACTTCATGGCGGGCCGGACCGGCACGTACATCCGCCGCCTGGAGCAGGAGATGGCGGCGGCGGCCGAGGAGATGGAGTACGAGCGGGCCGCCCGCCTCCGCGACGACGTGCAGGCCCTGCGCCGGGCCATGGAGAAGAACGCCGTCGTCCTCGCCGACGCCACCGACGCCGACCTGATCGCCGTCGCGGAGGACGAGCTGGAGGCCGCCGTCCAGATCTTCCACGTCCGCGGCGGCCGGGTCCGCGGCCAGCGCGGCTGGGTCACCGACAAGGTCGAGGCCGTCGACACCGCCGGCCTCGTCGAGCACGCCCTCCAGCAGCTGTACGGCGAGGAGAGCGGCGAGGCCGTGCCGAAGGAGGTCCTGGTCCCCGCACTGCCCGAGGACCCCGACGCGGTCGCGCAGTGGCTGGGCGGCCGCCGCGGCTCCCAGGTGTCCCTGCGCGTCCCGCGGCGCGGTGACAAGAAGGACCTGATGGAGACCGTCGGGCGCAACGCCCAGCAGGCCCTCGTCCTCCACCGGACCAGGCGCGCCGGCGACCTCACCACCCGCTCCCGCGCCCTGGAGGAGATCGCCGGGGCCCTCGGCCTGGACGCCGCCCCGCTGCGCATCGAGTGCTTCGACATCTCCCACCTCCAGGGCGAGGACGTCGTCGCCTCCATGGTCGTCTTCGAGGACGGCCTGCCCCGCAGGAGCGAGTACCGCCGCTTCCAGATCAAGGGCCGCGTCGGGGACACGCAGGTCTGGCACGGCCGGGGCCAGGACGACGTCCGTTCCATGCACGAGGTGATCAGCCGCCGCTTCCGGCGCTACCTCGCGGAGAAGGAACGGACGGGGGAGTGGCCCGCCGAGGGCGCCGGGGCCCCCGCCGAGGAGAACGGCCGGCCGAGGAAGTTCGCCTACCCGCCCCAGCTGGTCGTCGTCGACGGCGGCAGGCCGCAGGTCGCCGCCGCCCGCCGGGCCCTCGACGAACTGGGCATCGACGACGTCGCCGTGTGCGGCCTGGCCAAGCGGCTGGAGGAGGTCTGGCTGCCCGACGAGGACGACCCGGTCGTGCTGCCCCGCACCAGCGAGGGCCTGTACCTCCTGCAGCGGATCCGCGACACGGCCCACGACTTCGCCATCCGCTACCAGCGCTCCAAGCGCGGCAAGCGGCTGCGCACCAGCCCCCTAGACGACGTACCGGGCCTGGGGGACGCGCGCAAACAGGCACTGATCAAGCACTTCGGTTCGGTGAAACGGCTCCGGCAGGCGACAATCGACCAGATCCGCGAGGTCCCCGGCTTCGGCCGCAAGACCGCCGAAGCCGTCGCCGCCGCCCTCGCGCGGGCGGCCCCGGCCGCTCCCGCCGTGAACACGGCGACGGGGGAGATCATCGATGACGACGACGGGGGAGACACCTGTGGACGGGCGACCGGACGTGAATGACCACATCGCGCACGACGACCGGGAAGACGGAGCGGCAGACGTGAGTACGGGCACGACGATCGGGGCCGGCGAGGCCGCCGAGGCGGCCATCCCCGAGCTGGTGATCATCTCCGGCATGTCCGGCGCCGGGCGCAGCACCGCCGCGAAGTGCCTGGAGGACCTCGGCTGGTTCGTGGTGGACAACCTGCCGCCCGCCCTGATCCCCACCATGGTCGAGCTCGGCGCCCGCTCCCAGGGCAACGTCGCCCGGATCGCCGTCGTCGTCGACGTCCGCGGGCGGCAGTTCTTCGACAACCTGCGCGAGTCCCTCGCCGACCTCGACGCCAAGCAGGTCACGCGCCGCATCGTCTTCCTGGAGTCCTCCGACGAGGCGCTCGTGCGCCGCTTCGAGTCCGTGCGCCGCCCCCACCCGCTCCAGGGGGACGGCCGCATCGTCGACGGCATCGCCGCCGAGCGCGACCTGCTGCGCGAGCTGCGCGGCGACGCCGACCTGGTGATCGACACCTCCGATCTCAACGTGCACGAGCTGCGCGCCAAGATGAACGACCGGTTCGCCGGCGAGGAGGAGCCCGAGCTGCGGGCCACGGTCATGTCGTTCGGCTACAAGTACGGCCTGCCCGTCGACGCCGACCTCGTCGTCGACTGCCGCTTCCTGCCCAACCCGCACTGGGTGCCTGAGCTGCGCCCCTTCACCGGGCTCAACGAGGAGGTGTCCGGTTACGTCTTCGACCAGCCGGGCGCCAAGGAGTTCCTCGACCGGTACGCGGAGCTGCTCCAGCTGATCGCGACCGGCTACCGGCGCGAGGGCAAGCGGTACGTCACCGTCGCCGTCGGGTGCACGGGCGGCAAGCACCGTTCCGTCGCCGTGTCCGAGAAGCTCGCCGCCCGGCTCGCCTCGGAAGGGGTCGAGACCGTCGTCGTGCACCGGGACATGGGGCGCGAGTGAGGCGCCCGCACCGGCGGCGCGTGGCCACCGCGTCCGCGCAGCGCGCGCGCGGACGTGGCGCCCAGCCGAAGGTCGTGGCGCTCGGTGGGGGCATGGGCCTGTCCGCGTCCCTGGCCGCGCTGCGCCGGATCACCGGCGACCTGACCGCGGTGGTCACCGTCGCGGACGACGGCGGGTCCAGCGGCCGGCTCCGCGAGGAGCTGGGCGTCCTGCCCCCCGGTGACCTGCGCAAGGCCCTCGCCGCCCTGTGCGGCGACGACGACTGGGGCCAGACCTGGGCGCGGGTCATCCAGCACCGCTTCCAGTCCAAGGGCGACCTGCACGAGCACGCCGTCGGCAACCTGCTGATCGTCGCCCTGTGGGAGCAGCTCGGCGACCACGTGCAGGCGCTCGACCTGGTCGGCAGGCTGCTCGGCGCGCAGGGCAGGGTGCTGCCCATGTCCGCCGTGCCGCTGGAGCTCCAGGCGCTGGTCAAGGGCCACGACCCGGCCCGGCCGGAGGACGTGGGCACCGTGCGCGGCCAGGCGACGGTGGCGCTGACGCCCGGCGAGGTCCAGTCGGTGCACCTGGTGCCGCACGACCCGCCGGCCGTCCCGGAGGCTGTCGCCGCGGTCCTGGACGCCGACTGGGTGGTCCTCGGCCCGGGTTCGTGGTTCTCCTCCGTGATCCCGCACCTCCTGGTGCCCGAACTGCTGGACGCGCTCGTCGGGACCCGGGCCCGCAGGGTCCTGTCGCTGAACCTCGCGCCGCAGCCCGGTGAAACCGACGGGTTCTCCCCGCAGCGTCATTTGGAGGTTTTGGCCCGACACGCACCTAAACTCACCCTGGACGTGGTGCTGGCCGACGAGGCCGCCGTGCCCGACCGCGACTCGCTGGCGGACGCCGCGAAGCGCCTCGGCGCGGCGGTCGAGCTGGCCCCGGTGGCCAGGAAGGACGGCCTGCCCAAGCACGATCCGGAGCTGCTGGCCGCCGCGTACGACCGTATTTTTCGGATGTATGGAAGGATCGGCCCATGGCGATGACGGCAGCGGTGAAGGACGAGATCTCCCGGCTCCCCGTCACCCGCACCTGCTGCAGAAAGGCCGAGGTCTCGTCGATCCTGCGGTTCGCCGGCGGCCTGCACCTGGTGAGCGGCCGGATCGTGATCGAGGCGGAGCTGGACACGGCGATGGCGGCGCGCCGCCTGAAACGGGACGTCGCGGAGATCTTCGGGCACGGCTCGGAGCTGATCGTCATGGCCCCGGGCGGGCTGCGGCGCGGTTCCCGCTTCGTGGTGCGCGTGGTGGCGGGCGGCGACCAGCTGGCGCGCCAGACGGGTCTGGTCGACGGCCGCGGCCGGCCGATCCGGGGCCTGCCCCCGCAGGTCGTCTCCGGCGCCACCTGCGACGCCGAGGCCGCCTGGCGCGGTGCCTTCCTGGCGCACGGCTCGCTGACCGAGCCCGGCCGCTCCTCCTCCCTGGAGGTCACCTGCCCCGGCCCGGAGGCCGCGCTCGCCCTGGTCGGCGCCGCCCGCCGGCTCTCCATCGCGGCCAAGGCCCGCGAGGTGCGGGGCGTGGACCGGGTCGTCGTCCGCGACGGCGACGCGATCGGCGCCCTGCTGACCCGGCTCGGCGCCCACGAGTCCGTACTGGCCTGGGAGGAGCGGCGGATGCGCCGCGAGGTCCGCGCCACGGCCAACCGGCTCGCCAACTTCGACGACGCCAACCTGCGCCGCTCGGCCCGCGCCGCCGTCGCCGCCGGCGCCCGCGTGCAGCGTGCCCTGGAGATCCTCGGCGAGGACGTGCCGGAGCACCTCGCCGCGGCCGGGCGGCTGCGCATGGAGCACAAGCAGGCCTCACTGGAGGAACTGGGCGCCCTCGCCGACCCCCCGCTCACCAAGGACGCCGTCGCGGGCCGGATCCGCCGCCTCCTGGCGATGGCCGACAAGCGCGCCCAGGACCTGGGCATCCCGGGCACCGAGTCGAACCTGACGGAGGAGATGGCCGACGGTCTCGTCGGCTGATCCCGCTTCCCCCGCGAACCCCGCCGGGCCGCTGTTTCCGCAGGCCGGCGGGGTTCGTCCGTCGCTCATGTGAAGCGGGGGGATGACAAACGGATTACCCGAAGGTAGATTGCAAGGTTCGGGTCGTTCCGGTGCGCTCAATGCCGTTGCGGAGGCTTCGGAGGGGTAGGGTCGAAAACGGTCGGGGACATCCCAAACAGAGCTCGCCGGGCCTGCAACCCCGGCGCACCCTAACGAGGAGATCGGTTCGTGACGATCCGCGTAGGAATCAACGGCTTCGGCCGCATCGGTCGCAACTACTTCCGCGCGCTGCTGGAGCAGGGCGCGGACATCGAGATCGTGGCCGTCAACGACCTGGGTGACACCGCCACCACCGCCCACCTGCTGAAGTACGACACCGTCCTCGGGCGCCTCAAGGCCGAGGTGACCCACACCGCCGACACCATCACCGTCGGCGGCCACACCGTCAAGGTGCTCTCCGAGCGCGATCCGGCCGACATCCCGTGGGGCGGGCTGGGCGTCGACGTCGTCATCGAGTCGACCGGCATCTTCACCAAGAAGGCCGACGCCGAGAAGCACCTCGCCGGCGGCGCGCGGAAGGTCCTCATCTCGGCTCCGGCCAAGGGCGAGGACATCACCATCGTCATGGGGGTCAACCAGGACAAGTACGACCCGGCCGGCCACCACGTCGTCTCCAACGCCTCCTGCACCACCAACTGCGTCGCCCCGATGGCCAAGGTCCTCGACGAGAACTTCGGCATCGTCAAGGGCATGATGACCACCGTCCACGCGTACACCAACGACCAGCGCATCCTGGACTTCCCGCACCGGGACCTGCGCCGCGCCCGCGCCGCCGCGCAGAACATCATCCCCACCTCCACCGGGGCCGCCAGGGCCACCGCGCTCGTCCTCCCGCAGCTCAAGGGCAAGCTGGACGGCATCGCCATGCGGGTCCCGGTCCCGACCGGCTCGGTCACCGACCTCGTCCTGGAACTCGAGCACGAGGCCAGCAGGGACGAGATCAACACCGCCTTCCAGAAGGCCGCCGAGGGCCAGTTGAAGGGCATCCTGGAGTACACCGAGGATCCGATCGTCTCCTCCGACATCGTCAACTGGCCGGCCTCCTGCACCTTCGACTCGTCGCTGACGCTGGTGCAGGGCAGGCAGGCCAAGGTCGTCGGCTGGTACGACAACGAATGGGGCTACGCGCACCGTCTCGTGGACCTGACCGTCTTCATCGGTGAGCGGCTCTGATAGACAGCAGGGCGGGCACCTCGACGTGAGCCCGGGGCCCGGGCGGCGCGGAACCGCGCCGTACGGGCCCCGCGGCCTGCCCCGGCCACGAGTTCTCCAAGGAGCACCAACCGATGCAGACGATCCACACCCTCCTCGAGCGGGGAGCCGAAGGCAAGCGGGTCTTCGTCCGCGCCGACCTCAACGTGCCGCTCGACGGCACCACCATCACCGACGACGGCCGCATCCGCGCCGTCCTGCCCACGGTCAGGGCCCTCGCCGAAGCGGGCGCCAAGGTCGTCGTGGCCTCCCACCTCGGCCGCCCCAAGGGCGCCCCGGACCCGGCCTTCTCGCTCCGCCCGGCCGCCGCGCGCCTGGCCGAGCTGCTCGGCGCGCCCGTCGCCTTCGCCGGCGACACCATCGGCACCGAGGCCCACGACACCGTGGCCGGCCTCGGGGCCGGCCGGGTCGCCGTCCTGGAGAACCTCCGCTTCAACGCGGGCGAGACCTCCAAGGACGACGCCGAGCGCGCCGAGTTCGCCGCCCGCCTCGCCGCACTCGCCGACGTGTACGTGGGCGACGGCTTCGGCGCCGTGCACCGCAGGCACGCCTCCGTCTTCGACCTGCCGAAGCTGCTGCCCGCCTACGCCGGCCACCTCATCGCCGCCGAGGTCGGCGTCCTGAGGAAGCTCACCGACGACGTCGAGCGGCCGTACGCGGTCGTCCTCGGCGGCTCGAAGGTCTCCGACAAGCTCGGCGTCATCGACCACCTGCTGGAGAAGGCCGACCGCATCCTCATCGGCGGCGGCATGGCGTACACCTTCCTCAAGGCCGAGGGCCACGAGGTCGGGGCCTCGCTGCTCCAGGAGGACCAGATCCCGGCCGTCCGGGAGTACCTGGACCGGGCCGGGAAGCGCGGCGTGGAGTTCGTCCTCCCCGTCGACGTGCTGGTCTCCGCCGAGTTCCCCGACCTGGCGACGAAGGCCCCGGCCCACCCCGCCACGGTCGCCGCGGACGCCATCCCCGCCGGCCAGAAGGGCCTCGACATCGGCCCGAGGACCTGCGAGCTGTACGCTTCGAAGCTCGCCGACGCCGCCACCGTCTTCTGGAACGGCCCCATGGGGGTCTTCGAGCACCCCGACTACGCCCAGGGCACCAGGGCCGTCGCCCAGGCGCTCGCCGACTCCCCGGCCTTCACGGTCGTCGGCGGCGGCGACTCCGCCGCCGCCGTCCGCACCCTGGGCTTCGACGAGGACGCCTTCGGCCACATCTCGACCGGCGGCGGCGCCAGCCTCGAGTACCTCGAGGGCAAGACGCTCCCCGGCCTCGCCGCACTGGAGGACTGAACACCGTGACCACCCGCACCCCGCTGATGGCGGGCAACTGGAAGATGAACCTCAACCACCTGGAGGCCATCGCCCACGTCCAGAAGCTCGCCTTCGCCCTCACCGACGAGGACCACGACGCCGTCGAGGTCGCCGTCCTGCCGCCCTTCACCGACCTGCGCTCCGTGCAGACCCTGGTCGACGGCGACAAGCTGAAGATCAGGTACGGTGCCCAGGACCTGTCGGCGCACGACTCCGGGGCGTACACCGGTGAGGTCTCCGGCGCCATGCTCGCCAAGCTCAAGTGCACCTACGTCACCGTGGGCCACTCCGAGCGCCGCCAGTACCACGGCGAGACCGACGCCGTCTGCAACGGCAAGGTGAAGGCCGCGCTCCGGCACGGCCTGACCCCGATCCTCTGCGTGGGCGAGGGACTCGACGTCCGCAGGACCGGCGACCAGGTCGCCCACACCCTCGCCCAGCTCGACGGGGCCCTCCGGGACGTCCCCGTCGAGCAGGCCGGGACGATCGTCGTCGCCTACGAACCGGTGTGGGCCATCGGCACCGGCGAGGTCGCCACCCCCGAGGACGCCCAGGAGGTGTGCGGCGCGATCCGCGGCCGCCTCGCCGAGCTGTACTCGCGGGAGGTGGCCGACGGCGTCCGCATCCAGTACGGCGGCTCCGTGAAGTCCGGCAACATCGCCGCGATCATGGCGCAGCCCGACGTGGACGGCGCCCTGGTCGGCGGCGCCTCGCTGGACCCGGACGAGTTCGTCGGCATCGTCCGCTTCCGCGACCGGTGAGTATGCGGTAGGGCCGAATCGTCGTACCCTTGCGGGGGCCCGGGGCTTCGGGCGAGCCCGGGGCCCCCGCCGTCCATCCAGTCCGAGAGAATTGCCAGGAAGTAGGGTCCAGCCGTGATTATGGGATTCTCGATCGCCCTGATCGTGTTCAGCCTGCTGCTGATGCTGCTGGTGCTGATGCACAAGGGGAAGGGCGGCGGTCTCTCCGACATGTTCGGCGGCGGCATGCAGTCCTCCGTCGGCGGTTCCTCGGTCGCCGAGCGCAACCTCGACCGCATCACCGTCGTCGTCGCCCTCCTCTGGGTCGCCTGCATCGTCGTCGTGGGGCTGCTGGTCAAGCTGGAGGGCTGACCGGCCGTCCCCCGCCCGCGTCCCGGGGCGGTAACTCCCGTCGGCGGACGCGCGTTGGGCCTTACGTAGACTGGGGCATCCTCGAGCACCATCACGCAGGGAGTGACGACCGTGGCAAGTGGCAACGCGATCCGGGGGAGCCGGGTCGGGGCGGGGCCGATGGGGGAGGCCGAGCGCGGCGAGTCCGCACCCCGGCTCCGCATCTCCTTCTGGTGCTCCAACGGGCACGAGACACAGCCGAGCTTCGCCAGCGACGCGCAGGTCCCGGACACCTGGGACTGCCCCCGGTGCGGCTTCCCGGCCGGCCAGGACCGGGACAACCCCCCGGCCCCGCCGCGCACCGAGCCGTACAAGACCCATCTGGCGTATGTCAGGGAGCGCCGCAGCGACGCGGACGGCGAGGCGATCCTGGCCGAGGCGCTGGCCAAACTGCGCGGTGAGATCTGACTTCCGGCACCCCCGGCACGGGCCCTGTCCGCGAAACCCCACGGGTTTTCGCGAGCAGGGCCCTTTTCGCGCCGTCGGGCGGCCCCGCCCCGCGGGCGGGGCGGTGGGGGAGGGGCGGATCAACTAGGTTGGAAGGGCAGCGGGCAAGCAGGCAGATACGAGAAGAAGTGGGCTGATGTCCAGCATGAACGCAGAAAGCAGCCGCCCGAGGCTGACCCGGATGCCGGAGTGGACCGCCCTGGCGGAGCACCGCGAGCGGTTCGGTACGACACATCTGCGCGACCTGTTCACCGCCGACCCGGCACGCGGCACCGACTACACCCTGCGGGTCGGCGACCTCCACCTGGACTACTCCAAGCACCTCGTCACGGACGAGACCCTGGCGCTGCTGCGCGGGCTGGCCGAGGCCGCCGGGGTCGCGGAGCTGAGGGACGCCATGTTCCGCGGCGAGAGGATCAACACCACGGAGGACCGCGCCGTCCTCCACACCGCGCTGCGCGCCCCGCGCGACGCGGTCGTCGAGGTCGACGGGGAGAACGTGGTCCCCGGCGTGCACGCCGTCCTGGACCGGATGGCCGCCTTCTCCGAGCGCGTGCGCTCCGGCGCGTGGACGGGCCACACCGGCAAACCCGTCAGGAACGTCGTCAACATCGGCATCGGCGGCTCCGACCTGGGCCCGGCGATGGCCTACGAGGCACTGCGGCCCCACACCCGCCGCGACCTGACGTTCCGTTTCGTCTCCAACGTCGACGGCTCCGACCTGTACGAGGCGATCCGCGACCTGGACGCCGAGGAGACCCTCTTCGTCATCGCCTCCAAGACGTTCACCACCGTCGAGACCCTCACCAACGCGGCCTCCGCCCGCGAGTGGCTGCTCGGCGAGCTGAAGGCCGGTCAGGAGGCCGTCGCCCGGCACTTCGTGGCCCTGTCGACCAACGCCGGGAAGGTCGGGGAGTTCGGCATCGACACGGCGAACATGTTCGAGTTCTGGGACTGGGTCGGCGGACGCTACTCGTACGACTCCGCCATCGGCCTCTCCCTCATGATCGCCATCGGCCCGGACCGGTTCCGCGAGATGCTCGACGGCTTCCGGCTGGTGGACGAGCACTTCCGCACCGCCCCGCCGGAGGAGAACGCCCCGCTGCTGCTGGGCCTCCTCGGCGTCTGGTACGGCGCGTTCTTCGACGCCCAGTCGCACGCGGTGCTGCCGTACTCGCACCACCTGTCCAGGTTCACGGCCTACCTCCAGCAGCTCGACATGGAGTCGAACGGGAAGTCCGTGGACCGCGACGGGAGGCCGGTGGAGTGGCAGACCGGACCGGTGGTCTGGGGCACGCCCGGCACGAACGGCCAGCACGCCTACTTCCAGCTGATCCACCAGGGCACGAGGATGATCCCGGCCGACTTCATCGGCTTCGCCAGGCCCGTCGACGGCCTGCCGCCCCGCCTCGCGGCCCAGCACGACCTGCTGATGGCCAACTTCTTCGCCCAGACCCAGGCCCTGGCCTTCGGCAGGACCGCCGAGGAGGTGCGGGCGGAGGGGGTCCCCGAGGAACTGGTGCCGCACAGGACGTTCCACGGCAACCGCCCGACGACCACGATCCTCGCCGACGAGCTGACCCCGTCCGTCCTGGGCCAGCTGGTCGCCCTGTACGAGCACAAGGTCTTCGTCCAGGGCGCGGTCTGGAACGTCGACTCCTTCGACCAGTGGGGCGTCGAGCTGGGCAAGGTCCTCGCCAAGCGGATCGAGCCCGTCCTGACCCGGGGGGCCGGCGGTGAGGACCTCGACAGCTCCACGGCGGCCCTGACCGCCGCCTACCGGGCCCTGCGGGCGGGGTGACCCGGTGAGGGGGGAGAACGGGGTGCGGCTGCGGCCGCCCCGGAACACGCCCGACGGACGGGCCGTCGCCTGGTGGCGCACGCAGTGGCTGCTGGCGGCGGCGGTGCCGACGGCCGTCCTCGCCGTACTGGGCGGTCTCCTGGAGCCCGCCCGGACCTGGCTGCTCGCCGCCGCGGGGGCGGTGGCCGCGGCCGGGCTCGTGTGCGCCGCGTTCTTCCCCCGCTGGTGGTTCCGGGTCCACCGGTGGGAGGTGACGGACGAGGCGGTCTACGTCCGCACCGGTTTCCTCCGGCAGGAGTGGCGGATCGCCCCCATGTCCCGCGTCCAGACCGTGGACACCGTCCGCGGCCCCCTGGAGCAGGCGTTCCGGCTCGCCACGGTCACGGTCACCACGGCGTCCGCCAAGGGCGCGGTCACCATCCCGGGACTCGACCACCGGCTCGCCGCCGACCTCGCCGAACGGCTGACGCTGATCACCCGCGACACACCGGGCGACGCGACGTGAACGGGGCCGCGGGCACCGGCCGCGAACCGGACCCCGGGCCGGGGGCCGGCGGGGAGTGGCGGGCGCTCGACCGGCGCACGGCGCTCGTCACCGCCGCCGCCGGGGCCGGCGTCGCCGCCGGCGGCGCCGTGCCGGCGTTCCTCGGCCTGTCCGGCCCGATGGGCACGGCCGGCGCGCTGCTCCTGGTGGCGGCCGGGTTCCTGCTGCTGGCCGCCGGCGGCGCCGCGGTCGAGTACGTCCGCTGCCTGCGCACCCGCTACCGCGTCGGGGAGGAGCGGGTCGAGATCCGGTCGCGGCTGCCGGGACTGGAGCGGCGCCGCTCCCTGCCCCGCGAGCGCGTCCGCAGCGTCGACCTGACGGCCCATCCGCTGCTGCGCCTCCTGGGCCTGGTGAAGGTGCGCATCGGGACGGGGGAGAACACCGGCGGCGAGTCCGCGCTGGAACTGCACGCGGTCACCCGCGCCGAGGGCGAGCGGCTGCGGCGCGAACTGCTGCGCCACGCCCCCGCGGTGGGCCGGGGGGCCCGGTCCGACGGCGTGCTGGCCGCCCTGGACCCGTCGTGGATCCGGTACGCGCCGGCGTCCTTCGCCGCCCCGCTCCTCGGCGGCGCGGCGATCGGCGGTGTGATGCAGGTCAGCGAGTGGCTCGGGAAGCGGGACGAGGTCCTCGAACGGGCGGGCGACCTCCTGCGGGACGTCCCGGTCGTGTGGACCGTCCTCGTGCTCGCCGCCGCCGCGCTGCTCACCGGAGCCGTCGGCGCGCTCGCCGTGTGGACCGAGATGTGGTGGGGCTTCCGGCTGGAGCGCGAGCCCGGCGGCACGCTGCGGGTGCGGCGGGGCCTGCTGACCGCCCGCTCCCTGTCCGTCGAGGAGCGGCGGCTGCGCGGCGTGGAGTTCGTCGAACCGCTCGGGGTCCGGCTGCTGGGGGCCGCGCGGGTGGACGCCGTCGCCACGGGCCTCGCGCGGGGCGACGACGACGGGCACGGCACCCACAGGTCGCTGCTGCCCGCCGTGCCCCGCGCCGTCGCGGAAGGGGTCGCCGCCCGCGTCCTGCGCGAGCCCGCGCCGCCCACGGGCGCGCCGCTCACCGCGCACCCCCGGGCGGCCCGCACCCGGCGGTTGCGCCGGGCGGTGGGCGCCGCGCTGCTGCCCGCCGCGGTGCTCGCCGCGCTCGGGGCCGTGCTGGGGACCCGCGCCCCGCTGTACGCCGCCGGGGCCACCGCCCTGGTACTGCTGCCGCCCGCGGTGCTCCTGGCCCTCGACGCGTACCGGAGCCTCGGGCACGGTCTGGCCGGCGACTACCTGGTGGTGCGCTCCGGGACGGTGCGCCGGTCGACCGTCGCCCTGCGGCGCGGCGGCGTCATCGGGTGGACGGTCGGGCAGTCGTACCTCCAGCGGCGCGCCGGACTGCTCACCCTCACCGCCACCACGGCCGCCGGCGACGGCGCCTACGAGGTGCGCGACGCCGACGGGGACGAGGGCCTGCGCTTCGCGGCCGCCGCCGTCCCCGGCCTCCTGGAACCGTTCCTCGAACCGGCGGAGTGATCCGCGGAACCGGTGGAGTGACCCGCGGCGGGGCGGGGGGGCGCGCGGGCCGCCGGCCGCGCCGGGAC
>JAAXOU010000086.1 GCA_012396115.1 Streptomyces somaliensis DSM 40738 | reverse complement strand
CGTAGGCGGCGGGGCCGGCGGGGCGGCCTCCGCGGCGTCGGTGCCCCGCCGGGAAGCGGTGTGCGGACCGGCGCCGTCCGGGGGCGCGGGTCCGTGGGCCGGGTGGACCGCCCGGCGCGCGAACAGGGCCGTCCACGTACCGGCTCCGGACGGGGAGCCCCCGGCGCGTGGTCCGCGGCGGTCCCGCTCCCGTGGAGCGCGATACTGGGCGCATGCGGCTGACGACCTTCTGGGAGCGCATGGCGGACCACTTCGGTGCGGTCTACGCCGACTCCTTCGCCCGTGACCACGTGATGTCCGAGCTGGGCGGCCGGACGGTGTACGAGGCGCTCGGCGCCGGGTGGGAGGCGAAGGACGTGTGGCGCGCCGTGTGCGCGGCCGTCGACGTCCCCGCCGACAAGCGCTGACCCGCGGCCCCGGCCGCACGCCGCGCCCGGCCCGTCCACAGGGTCGGGCGCGGTGTCGCCGGCGTGCGCGACACTTGCCCCGTGGCCCCGACTGACGAGACCCAGAACCCCGTCCCCGACCCCGAGCCGGCCACCGGTCCGGTCACCGGTCCGGCCGGTGCGTCGGCCGCCCCGTCGACCGGCGCGACGACCGGGCCGGCGGCGCCGTCGGCTGCGGCCCCGGTCCCGGCGAGCGCCGCCCGGATGCCGCGCTGGCTGCCCAGGGCGATGGCTCTCGCGCTGACCCTCTACGCCTGCTTCCAACTGGGCAGCTGGGCGTTCCACCAGCTCACCGGCTTGCTGATCAACATCCTGATCGCGTTCTTCCTCGCGCTCGCCGTGGAGCCCGCGGTCGGCCGGATGGCCGCCCGGGGGGTGCGCCGGGGTCTGGCGACCTGCCTGGTGTTCCTCGGGGTCCTCGTCGTGAGCGTCGGGTTCGTCGTCCTCCTCGGGTCGATGCTCGCCGGTCAGATCGTCGACATGGTCGAGGACCTGCCCAAGTACCTCGACTCCGTGATCCACTGGATCAACCACACGTTCGACACGGAGCTCTCCCGGGTCGCGGTCCAGGACAGCCTGCTGCGCTCCGAGTGGCTCCGGAACTACGTGGAGAACAGCGCGAGCGGTGTGCTCGACGTCTCCGCCACCGTGCTCGGCGGCCTCTTCAAGCTCCTGACGGTCCTCCTCTTCTCGTTCTACTTCGCCGCGGACGGTCCCCGCCTGCGGCGGGCCCTGTGCTCCGTCCTCCCCCCGGCGAAGCAGGCGGAGGTGCTGCGGGCCTGGGAGATCGCGGTCGACAAGACCGGCGGTTACCTCTACTCGCGCGGTCTGATGGCCCTGACCTCCGGCGCGGCGCACTTCGTCCTGCTGGAGTTCCTGGGCGTTCCCTACGCGCCCGCGCTCGCCGTGTGGGTCGGGCTCGTCTCGCAGTTCCTGCCGACCATCGGCACGTACCTGGCGGGCGCGCTGCCGATGCTGATCGCCTTCACCGTCGAGCCCTGGTACGCCCTGTGGGTGCTGGCGTTCGTCGTGGTGTACCAGCAGTTCGAGAACTACCTGCTCCAGCCCAAGCTCACGGCGCGGACCGTGGACATCCACCCGGCGGTGGCCTTCGGCTCGGTCGTCGCGGGCACCGCGCTGCTCGGCGCGGTCGGCGCGCTGATAGCGATCCCCGCGGTCGCCACGCTGCAGGCGTTCCTCGGCGCTTACGTGAAGCGCTACGCGGTGACGGAGGACCCGCGGGTGCACGGCCACCGACGCCACGGCGAGATGGTGCTGGCCAGGGTCCAGCGGGCGCTGCGCGCGGGCCGGGACCAGGCGCCGCCCCCGGACGGGGACTGATGCGGGGCCGGAGCTTTCGGGGGCCGGACGGGCCCTCGGGGACGGGACCGTACCCGGCGGGGCGGCGCGCGGGGGCCGGCGGCGGGCCGCGCGGGGTTCGCCCCCGCGGAGCGCGGGCAGGCGGGGTGGCGGCGCCCGGGTCCCACACGCGGCGGTTCCTCCGCGGGCGGGCCGTCCCGCCGCGCTGGCGAAGGCGCCGGACCGGTCCGCTCCGGGACGGCGCGGCTCGCTTGACACGAAAATCGAACATCTATTCTTATGGGGGTGTGGCCTGGGGTTCCGCATACGGGAACGGCGGTTTTCCACAGGCCGGCGGGTACGGCGAGACGCGTTGTCAGTGGCAGGGGTTAGCGTCTTTCACGTGAAGCGATCGACTCAAGCAAACCGGGTGGAACCCATGGCAGGAACCGACCGCGAGAAGGCGCTGGACGCCGCACTCGCACAGATCGAACGGCAATTCGGCAAGGGTGCCGTGATGCGGATGGGCGAGCGCTCCAAGGAGCCCATCGAGGTCATCCCGACCGGCTCCACCGCGCTCGACGTGGCGCTCGGCGTCGGCGGCCTGCCGCGCGGCCGTGTGGTGGAGATCTACGGCCCGGAGTCCTCCGGTAAGACGACCCTCACCCTCCACGCCGTGGCCAACGCGCAGAAGGCCGGCGGTCAGGTCGCCTTCGTCGACGCGGAGCACGCCCTCGACCCCGAGTACGCGCAGAAGCTCGGCGTCGACATCGACAACCTGATCCTGTCCCAGCCCGACAACGGCGAGCAGGCCCTGGAGATCGTGGACATGCTCGTCCGCTCCGGCGCGCTCGACCTGATCGTCATCGACTCCGTCGCCGCGCTCGTGCCGCGCGCGGAAATCGAGGGCGAGATGGGCGACTCGCACGTGGGTCTGCAGGCCCGCCTGATGAGCCAGGCGCTCCGGAAGATCACCAGTGCGCTCAACCAGTCCAAGACCACGGCGATCTTCATCAACCAGCTCCGCGAGAAGATCGGCGTGATGTTCGGCTCGCCCGAGACCACCACCGGTGGCCGTGCGCTGAAGTTCTACGCGTCGGTGCGCATCGACATCCGGCGCATCGAGACGCTCAAAGACGGCACGGACGCGGTCGGCAACCGCACGCGCTGCAAGGTCGTCAAGAACAAGGTCGCCCCGCCGTTCAAGCAGGCGGAGTTCGACATCCTCTACGGCCAGGGCATCAGCCGTGAGGGCGGCCTGATCGACATGGGCGTCGAGCACGGCTTCATCCGCAAGGCCGGCGCCTGGTACACGTACGAGGGAGACCAGCTGGGCCAGGGCAAGGAGAACGCCCGCAACTTCCTCAAGGACAACCCCGACCTCGCCAACGAGATCGAGAAGAAGATCAAGGAGAAGCTGGGCGTCGGCGTCCGGCCGGACACCGCGGTGACGGAGCCGGCTCCGGAGGTCCCGGATGTTGCGGACGCCGTGATCGAGGCCGCGAAGTCGGTCCCCGCACCGGTGGCGAAGGCCACCAAGGCGCCCCGGGCCGCAGCGGCCAAGGGCTAGGCCGTGGCCCGGCGCACCGAAAGGCCGGGCGGCGGCGCCGACTCGTCGAGGGCCGAGGAGGAGCCGCCGCCCCAGGACCCGGCGGAGCGGGCACGGGCCGTCTGCCTGCGTCTGCTCACCGGGATGCCGCGCACCCGCAAGCAGCTCGCGGACGCGCTGAGCAAGCGGGGCGTCCCGGAGGAGGTCGCCGACGAGGTCCTCTCCCGTTTCGAAGAGGCCGGGCTGATCGACGACGCGGCGTTCGCCGGCGCGTGGGTGGAGTCCCGGCACCACGGCCGCGGCCTGGCCCGCCGTGCCCTCGCCCGGGAGCTGCGGACCAAGGGCGTCGACTCCTCCCTGATCGACGAGGCGGTCGGCCGACTCGACGCCGAGCAGGAGGAGACGACGGCACGCGAGCTGGTCCGGCGCAAGCTGCGCGCCACCCGCGGCCTGGACCGTGACCGCCGCCTCCGCCGCCTCGCCGGCATGCTCGCCCGCAAGGGCTACCCCGAGGGCCTCGCCCTCCGCGTCGTCCGCCGGGCGCTGGAGGAGGAGGGCGAGGAGACCGAAGGACTGGACCTCGACGGCCCCTGACAGCCCCGGAAGCCCGCCCGGAACCCGGAGTCCCGCCCGACCCCGGAGACCCGCTCCGCCCCGGCCTTCGGCACCGCGATCAGCGGGCGTCCGCGGCCTCCTCCGCGGGGCACTCGGCCGTCGCCTGCCCCGGTGCGGCTCCGAGCAGGACCTCCGCCGCCGCGCGGAGGGCCGCCGGGTGCACACCGGCGAAGGCCGCCACCAGCAGGCCGTCGGGACGCACCAGCAGCACCGTGTGCGCCGCCGCACCCGGATACGCCTCCGCGACCAGCAGCTCTCCGGGTACGGGCAAGGTTCGCACCGCCTCGGCCAACTGGGGCATCACCCCCGCGGTGACCCAGTGGCGCCGGTCCCACACCCCGGTCCCCGGGGCCACGAGCACCACCAGCACCCCCCGCCCCAACCGCTCCCGGAGCCGTCCCGCCGTGCCGTCGGGCGCGGTCACCGGCACGTCGGCGACCGGCGCGCCCGGAGCCGTACCGATCACCACCCCGTCCTCCACGTCCGCCGGTGTGAGCGGCGAATGGGGATAGGCGGGCGGGGCTCCCAGCGGGCCGAGCCCCAGGTGCCCGTCGGTCAGCAGCGCGTCGTACCCGCGTGAACCGCCCCGCAGGTAGGTCAGCAGCCCACTCTCGCCGCGCAGCGCCGGGAGCGACTGGTCCGCCGCCCGCAGCCGCGCGGCCACCGCCGCGCGCCGCTCCGCCTGGTAGCTGTCGAGCAGGGCCTCCGGCGCTCCGCCGTGCCACGCCCGCGCCAGTTTCCACGCCAGGTTCTCCACGTCGCGGAGCCCCTCGTCCAGGCCCTGGGTGCCCAGCGCACCCAGCAGGTGCGCGGCGTCCCCGGCCAGGAAGGCCCGGCCGGCCCGCCAGCGCCGTGCGAGCCGGTGGTGCAGCGTGTACACGCCGGTGTCGATCAGCTCGTACGGGGGCGTGCTCCCGCACCATCCCGAAAGCGTGTCCCGGATCCGCCCCACCAGGGCCTCCGGCGTCACCATGTCCCCGCGCGGCGGCAGCAGCCAGTCCAGCCGCCAGGTCCCGTCCGGGAGCGGGCGCGCCGCCACCTCGTCCCCGCCGCCCCGCCACGGGGGACGGCGGTGCAGCACACCCTCCCCGGGCCACGGCAGTTCGGCGCGGAGCGTCGCCACGGCGTGGCGCTCCACCGCCGTGCGCCCCGGGAAGCGGATCCCCAGCAGCTTGCGCACCGTGGACCGCGCGCCGTCGCAGCCCACCAGGTGGCTTCCCCGCCACCACGTCGCACGCGCCCCCCGGGTGTGCGCCGAGATCCCCTCCGCGTCCTGCTCCACCGCGTCCACGCGGCAGCCCGTGACGATCCGCACCAGCCCGGCCGCGGCGGGAGAGGCGAGGGCCGCGCGCAGTGCCCCCGCCAGGGCGTGCTGCGGAACGTGCAGCGGCGCCGCGACCCCCTCGCCCGTCCCTTCCCCGCCGTCCCCGTCCACGGTCCCCTCGTCCGGCGCGTCCGCGAACGACAGGTGCCGTACGAGCTGTCCGCGCCGCATCGTCCGCCACCCGGTCCACCGGACGCCCTCGTCCCGCAGTGCTCCGGCACAGCCCAGCCGCTCCGTGAACGCGGCGGTGTCGGTCCTCAGCACCACCGTCCGGGCGGGCCGGTACCCGTCGTCGCCCGACCCCTCGTCCAGGACCACCGACGGCACGTCCTGCGCGGCCAGCGCGAGGGCCAGGGCGAGCCCGACCGGTCCCGCCCCGACGACGATCACCGGATCCACGGCACGACTCCGGTGACTCCCGTGGTCCGGAGGGACCCGCGAGGAGCAGGGGAAACGTGTGGACGTACGACTGGTACCCGGTGAGTGATCACAGAACGTATGCAACCCACTGCGCGTGTTTGCGTCAAGCGACGGTGGGACGCGCGGGGCGGCGGTGCCGTGCGTTCCGGGGGACGCGACCGCGGCACCGCGGGGTGCGCCGCCCGCCGCCCTGATCACGCAACCCGGCCCGGGCCACCCCGCGGGAGCGGGGTGTGACCGGCCGCCGTACGGGCTCCGGCCGCCGTACGGCCCGGGCGGAAGCGGCCCGGGGTCCGGGACCGGGCGGCCGGAGGACGTGCCCCGGGCGGCCGAGCGCGTGCGGGAAGGGGAAAGCCCGGCGGACGAGCCGGAAGCCGTCCGCCGGGCGCACGCGGGTGCCCGGCACCCGCCGACTCCACCAAGCCGCGGGATTCCCCCGTCCGCCGGGCCCGCTCACGCGTGCGCCCCCGGCGGCCGACCGCCGGGGGCGCACGGCCGCCGGATCCCCTCAGCCGCGGGGTTCCTTGGTGACGTGGGGCTTCTCGGCGATGTGGGGGCCGAGTTCGTCGGCGGGGGTCCCCGTCCCGCCCAGGACGCCGGGCGCCTCGGCCGGTTCGGCCGCGGCGGCCGTGCCGATCCCGGTCTTCGCCCTGCGGCCGCGCCGCTCGATCCAGTTCGCGAGGGCGGAGAGCACCAGGCACATCGCGACGTAGATCACGCCGATCACGATGATCGTCGAGACGTACGGGTACTGCCCGTTGACCTGCGTGTTGCTGGCGATGAGCCGGGCCGCGTACAGCAGCTCCGGGTAGAGGATGATGAAGCCGAGCGACGTGTCCTTCAGCGTCACCACGAGCTGGCTGATGATCGTCGGCATCATCGCCCGCACCGCCTGCGGCATGAGGACGCTGACCATCACCTGGGTCTTGCGCAGACCCAGCGCGTACGCCGCCTCCCGCTGGCCGCGCGGCACCGAGTTGATGCCGGCGCGCAGCACCTCGGCCTGCACGCACCCGTTGTAGAGGGACAGGCCCAGGGCGAGCGCCCACATCGAGTGGTCGGTGAGGAAGCCCACCCACACCGCGTAGATCGTGATGAGGAGGGGGATCGAGCGGAAGACCTCGATGAAGGCCGTCGCCAGCCACCGGACCGGACGGTGCTCGGAGAGCCGCCCCACCGCCAGCAGCACTCCCAGGAGCAGGGAGCCCACGGCGGCGATGCCGAAGGCCTTGAGGGTCGAGACCACGCCGTCGGCGATGTTCTGCCGGATGCCCGCGTAGTTGAAGATGTCCCACATCTCGGGGGCGAAGTGCCCCTTCTCCGCGAGGCGGGCGACGCTGGCGCCGATCACTCCCAGCACGGCGAGCGTGCCGATCACCGCGTAGGCGCGGTTGCGTGCGATCGCCCGGGGGCCGGGGGCGTCGTACAGGACACTGGCGCTCATCGCGCGACCTCCAGACGTCGCTCCAGCAGCCGGAAGGCGCCACTGATGGTGAACGTGATGACCAGGTAGCCGAGCGCCACCCAGAAGAAGAGGGACACGATGTCGTAGCCCTGGTCGCTCAGCAGCTTCTGCCAGCCGAACAGCTCGGTCACGCTGAACGCGCCGGCGATCGCCGAGTTCTTCGTCAGCGCGATGAAGATGGAGCTGAGCGGCGGGAGCACCGTCCGGGTGGCCTGCGGGAGGACGACGAGCCGCAGGGTCTGGTCGAACGACATGCCGAGCGAGCGGGCCGCCTCCGCCTGCCCCAACGGAACCGTGCTCACCCCGGACCTGACCGCCTCAGCGACGAACGCCGAGGTGTAGAGACCGAGCGCGAGCGCGCCGAGCACGAAGGTGCTCATGCCGGGGAAGAGGATCTCCGGCACGACGAAGAACGAGACGAGGAAGAGCAGGGTCAGCGGCGTGTTGCGCAGCAGGGTCACCCAGACCGTGCCGAAGAACCGCAGGGGCGGTACCGGCGAGACGCGGAACGCGGCGATCAGAACGCCCAGCACGAGGGCGAGCACGCTGCTCACAGCGGTGATCGACAGCGTTCCCAGGAAGCCGGCACGGAAATTCGAAAAGTTGTCGAGCAATACGTTCATGAGGTCTCCGCGTCGGCGGCGGCAGGGGCGGGGGCGCCGGGGCAGGGAGGCGCCGGGGCAGGGGGCGGCGCGCCCCGCACGTCTCGCGTGCGGGGCGCTCGCCGGGGTGGGATCAGTAGCGCTGGACGGCCGGCGGCTCGACGAAGGGAGAGCCCGACAGACCCAGCGTGGCCTCGTAGATCTTCTTGTACGTGCCGTCCTGGACGTGCTTCTCGAGCGAGTCGTTGACGAAGTCCCGCAGGGCCTTGTCGCCCTTGTCCATGCCGACGCCGTAGGGCTCCTCGGTGAAGGGCTTGCCGATGACCTTCAGCTTGCCCGGGTTCGAGGCGGCGTACCCCTTGAGGATCGCGTCGTCGGTCGTGACCGCGTCCACCTGGCCGGTCAGCAGCTGCTGCACGCAGTCGGAGTACTTGGCCAGCTCGGTGGTCTGCGCGCCGTACTCAGGCTTCTTGATCTCCTGCAGCGGCGTGGAGCCCACGATGGAGCAGACCTTCTTGCCCTTCAGGGTCGTCGGGCCCGTGATGGCCTTCTCGTCCTTGCGGACGAGGAGGTCCGCGCCGGCCTTGTAGTAGGGCCCGGCGAAACCGACGAGCTGCTTGCGCTTGTCGTTGATCGTGTAGGTGCCGACGTAGTAGTCGACCTGCCCCTTGGAGATCGCCGTCTCGCGGACGCCCGAGTCCACGGTCTTCCACTCGATCTGGTCCTCGCCGAAGCCCAGGTCCGCGGCGAGCAGCTTGGCGATCTCGACGTCGAAGCCGGAGCGCTTCTTGGTGGCCTGGTCCTCGAAGCCGAGGTACGGCTGGTCCGCCTTCGACCCGATGATCAGCTTGCCGCGCTTCTTGGCCCTCTGGAGCGTCGGCGAGTCCAGCGTGACGTTCTGGGCGACGGTGTACTTCGGCAGTTCCGGTGCGCCGGACTGGCCCGGCTTGACCGACTGCGGGTCGCCGGCGGAGCCCTCCTTGCCACCGCACGCCGTGGCGGTCAGCGCGAGTACGAGGGCCGCTGCGGCGGCGGCGGAGGCCTTGCGGAGCTTCATGTGAACATCCCTCAGGTCGTGGGTGGTACTCGTCAGTGGTGGAGGATCTTCGAGAGGAAGTCCTTGGCGCGGTCGCTGCGCGGGTTGCTGAAGAACCGGTCGGGCGAGTCCTCCTCGACGATCCTGCCGTCCGCCATGAAGACCACCCGGTTGGCGGCCGACCGGGCGAAGCCCATCTCGTGGGTGACGACGACCATGGTCATCCCCTCGCGGGCGAGCTGCTGCATGACCTCCAGCACCTCGTTGATCATCTCCGGGTCGAGGGCCGAGGTCGGCTCGTCGAAGAGGATCACCTTGGGATCCATCGCCAGGGCGCGGGCGATCGCCACGCGCTGCTGCTGCCCGCCGGAGAGCTGGGCCGGGTACTTGTCCGCCTGGGTGGCCACACCCACCCGGTCGAGCAGCTGCCGGGCCTTCGCCTCCGCCGTCTCCCTGTCCGTCCTGCGGACCTTCACCTGGCCGAGCACGACGTTCTCCAGGACCGTCTTGTGCGCGAACAGGTTGAAGGACTGGAAGACCATGCCGACGTCGGCGCGCAGCCGGGCGAGCGCGCGGCCCTCGGCCGGAAGCGGCTTCCCGTCGATCGTGATCGTGCCCGAGTCGATCGTCTCCAGGCGGTTGATCGTGCGGCACAGGGTGGACTTGCCGGATCCGGACGGGCCGATGACGACCACGACCTCGCCCCGCCCGATGGTCAGGTCGACGTCCTGGAGCACGTGCAGGGCGCCGAAGTGCTTGTTGACCTTGCTCAGCACCACCAGGCCGTCTGCCGCCGCCGGGGCGCCGTCACTGCCCTTGGCCACTGACACTCCGCTCATCATGCTCCGTCCTCGTCGGTTGGGGAGGACCTTAGCCACGGCCCGAGAGCAGCGTCATCACATCTGAGCGGAAATTGAGCATAACGATACGGCCGAGGGCCGGTACGCTGCGTGAACGAGGTCGCCGACCGGGGTACGGGTGGGTAACGGAACCGCGGTGCCGGCCCCCGCCCCCTTGACTGACGCGCCCCGATCGGCGTGGATGCCGTGGTACATGACGTCAGGATGTCGCCGAGGTGAGCGACCCACCACCGGGGGGAGGCCATGAGACTGCTCCTCGTCGAGGACGACGACCACGTCGCCGCGGCGCTCGCCGCGGTGCTCGGGAAGCACGGCTTCGCCGTCACGCACGCCAGGAACGGCGAGGAGGCCCTCAGGGCGGTCCTGCCCTCCGAGGACGCCGGCAGGCCGTCCTTCGGTGTCATCCTGCTCGACCTCGGCCTCCCCGACCAGGACGGCTACCAGGTCTGCGGAAGGCTCCGCAAGCTCACCGGCACTCCCGTGATCATGGTGACGGCGCGGTCGGACGTCCGCTCGCGCATACACGGGCTGAACATCGGTGCCGACGACTACGTCGTCAAGCCGTACGACACGGGCGAGCTGCTGGCCCGCATCCACGCCGTCAGCCGGCGCGCCGCCGGCGACGCGGAGGACACCGGCCCCCTCCCGGTGCACGGCCCGTCGGCGGAACCCCTACGGCTGGGGCCCGTCGTCATCGAGCTGTCCACCCGCCGGGTCAGCGTGGACGGTGCAACCGTGCAGCTCACCCGCAAGGAGTTCGACCTGCTCGCGCTGCTCGCCCAGCGGCCCGGGGTGGTCTTCCGCCGCGAGCAGATCATCAGCGAGGTGTGGCGCACCAACTGGGAGGGGACGGGGCGCACGCTCGAGGTCCACGTCGCGTCGGTGCGCGCCAAGCTGCGGATGCCCTCCCTGATCGAGACCGTGCGGGGCGTCGGGTACCGCCTGGCCGCCCCCGCGGCCCCGACGGTGGCCCGGTAGGGCCGGCGCCCGACGAAACGACCGCGACCCGTGCGCACGCGTCTCCTCCCCCTGCTCATCGTCCTCATGGCGGGCGTGCTCCTCGCGCTCGGCTTCCCCCTCGCGGGGAGCCTCGCCGCGGCCCGCCAGCAGACGGTGGTCGTCGACCGGATCGACGACACGGCGCGCTTCGCCGCGATCGCCCAGTACGTCACCGAGTCCGGCACGGGCAGCGACGAGCGGCGGGCGACCCTCCAGGGCGAACTCGTCCGGTACCACGACGTGTACGGGATCAGGGCGGGCGTGTACCACCGCGACGGCAGAGCCATGGCCGCCGCGCCCCGCGGATGGGCCGTACCGGAGGAGGGGGAGCTGCGCCGGGCGTTCCGCGAGGCCCTGCTCGGCCGCCGGTCGCACGACCCGCCGCAGGTCTGGCCCTGGCAGGACGGCCCCCGGCTGGCCGTCGCCTCGCCCGTGGTGCGGGACGGCGACGTGGTCGCCGTGGTGGTCACCGACTCGTCCACCGGGCAGCTGCGCTCCGGCATCCTGCACGGCTGGCTCCTGATCGCCGCGGGGGAGTGCGCGGCGATGCTCCTGGCCGTCGGGGCCGCGTTCCGGCTCACCGGCTGGGTGCTGAAACCGGTCCGCGTCCTGGACGCCGCCGCCCACGACATCGCGACGGGGAGGCTCACCTCGCGGGTCGCCGCATCGGGCGGCCCACCGGAGCTCAGGCGCCTGGCCCGGTCGTTCAACGAGATGGCGGACCACGTCGAGGAGGTGCTGGAGCAGCAGCGCGCGTTCGTCGCCGACGCCTCGCACCAGCTCCGCAACCCGCTCGCCGCGCTGCTGCTGCGCATCGAGCTCCTCGCGCTGGAGCTCCCCGAGGGCAACGAGGAGGTCGCCTCCGTCCGCACCGAGGGCAAGCGCCTGGCACGGGTCCTCGACGGCCTGCTGGACCTGGCCCTGGCCGAGCACGCCTCCGCGGACCTGCGGCTGACGGACGTCGGGCGGCTGGCGGCCGAGCGCGTCGCGGCCTGGCGCCCGCTCGCCCGGGAGCGGGGCGTGCGCCTGACCGGCCGCGGGCCCGCGGCCGTCACCGCCTGGGCGGACCCGGTGGCGCTCTCCAGCGCCCTGGACGCCGTGATCGACAACGCCCTCAAGTTCACCCCGGCCGGCGAGGCGGTGACCGTCGAGGCGGCGGCGAGCGGCGACGCGTCGACGATCGTCGTGGCCGACCGCGGACCGGGGCTCACGGACGAGGAGCTGGACCGGGTCGGCGACCGCTTCTGGCGCAGCGGCCGCCACCAGAACGTCAAGGGGTCCGGCCTGGGCCTGTCCGTCTGCCGGTCCCTGCTCGCCGCCGGCGGGGGCTCGATCGCCTTCGCCCACAACGACCCGTGCGGCCTGCGCGTGACCCTCACCGTGCCGCGTACGGCGCCCGAGGGGACGGGACCGGCCGCACCGCTCCCGTGAAGGGGGCGCGGGACGCGGGCGGGCCGGCTACGGCTTGACCGAGCGGTAGTAGCGGCGGGCCCCCTCGTGGAGGGGCAGCGGATCGGTGTAGATCGCCGTGCGCAGGTCCACCAGCTGCGCGGAGTGGACCACGCGGCCGATGCGGTCCCGGCTCCCGATCACGGTCCGGGTGATGGCCTCGGTGAGCGCGGCGTCCGTCCGGTCCGTGGTCACGAGCAGGTTGGCCACGGCCAGGGTCCGCACCGGTGTGCGGCCGGGGACCTTCGGGTACGCGTCCGCGGGGATCACGGCGGAGCGGTAGTAGCCGTCCGGCTCGCCGCCGCCGTGCACGGTGTCGACGCCGTGCACCGCGTCGAGCAGGTCCGCGTCCAGGGGGACCAGCCGGATCGCGAAGCGCTCCGAGAGGCGCAGGACGGCGCTGGTCGGCAGGCCCCCGGACCAGAAGAACGCGTCGAGCTCCCCCCTCTCCATCAGCCCCGGCATGGTGTCGATGCCGGCCGGCACCGCGCGCACGTCCGCGGCCGGATCCAGCCCCGCCGCGGTCAGCAGCCGGTCCGCGAGCAGCCGCACCCCCGACCCGCCCTGTCCCACACCGACCCTCAGGCCGCCCAGGTCGCGCACCGACCCGACCGGCGAGCCGCGGGGGACCACCAGCTGGGCGTAGTCGTCGTACAGCCGGATGCAGCCGCGCAGGCGCTCCCAGCCGGGCCGCTTCTCCCGGACGTACGTCGCGACGACGTCCGCCGTGGCGATGGTGAAGTCGGCCTCGCCGGACGCCAGGCGGGCGAGGTTCTGCCGGGAGCCCTCGCTGTCGCGCAGCTCCGCCCTCACCCCGGGCAGGTCCCGCCGCAGCGCCTCCTGCAGCAGCTCGCCGTACCGCTGGTAGACGCCGCTCGGCACCCCCGTGCTGAAGACGACCCTCCCCTGCGGCCCGGTCCCCCCCGACGGCCGGAGGCACCAGGTCAGCACCGCCGCCACCACCAGCAGCACGGCGCCGATCCGCACCGCCCGGCGCAGCGGAGGGCGGGACGGCGGGAGCGGTGCGCGGGACATGGCGCGATCCTGCCAGCCGGTCCCCGCCGAGGGGAACCGTTCCGTCCGCCGCTCTTCGCGGACCGGCCGGACGGGGCCGGGCCGGGGCGCCCCCGGAACCGCCTACCCTTGTCCCATGACCAGCAGCGACCGGAGCCAGACAGTGGACGTCACGCGTACCTATGCAGTCCGCACCTACGGGTGCCAGATGAACGTCCACGACTCCGAGCGCCTCTCCGGCCTGCTGGAGGACGCCGGGTACGTACGCGCGCCCCAGGGCGCCGACGAGGCCGACGTCGTGGTCTTCAACACCTGCGCGGTCCGTGAGAACGCCGACAACAAGCTCTACGGCAACCTCGGCCGCCTCGCCCCCGTGAAGGCCCGCAGGCCCGGGATGCAGATCGCCGTCGGCGGCTGCCTCGCCCAGAAGGACCGCGACACGATCGTCAGGAAGGCGCCGTGGGTCGACGTCGTCTTCGGCACGCACAACATCGGTAAGCTGCCCGTGCTGCTGGAGCGCGCCCGCGTCCAGGAGGAGGCGCAGGTCGAGATCGCCGAGTCGCTGGAGGCGTTCCCCTCCACGCTGCCGACCCGCCGCGAGTCCGCGTACGCCGCCTGGGTGTCGATCTCCGTCGGCTGCAACAACACCTGCACCTTCTGCATCGTCCCCGCGCTGCGCGGCAAGGAGAAGGACCGCCGGCCCGGGGACATCCTCGCCGAGGTCGAGGCGCTCGTCGCCGAGGGCGTCTCGGAGATCACCCTCCTCGGCCAGAACGTCAACGCCTACGGCTCCGACATCGGCGACCGCGAGGCGTTCGGCAGGCTGCTGCGCGCCTGCGGGCGGATCGAGGGCCTGGAGCGCGTCCGTTTCACCTCGCCGCACCCGCGCGACTTCACCGACGACGTCATCGCCGCGATGGCCGAGACGCCCAACGTCATGCCGCAGCTCCACATGCCGCTCCAGTCCGGCTCCGACGCCGTCCTGAAGGCGATGCGCCGCTCCTACCGGCAGGAGCGCTTCCTCGGGATCATCGAGAAGGTCCGCGCCGCCATCCCGCACGCCGCGATCTCCACCGACATCATCGTGGGCTTCCCCGGCGAGACCGAGGAGGACTTCGAGCAGACCCTGCACGTCGTGCGCGAGGCCCGCTTCGCGCAGGCGTTCACCTTCCAGTACTCCAAGCGCCCCGGCACGCCCGCCGCCGAGATGGACGGCCAGGTCCCCAAGGAGGTCGTGCAGGCCCGCTACGAGCGGCTGGTCGCCCTCCAGGAGGAGATCTCCTGGGAGGAGAACAGGAAGCAGGTCGGCCGCACGCTGGAGGTCATGGTCGCGGAGGGCGAGGGCCGCAAGGACGACGCCACCCGCCGCCTGTCGGGCCGCGCCCCCGACAACCGCCTCGTGCACTTCACCAGGCCGGACGGGGCGGTGCGCCCGGGCGACGTGGTGACCGTCGAGGTCACGTACGCGGCCCCGCACCACCTCCTCGCGGAGGGGCCCGCCGCCGCGGTCCGCCGCACGCGCGCGGGCGACGCGTGGGAGAGGCGCAACGCCGCCGGGGCACCCCGGCCGGGGGGCGTCATGCTCGGCCTGCCCGGGGTCGGCGTCCCCGCTGCCCCGCCCCCGGCAGCGGACGGCTGCGCGGTCCGCTGAGACCGCGGGGCGGGCCCCGTCCCGGTCCGGGCGGGGGTTTCCGCGTACGCTGCGGATCATGCTTGTCGCCGCAGCCGTCTGCCCCTGTCCGCCGCTCCTCGTCCCCGCCGTCGCCGCCGGCGCCGCGCCCGAGCTGGACGACGCGCGCGCGGCCTGCCTCGACGCGATCGGCCTCCTGGCCGCCGCGCGCCCCGACCGGCTCGTGGTCGTCGGCCCCGACCCGGAGGCCGACCCCGGCGCGGACGGCACCGCGGCGTACCCGCAGGGCACCGCGGGCGGTTTCCGCGGGTTCGGCGTGGACCTCGACGTAC
>JAAXOU010000085.1 GCA_012396115.1 Streptomyces somaliensis DSM 40738 | reverse complement strand
GTCCACCCCGAACCCACCCCGCCGAACCCGCGCCCTGGCGCCGCGGACGTGGGCGGCCCGCTCGCCGCGGCCGTCCGCGCGGGCCGGGCCGCCCGGGAGGGGAGCACCGAACGGAGCGCCGCCGAGCGGGGCGGCGCGAGGGCCGGAGGAACAGCCGGCGTCCACACGAGAGAGGCATCGACCGCATGACCGAAGACCACCCCGTCCCCGAACTCGCCGACGTGTCACCGGAGTCGTGGCGGGAGGCGAACCGCAGGCTCCTCGCCAAGGCGCTCTCCGAGTTCGCCTTCGAGGAACTGGTCGAGCCGCTGGAGCTGGAGACGGCCGGCCGGTTCCGGATCGACCTGGACAGCGGGGTCTCGTACGCGTTCTCCGCCACGCGCGGCGCGCTGGGCTCCTGGCGGGTCGCCGGGGACTCCGTGACGCGCGGCGCGACGGGGCTCCTCGGCAACGAGATCGAGACGCCCGCCTGGGACGTGCAGCGGTTCCTCGTGGACTGCGCGGGCACCGCGGGGGTCGACGCGCCGACCCTCGGCATGTACCTCACGGAGCTGTCGGCGACCCTCGCCGTCGACGCGGCGCGCATCGAGCACGGCGGGTGGACGGCGGCCGAACTGCGCGGGCTGGACCACGCCGAGCTGGAGTGCGCCATGACGGGCCATCCGACGCTCGTCGCCAACAAGGGCCGCGTCGGCTTCTCCGCGAGCGACGTGCGGGCGTACGCGCCGGAGTCGCGGCGGCCGGTCGCCCTGGAGTGGATCGCCGTGCACCGGGGGCTCGCCGAGTTCCGGGGCACGCCCGGGCTGAGCGAGCGGGCGGTCGTCGCCCACGAGCTGGACGAGGGCACCGCCGCCGCGTTCCGCGCCCGGATCGAGGCCGCCGGCTGCGACCCCGACGCCTACGTGTGGATGCCCGTCCACCCCTGGCAGTGGGACCACGCCGTGCAGGTGCTGTTCGCCGGCGAGGTCGCCCAGCGGCGGATCGTGCCGCTCGGCCGGAGCGCCGACGCCTACCTGCCGCAGCAGTCGGTGCGGACCATGACGAACGTCTCGGAGCGCGGCCGGTACGACGTCAAGCTGCCCCTGAAGATCGTCAACACGCTGATCTGGCGCGGCATCCCGCCGCACTGCACCCAGGGCGCGCCGCCGACCACGCAGTGGCTGACGGGCCTGCTCGGCCGGGACCGGCTGCTCCGCGACGAGCTGCGGACGGTGTTCCTCGGCGAGGTCGCCTCGGTGACGGTCCGCCACCCGTACCTGGACGGGGTGCCGGAGATGCCCTACCAGCACCTGGAGACGCTGGGCTGCATCTGGCGGGAGCCGGTGGAGTCGCGGCGCGACGGGGACGAGCGGGTCCGCACGTTCGCGTCGCTGCTGCACGTGGACGAGCAGGGCACGTCGTTCGCGGCGGAGCTGGCCCGCGCCTCGGGGCTGCCCGCCGAGGAGTGGCTGTCGCGGCTCTTCGAGACGGTGACGCACCCGGTGCTGCACGTGATGTACACGTACGGCATCACCTTCAACCCGCACGGCCAGAACACGCTGATCGGGTACGGCCCCGACGAGGTGCCGCGGCGGCTGTTCCTGAAGGACTTCGTCGACGACGTGTCCGTGTCGCACACCCCGGTCCCCGAGCGCGGGCCCGAGCCGGACGGCCACGACCACGTGCTGCCCCGCAAGAGCCCGGTCGTCATCCGCCAGCACGTGGTGGACCAGTTGCTGCTGGGCCACTTCCGGTACCTGGCGCCGCTCGCCGCCGAGCAGCTGGGCGTCCCCGAGGACCGGTTCTGGCGGCTGGTGCGGCGGGCCGTCGTGTCGTACCAGGAGCGGTTCCCGGAGAGGAAGGACCGGTACGCCGAGTACGACATGCTCGCGCGGGAGTTCCCGCGCTACCCGTTCAACACCGACCGGCTCGTGGTCACCCGCTACGTCGACCGGGCGCTGCGGCACGCGCTGCGCCCCAACGGCACCGTCCCCAACCCGCTGTCGTGAGCGTCGGGATCAGCGCGGAGGGGCTCGTCCTGGGCCACGGGGGCGAGCCGGTCGCCCGCGGCGTCGACCTGGCCCCGGCGCCCGGCGCGGTCACGGCGCTCGTCGGGCCGAACGGTTCCGGCAAGTCCACGCTGCTGCGGGCGCTGGCCCGGCTGCACGCCCCGGACGGCGGCCGGATCGTGCTGGACGGGCGCGACCTGGCGGAGTACCGGCCGAGGGAACTGGCCCGGAAGCTCAGCTTCCTGACCCAGTCGCCGATCGTGCCCGCCGGGGTGACGGTGGAGGAGCTGGTGGCGTACGGCCGCCACCCCCACCGGGGCCTGCTGGCGCGGGACGGCGGGGAGGACCGGGAGGCGGTCTCCTGGGCGCTGGACGCCACCGACCTGCGGCCGCTGGCCGAGCGCACCCTGGACCGGCTGTCCGGCGGTGAGCGGCAGCGGGCGTGGATCGCGATGGCGCTGGCCCAGCGGACGGGCCTGCTGCTGCTGGACGAGCCGACGACGTACCTCGACATCCGCTACCAGATCGAGGTGCTGCGGCTGGTGCGGCGGCTGGCCGACGAGCACGGCATCACCGTGGTGGTGGTGCTGCACGAGCTGAACCAGGCCGCCGCGTTCTCCGACGCGATGGTGGTGCTGGCGGGAGGCCGGATCGTCGCGTCCGGGCCGCCCGCGGAGGCGCTGACGGAGGACACCGTCCGCGCCGCCTTCCGGATCGACACCACCGTCGTCCTCGACCCCCACACGGGTGTGCCGACCTGCCTGCCGCGATGGCACGAGCCGTCGCCGGCGTCCGGCTGAGCACGACCCGCCGCACCACCCGATCGAGCAAAGGAACCTCCGCGCATGCGCACTCCACCACGGACCCGTACCGGCCTCACCGCCCTCCTCGCCGCCGCGGCGCTCGCCGTCACCGCCGCCGGCTGCGGCTCCGCCGCCGAGGAGGCTGGCGGCTCCCCGGCGAAGACCGGGGACGGAGGGGCGGGCGGCGGCATCACCGTCTCCCACCTGAAGGGCTCCACCACGCTGAAGGCACCCGCGAGGAAGGTCGTCGCCCTGGAGTGGACGTACGCCGAGGACCTGCTGGCCCTCGGGGTGTCCCCGGCCGGTGTCGCCGACGTCGAGGGGTACGGCCAGTGGGTCACCGCCGGGCCCCGCTTCGGCGCGGACGTGAAGGACGTCGGCACCCGGCAGGCACCCAGCCTGGAGACGATCAAGGCGCTGAAGCCCGACCTGATCATCACCTCCAAGGTGCGCTCCGAGGCCAACTACGAGCAGTTGGACGAGATCGCGCCGACGCTGATGTTCGACCCGTACTCCACGGAGAGCGAGTACGAGGAGATGCGGGCCACGCTGAAGACCATCGGCACCGCCGTCGGCAAGCCGGAGGCGGCCGACGCGGCGCTGAAGGACCTCGACGCGAAGATCGGCGCGGCGAAGCGGAAGCTGGCGGCGGGGAAGAGGAACGGGGCGGAGGTGACCGTCGCCCGCGGCTACACCACGGACGGCGCCGCCGTCGTGGAGGTCCTCACCGACTCCACCATCCCCGGCGCGCTGCTGCCGCGGCTCGGCCTGAGGAACGCGTGGCAGGGCAGGGCCGACGCGTACGGCATGAGCAAGGTCGACATCGAGGGCCTCAAGCCCGTCGAGAAGTCCACCCTCGTCTACGTCGCCGCGAAGGACGACGACGTGTTCGCCGCGTCGCTGCCGAAGAACGCCCTGTGGCGGAACCTGGACTTCGCGAGGAACGAGCGCGTCCACGCCCTCGACCCGGGCACGTGGTTCTTCGGCGGGCCGTTCTCGACCGGCCAGGTCGCCGACGAGATCGCGGACGCGCTCGCTTCATGACCGGAACCGCCGTACGTCCTTCGGACACCGTGCCGGGCCGGACCGGGAGGGCACCGCGCCTCCCGGCCGGCCCGGCCGCGGCCGTCGCCGGCGGGGTGCTGGCGCTGCTGCTGGTGACGGGGGCGCACCTGGGGTACGGGCGCAGCGGCGT
The DNA here is from genome assembly GCA_012396115.1 of Streptomyces somaliensis DSM 40738. Classification (GTDB taxonomy): domain Bacteria; phylum Actinomycetota; class Actinomycetes; order Streptomycetales; family Streptomycetaceae; genus Streptomyces; species Streptomyces somaliensis. The sequence goes on along the minus strand of JAAXOU010000085.1, from coordinate 11,129 downwards.
GGGCCCCGGCGACCTGCTGGGGCTGCTGGCCGGGAGCGGGGACGCGGAGACGAGGTCGGTGCTGCTGGGCGGGCGGCTGCCGCGCACCCTGGCCGGGCTGGTCGCCGGGGCGGCGCTGGCCGTCGCGGGCTGCCTGCTCCAGTCCTCGGTGCGCAACCCGCTGGCGTCGCCGGACACGCTGGGGGTGACGGCCGGCGCGTACCTGGCGGTGGCGGTCGCCGCGATCACCGGGTTCTCGCCTGGCGACCTGCCGCGCGGCGGGATCGCGTTCGCCGGCGGGCTCCTCGCGGCGGCGCTCGTCCACGCCGTGGCGGGCGGGTCGCGGGGGCGGCCCGCCCACCTGGTGCTGGCCGGGATGTCGGTGATGCTGGCGCTGTCCAGCGTCACCGCGGTGCTGGTGGTGCTCTTCCAGGAGGAGACCGGCGCGGTGTTCTTCTGGGGGCACGGCTCGCTCGCGGTCGCCGACAGCACCCGGTCGCTGACGGTCCTCCCGCTGCTCGGGGCGGGCCTCGGGGGCGGGCTGCTGCTGGCGAGGACGCTGGACGTCCTCGGCACCGGCGACGAGACGGCGCGGTCCCTGGGCGTGCCGGTGGGCCGGGTGCGGATGACGGCGGTGCTGTTGTCGGTGCTGCTCACGGCGTGCGCGGTGGCGGTGACCGGCCCGATCGGCTTCGTCGGCCTGGCCGCGCCGCACCTGGTGCGGCTCGCCGGGGTGCGGCGGCACGCGGCGCTGCTGCCGACGGCGGCCGTGTGGGGCGCGACCCTGCTGCTCGCCTCGGACCTGCTGGCGCGGGTCACCTCGCCGACCGGCAACGAGGTCGCGGCCGGCGTGGTGACGGCGCTGTTCGGCGCGCCGCTGTTCCTGTGGCTGGCGCGGCGGCTGCCGTCGGAGCCGGCCGCCCCCGGGACGGTCATGCCGGGGCGGCGCGGCCGGCGGCCGCCGTACCCGCCGCTGCTGGCGGGCGGGGTCGCGGTGGTGGCGGTGCTGCTGGCGGGCGGGCTGGTGCTGGGCGACATCCCCGTACCGCTCGCGGAGCTGCCGGGCCTGCTGGCGGGCGGCGGGGACGAGCTGCTGCGGGGCGTGGTGCTGGAGTACCGGCTGCCGCGGCTGCTGGTGGCGGCCCTGGCGGGCGCGCTGCTCGCGGTGGCGGGCGGCATCGTGCAGACCGTGTCGCGCAACCCGCTCGCGGACCTGACGGTGATGGGGGTCAGCGGCGGCGCCGGGTTCGGCGCGGCGCTGGTGCTGGTGGCGCTGCCCGCGGTGCCGTACGCGGCGCTGCCGGTGGCGGCGCTGCTGGGCGGTACGGCGGCGTTCGCGCTGACGTACGGGCTGTCGCTGCGGAAGGGCTCGGTGGCCCCGGAGCGGCTGGTGCTGGTCGGCATCGGCACGTTCGCGCTGACCACGGCGGCGACCAACTACCTGGTGGTGGGGGCGCGCTTCCAGGTCGCGCAGGCGCTGACGTGGCTGTCGGGCTCGACGTACGCGCGGGACGCGACGGACCTGTCGGTGCTGGCGGTGGCGGTGGCGGTGGGCGTACCGCTGCTGGTGCTGTCGTTCCGCCGGCTGGACCTGCTGGCGCTGGGCGAGGACACGCCGCGCACGCTGGGCCTGCCGCTGGAGCGGACCCGGCTGGCGGTGCTGGTCCTGGCGGTGGCGCTGGCGGCGTGCGCGGTCGCCGTGGTGGGGACGGTCGCATTCGTCGGCCTGGTCGCGCCGCACGCGGCGCGGATGCTGGTCGGTTCGCGGGCGCACCGGCTGCTGCCGGTGTCGGCGCTGCTGGGCGCGGCGCTGATGACGGCCGCGGACACGGTGGGCCGTACCGCCGTCGCGCCCGCCGAGATCCCCTCGGGGCTGCTGGCGGCGCTGATCGGCACGCCGTACTTCGTGTGGCAGCTCCGGCGCGGCCACCGGTCCGGCTGACCGCGGGACGGGCCGCGGGGGACGGGCGGCGGGGCGGGCCGGGTGATGTTGCGGGCCATGCCGCCGAACACGGCGGCGTGGAACGGGGCCACGGCCCACCAGTAGGCGTGGCCGAGCAGCCCGCGCGGGTGGAACAGGGCCCGCTGCCGGTAGCGGGTGCGGCCCTGCCCGTCGCGCTCGGCGTACATCTCCAGCCAGGCCGGTCCGGGCAGCCGCATCTCGGCGCGCAGCCGCAGCAGCCGGCCGCGCTCGATCTCCTCGACGCGCCAGAAGTCCAGGGAGTCGCCGGCGCGCAGCCGCGCGGCGTCGCGCCGGCCGCGGCGCAGCCCGACCCCGCCGACGAGCCGGTCCAGCCAGCCGCGCACCGCCCAGGCCAGGGGGAGGGAGTACCAGCCGTTGTCGCCGCCGACGCCTTCGATGACCTGCCACAGCCGCTCGGGCGTCGCGTCGACGGGCCGCTCCCGCTCGTCGGTGTAGAGGCTGCCGCCCGCCCAGTCGGGGTCGGTGGGCAGCGGGTCGCTGGGCGCGCCGGGAACGGACGCCGACGACCAGCGGGTGGTGACGCGGGCCTCGCGGACCCGGCGCAGGGCGAGCGAGAGCGCCTCGTCGACGCCGAGGGGCGTGCCGGGCGGGTCGGGGACGTGGCGGGCGATGTCGTGCTCGCGGCACACCACCTCGTGGCGCAGCGAGTCGACGAGGGGCCGGGCGATGGACGCCGGTACGGGCGTGACGAGCCCGACCCACAGGCTGGACAGGCGCAGGGTGAGCAGCGGCACGGGCAGGATGACCCGCCGGCGCAGCCCGGCGACGGCGGCGTAGCGCTCCATCAGGTCGCGGTAGGTCAGGACGTCGGGGCCGCCCACGTCGAAGGCGCGGCTGACCCCGGGCGGCATCTCGGCGCTGCCGACGAGGTAGCGCAGCACGTCGCGGACGGCGATCGGCTGGATGCGGGTGCGCAGCCAGCGCGGGGTGACCATGACGGGCAGCCGCTCGGTGAGGTAGCGGAGCATCTCGAAGGACGCGGAGCCGGAGCCGAGGATGACGGCGGCGCGCAGCACGGTGGCGGGCACCCCGGAGGCGAGGAGGATGCGCCCGACCTCGGCGCGGGAGCGCAGGTGCGGCGAGAGCCGGTGCCCGGGCGCCCCGGCGGGGGTGAGGCCGCCGAGGTAGACGAGGCGCCGGACGCCGGCGGCGCGCGCCGCGCCGGCGAAGACGGTGGCCGACCTCCGGTCGGTGTCCTCGAAGCCGGCGCCGGTGCCGAGGGCGTGGACGAGGTAGTACGCGACGTCGACGCCGCGCATCGCCTCGCGCACCGACGCCTCGTCGGTGACGTCGCCGCGGACGGTGCGGACGCGGTCCGCCCAGGGGTGGTCGCGGAGCTTGCCGGGGGTGCGGGCGAGGCAGCGGACGCGGTAGCCGGCGTCGAGGAGTTCGGGGACGAGGCGGCCGCCGATGTAGCCGGTGGCGCCGGTGACCAGGCACAGCGGCGGGGTGCGGCGGTCCGGTCCGGTTCCGCGCGCGGCCTCGGGCGGGTCGTTCCGCTCCGTCATGTGTGCCTCCCTCGCTCGGGGTCGCTGTCTCCACCGTGGACCGTCCGAACGGTTTCCGCCCGCCCGGGGGGCTCGGACGCGGTGGTTCCCGGGGGCGGCGGGGTGTGGGGACCCGCCGCTGCGGTAGACGATGTACCCGGCGCGCCGGCCCCTCCGGCGCCCGTGCGCCTCGGCCGCCGGACGGATCCGGTCGGGAGCGGACGGATCCGCCCCTCCCGCAGGAGAACCATGTCCGCCTTCCCGGTCCTCGCCCGGCGGTTGCTGCCGGCCCTGCTCGTCGCCGTCTGGCTGGCCGTCGGGGGCGCCTTCGGCCCGTACGCCGGGAAGCTGAGCGGGGCCGCCACCACCGACCAGACGGCGTTCCTGCCCCGGGGCGCCGAGTCGACCCGCGTCCTGGAGGCGCAGGAGGCGTTCCGGCGGGACGAGTCGCTGCCGCTGGTCGTGGTGTGGACGGCGGACGGCGGCGGCCCCCTGGACCCGGCCGGGCGGCGGGCCGCCTCCCGGGTCCTCGCCTCGCTGGCCGGCACCCCCGGCGTGGCCGGCGCGCCCTCCCCCGCCCTGCCGTCCGCGGACGGCGAGGCGCTGCAGGCCGTGGTCCCGCTCGCCCCCGGCCTGGACGACGAGCTGTCCGGCGTCGTCGACCGGGTCCGGGCCGCCGCCGAGGAGGTGCCCGGCACCCGCGCCTGGCTGGCCGGCCCCGCCGCGAGCCGGGCGGACCTGGGCGAGGCGTTCTCCGGGATCGACGGGCTGCTGCTGGGCGTCGCCCTGGCGACCGTACTGATGATCCTGCTGCTGGTGTACCGGAGCGTGCTGCTGCCGCTCGTGGTCATCCTGTGCGCGGTGTTCGCGCTGTCCCTGGCGTGCGCGGTGGTGTACGCCCTGGCCGAGGCGGACGTGGTGCGCGTCGACGGCCAGGTGCAGGGCATCCTGTTCATCCTGGTCATCGGCGCGGCGACCGACTACGCCCTGCTGCTCGCGGCCCGCTTCCGGGAGGAGCTGGTCCTCCTCGGGGACCGCCGCGCCGCGATGCGCGCGGCGCTGCGCGAGTCGTACGGGCCGATCACGGCGAGCGCCGCCACGGTCGGCCTGGGACTGCTCGCCCTGCTGCTCAGCGATCTGACGAACAACCGGGCGCTGGGTCCGGTCGGGGCCATCGGCATCGCCTGCGCCGTGCTGAGCGCGCTGACCTTCCTGCCCGCCGCGCTGGTGCTGCTGGGCCGCGCCGCGTACTGGCCGGCCACCCCGAAGCCGTCCGCCGGGGGCGCCGGGCACGGTCTGTGGACGAAGGTGGCCGCCCTCGTCGACCGCGCCCCGCGCAGGGTGTGGGCCGGGACGCTCGCGGTGCTGCTGGCGTGCGCGGCCTTCGCCCCGACGTTCACCGCCAGGGGCATGCCGCTGGACGAGATCTTCGTCGACGACGCCCGGTCCGTGGCCGGCGGGAAGGTGCTCGGCGAGCACTTCCCCGGCGGCTCGGGCAGCCCCGCCGTCATCGTGGCGGACGCCGCGGCGCTGCCCGCGGTGGCCGCCGCGGCCGGGGGCGTCGAGGGGGTCGCCTCCGTGGTGCCGGTCGCCGCCTCCGGCCGGCCCGGCGGCGGGCCGCCGCTGGTGGTCGACGGGCGGGTCCGGCTCGACGCCACGCTGGAGGCCGCGCCCGACGGCGACGCCGCACAGGCCGCGCTGGTCCGGCTGCGGGACGCCGTCCACGCCGTACCGGGCGCGAGCGCCCTGGTGGGCGGCTACACGGCGCAGCAGTACGACATCCAGCGGACCGCCGAGCGGGACCGCGCGGTCATCGTCCCCGTCGTCCTCGTGGTCATCCTGCTGATCCTGGTGGGGCTGCTGCGCTCACTGCTGATGCCGGTGCTGCTGGTGGTGACGGTGGCGCTGAACTTCCTGGCGACGCTGGGCGTGTCGGCGCTGGTCTTCGAGCGGCTGCTCGGCTTCAGCGGCACGGACGCCTCGGTCCCGCTGTACGGGTTCGTGTTCCTGGTCGCGCTCGGCGTCGACTACAACATCTTCCTGATGTCGCGGGTGCGGGAGGAGACGCGCCGCCACGGTGTGCGGCAGGGGGTGCTGCGGGGGCTCACCACGACCGGCGGGGTCATCACGTCGGCGGGGGTGGTGCTCGCGGCGACCTTCGCCGCGCTCGCGGTGATCCCGCTGGCGTTCCTGCTGCAGATCGCGTTCATCGTCGCCTTCGGCGTCCTCCTCGACACCCTGGTCGTCCGGTCGCTGCTGGTGCCGGCGCTGGTGCGGGACATCGGGCCGGTGTCGTGGTGGCCGAGCGCGATCGGGAGGCGGACCGGCCCGCCGGAGACGTGAGGCGACCGGGGGCGATGACCGGGACGGCGGAAGGGGCGGCGGCCGGGCCGCCCCTTCCGGCGCCGGCGCGCGGTGCGGACGCGCGCCGCCCCCGCACGGTGTCCGTGCGGGGGCGGCGCGGGCCCGGCCGGGCCGGTCAGCGCTTGAAGGCGTCCTTGGCCTTCTCACCCGCCTGGCGCAGGTCGCCCTTGGCACGCTCGGCACTGCCCTCGGCGGCCATGCCCTCGTCGCCGACCGCGCGGCCCACGTTCTCCTTGACCGCTCCCTTGACCTGCTCGACCTTGGCGGACGTCTTCCGCTCCGCGGACATGTGTGCCTCCCTGCTGTCGGTCGCTTCCCGTACGCGGTGCGTCTGCCCTCCGCCGGCACGGCCAAACCCGGACACACCTCCCGTACCGGCGCGGCGCCGCGTCAGTGGGCCCCCTCCTGGGTGCGGCGCACGCACTCCGCGACGACGGCCCGCAGCGTGCCGTGCCGCCGCAGCAGCCGGCGTTGGACGCGGGCGCCGTTGCCGCCGCCCAGCAGGGCGTCGAGGCCCTTGCGGGCGTGGGTGTGGTCGCCGTTCTCCTCCAGCGCCTCCTCGACGTGCCGGAACAGCTCCTGCACGACTCCTTCGGCCGGGGCGGGCCGCATGGTGTGCGGGTGGATCAGCTCGCCCTCCAGTCCGGACCGGGCGGCCCGCCAGGAGGCGGCCCGCAGCAGCCCGATGCCGTGGTCCTCGGGCGGACGGCCCTCCCGCCAGTGCCGTGCGGCCGTGTCGACGAGGGCCCGGGCGAGCGTCGCGACGAGGACGGTCGTCGAGGCGTCCAGGCAGACGTCGGCGGCGCGGATCTCCACGGTCGGGTAGTGCCGGGAGAGCCGGGCGTCGAAGTACACCATCCCCTCGTCCCGGAGGACGCCCGTGGCGAGCAGGTCGCGCACGTGCCGGCGGTAGCGGTCGGCCGAGCCGAACAGCTCCACGGGCCCCACGGACGGCCAGCGGCCCCACACCCGGCTGCGGTAGCTGTGGTACCCGCTGTCCTCGCCCTGCCAGAAGGGCGAGTTGGCGCTCAGCGCGACCAGCACCGGCAGCCAGGGCCTGATCCGGTCGAGCACGGCCACGCCCTCCTCGTCGGACGCGATCGAGACGTGGACGTGGCAGCCGCAGGTGAGCTGCTCCAGGGCGGTCAGCCCGAAGTGCTCCCGGATCCACCGGTAGCGCCGCTCCTCGGTGACGGCGGGCCGCACCGGCAGCGGCGAGGTCGCCAGCGCCACGACGGCGGCGCCCGCCTCGGCGGCGAGCCGTGCCGCGTCGGCGCGGCACCTTTCGATCTCGGCGGCCACCTCGCCCATGGCGGTCCGGGGGACCGTCCCGAACTCGAGCTGCTGGCCCTGCAGTTCCTTGGTGAAGGCGTGGTCCCGCCCCTGGTGGTGCCTGGCCGCGATGGCCAGCACCTCTTCGGAGAGCGCACGCGGCTCTCCCGATAGCGGGTCCACGAGGAGGAGTTCCTCCTCCACTCCCACGCTGCGCAAAAGAACCCGCCTCTCCGATCGCATCCTCGGGGGACGACCGGCGGACCCGCCGGGCCCGCCGGACGTGCTGGGCTGCGGACGTCCCGGACTGCGGACGTGCCGGGCTTGCGATGTCTTGCGGACGTGCGGACGTGCGGACGCCCATCATCCTCGGTGCGGCGGTCGCGCGCACCGCTCCGGGGGCCGATCGCGGGGGATCTGGCGGGTTCCCGTCGCATCCGGCCGGAAGGGCGTGGCCCCCGTCCGCGCGGCACGACCGCCGCCCGGGGCACGGCCCCGTGCCCCGGCCGCACGGGCCCCGGGCCTGGCCGCGTCAGGCGCCCGGGCGGGGCCCTCCGGCGGGGGTGGCCGCCCCGTCGTGGTGGATCGGGGCTTGGTGTAGAGGGCGAGCGCCTCGACGTCGACGGCGTCGACGGCGTACGGGCCGACGGACAGGGAGGCGGCGTTGCCGACGACGACCGGGGAGGTGGAGGCGTAGGCGCCGCCGTCCAGCACGATCCGGCACCTCACGTGGGTGAGCCTGCCGTCCCGGGTGGCGCCGTGCTCGTAGGAGAGCTTCGCCGGGTGGCGGTGGACGTGCCCGAAGAAGGACTCGAAGCGGTTGTAGACGATTTTGACCGGCCGGCCGGTGCGCAGTGCCAGCAGGCAGGCGTGGATCTGCATCGACAGGTCCTCGCGGCCGCCGAAGGCACCGCCGACGCGGCGAGCGTCATGCGGACCTCGTCCTCGGGCGGTCCGAGGACGGGGGCGATCTGCCGGAGGTCGGCGTGCAGCCACTGGGTGGCGACGTACAGGTCGACGCCGCCGTCCTCGGCGGGCACGGCGAGGCCGGACTCGGGACCCGGGAACGCCTGGTCCTGCATGTCGAAGGTGTACTCGCCCGTCACGGTCGCGTCGGCCCGGGCGCGGGCCGCCCCGACGTCGCCGCGGACGACCGGCTGGCGGTGGACGACGTCGGGGCGGAGGACATCGGGGTGGAGGACGTTGGGGCGGAGGACCTGCCCGGCGCCGGGGGCGTCCTCCGGGCCGGGGTCCGCCGGCGTCCCCGGGTGCGGCCGGCGCGCTCGGGGTGGAGGACGGGCGCCCCGGGGGCGAGGGCGGAGGCCTCGTCGGTGACGACCGGGAGCTCCCGGTACGCGACCCTGGTCCTGGCCGCGGCGCGGCGCGCGGTCTCGGGATGGTCGGCGGCGACGGCCGCGACGGGCTCGCCGTGGTGGCGCACGACGCGGCGGGCGAGGACCGGGGTGTCGCGGATCTCCAGTCCGTACTCCCGCACCGCGGTCGGCAGGTCGTCGTGGGTGAGGACGGCGTGCACACCGGCCAGGGCGAGGGCCTCGGAGACGTCGGGGGAGACGATCTCGGCGTGGGCGAGGGGCGAGCGGAGGACATGGCCCCACAGCATGTCCTCGTGCCACATGTCCGACGAGTAGGCGAACTCTCCGGTGGCCTTCAGGACGCCGTCGGGACGGGGCGCGGACTCGCCGACGCCGCCGCGGTTGCGGATCTGCGGCGAGGCGACGGTGCGGGAGGCAAGGGCGAGACCGGGCAGTTCGGCCCGCAGGTGTTCGATGACGCGGGCGTACGGGACGGAGGCGCCCAGCCGGACCTCCTCCTCGCCGACCTCCCACTCGCCGAGCGGCCCGACGCGCCCGAGGTCCAGGAGGTGCTCGGGCCGCAGGCGGCCGGAGTTGATCCCGACCATGACGTCGGTGCCGCCCGCGAGGGGCACGGCCGCGGGGTGCTCCGCCTTGGCGGCGAGCGCCTCCTCCCAGGTGGCGGGGCGGAGGAAGTCCATGGGCGGTTCTCCTCGGTCGGTGCGGGCGGGGCCTTTGCCGGGACGGCCGGCCCCGGCGGGGGCGTCCCTCAGGTGTTCACGCTCCCCGGGCCCGGTACACCCGCCGGGACTCCGTCCGGAGGAGCGGCCCGGGGCGCCGGGCGGGTTGGCCGGGGGCGCCCGCCTTCTTGTAGATTCGAACGAAGGACGGGGACCGGCGACCCCTCGTCCTCCCGGGGACGGCGACGCGGGCCGCCGCTCCCGACGAGACGCCCGTGAGAGGGATCGGCGACGACATGCGGCTGCGCGCACTGCTGGAGACCGACGCGCTGGGGCTGCGGCTGCTCGGCGGCGAGGACGAACTCGACCGCGCCGTGCGCGGCGTCATGACCACGGACCTCAGGGACCCCGGCCGCTACCTCTCCGGCGGCGAGCTGGTCCTCACCGGCCTGGCGTGGCGGCGGGACGCGGCGGACTCCGAACCGTTCGTGCGGATCCTGGCGACCGCCGGGGTCGCGGGGCTCGCGGTCGGCGAGGCGGAGCTGGGCGCCGTCCCGGACGACCTGGCACAGGCGTGCTCACGCCACCGACTACCCCTTTTCGCGGTCCATGAATCCGTCGCGTTCGCGAAGATCACCGAGTACATCGTCCGCCGGGTGTCCGGGGAGCGCGCCGGGGACCTCGCCGCGGTCGTCGACCGGCACCGGCGGTTGATGGCCTCCGGCCCGGCCGGGGGCGGGCCGGAGGCCGTCCTCGACCTGCTCCGTTCCGACCTGGACCTGCGCGCCTGGGTCCTGTCCCCCACCGGGCGGCGGGTCGCGGGCGCCGGGGCGCCGCTGCCCGCCGAGACGGCCTCCGCACTCGCGGGCGAGCACCTGGCCGCGACCCGCGCCGGGCGGCGCGGCCCGCATCGGACGCGGGTGGCGGGGATCACGTACTCGCTCTTCCCGGTCCGCGGCGCCTCCCGCGCCGCCCCCGCGGTGCGGGACGTGCGCGAGACGGTGCTGTCGGACTGGCTGCTGGCCGTCGAGGCGGACGCCGGCGACTGGCCGGCGGCGCGGGTGGACCTGATCCAGGGCGTCACGCAGCTGATCGCCGTGGAGCGCGACCGCCGGGACGCCACGCGTACGGTGCGGCGCCGGCTCGCCCAGGAGGTGCTGGAACTGGTGCAGACGGGCGCCGCGCCCGCGGAGGCCGCGGCGCGGCTGCGGGCGGCAGCGCCGATCCTGCTGCCCGGACTGGACACGGCGCCGCACTGGCAGGTCGTCGTGGCCCGCGTCGAGTGGGGAGGGGACGGCGCCGTCGAGGCGGGCCCGGTCGCGCAGGCGCTGCTGGAGGAGGTGCTGGCCGGCCCGGCCGCGGGGACGGACCCGGCCGACCGGGTCGCCGTGGCGCACTGCGGGGACGAGGCGGTCGCACTCGTGCCGCTGCCCGCCTCCGCCCCGGTGCCCGCGCCCGAGGGGGACGCGCCGGACGGGGGCGCGGCGGACGAGGGTGGGACCGCGCTGCACGCTGACCGGCTGCTGGCCGCCGTACGGGCGCCGCTGGCGGCGGGCCTCGCCGACGACGACCGGCTCACGCTGGGCGTCAGCGCGGTCGTGCACTCGGCGGAGGGCCTGCGCGGCGCCCTGGAGGAGGCGCGGCACGCCCGCGGGGTCGCGGCGGCGCGCCCCGGCCGGGTCTGCGCGGCGGGCCACCACGAGCTGGCGTCGCACGTGCTGCTGCTGCCGTTCGTCCCGGACGACGTGCGCCGCGCGTACACGGCGCGGCTCCTGGACCCGCTGCGCGACTACGACCGGCGCCACCGGGCGGAGCTCGTCCCCACCCTGGAGGCGTTCCTCGACTGCGACGGGTCCTGGACGCGCTGCGCGGCCCGCCTGCACCTGCACGTCAACACGCTGCGGTACCGCGTGGGCCGCATCGAGCAACTGACGGGCCGCGACCTGTCGCGCCTGGAGGACAAGCTGGACTTCTTCCTGGCGCTGCGCATGGCCTGACGGGCCGGCGGCCCGCCCGGCGGGGCGCCCCGGCGGAGGGCGGATCGCGCTCG
>JAAXOU010000084.1 GCA_012396115.1 Streptomyces somaliensis DSM 40738 | reverse complement strand
CCCGGCCGCCGGCGGCGCACCGCGCCGGGGCCCGGTCGCGCGGGAGGCGCGAGGGGGTCCTACGCGCCGCCCCCGCCCGCGCGGAGGGCGCGCCAGTCGGGGGCGAGGACGGACCAGATCTCCAGGTCGTGACGTACCCCCCGGTACAGGTAGGCCTCGCGCAGGACCGCGTCCCTGGCCATGCCGAGCCGCTTGGCGACGTTGACGCTGGCGGTGTTGTCCGAGGTGACCAGCCACTCGACGCGGTGGATGCCGCGCACCTCCACCGCCCAGTCGATGAGGGCGCGGGCGGCGCGGGTCACCAGGCCCCGGCCCACGGCGGCCGGCTCCAGCCAGCAGCCCGCCTCGCAGGTGCCGGCGGCGGCGTCCATGGTGCGCAGCAGGACCCCGCCGACGAGGGTGCCGTCCTGGCGGATGCCGAGGATGCGGCCGGTGTCGGCGGCGGCCTTGTCCGCGTACGACTGGAGGAAGGCGCGTGCGGACGGCAGGTCCTGGGCGACGTCGGCGAGGGCGATGTACCGCCCGATGTACTCGCGGCCCCGGTCCATGTGGGCCAGGTACTCCTCGGCCTGCCAGGGCTCCAGCGGCCCCAGCTCCGCTCCATCCCCCAGGGACAGGCTGAACAGACTCATCGTGCTCCCCCTCTCCCGCCGGCCGGCGGGCTACGGCACGAGTTCGCCTTCGCCGCTCGTGCGCTTCCCCGGGATCTTCGCACACGCCGGTCCGCGGCCCGCCGGGGCACCGCAGGGAGCGATGAGCCGGAGCAGGACGACGAGGAGGCGGTGGCGCATGCACCACCGGGCGATGGCGGCCAGGGACTGCTCCCCTGATCGGAGGGTCCGGTCCCGCGCCGGGACCTCCTCCGGCGCGGGACCGTGCGCGGGGAGCAACTCCGACACGGGGAGCGGCCTTCCGCCGTTTCGCGGGGCCGTTCACGGCGTGTGCGGCACGAAGGGCGGTGCACCGGCCCTCCGGTGCACCGCCCCCGCACGCCCCTCCGGCTCAGCCCTCGGTGACGCCCAGCCTCTCCAGGATCAGCTCCCGCACCCGGGCCGCGTCGGCCTGGCCGCGCGTGGCCTTCATGACCGCGCCGACCAGCGCGCCGGCCGCGGCGACCTTGCCGCCGCGGATCTTCTCGGCGACCGCGGCGTTCGCGGCGATGGCCTCGTCGACGGCGGCGCCCAGGGCGCCCTCGTCGGAGACGACCTTCAGGCCGCGCTTCTCGACGACGGTGTCCGGGTCGCCCTCGCCGCCGAGGACGCCCTCGATGACCTGGCGGGCCAGCTTGTCGTTGAGGTCACCGGACGACACCAGCTCCGCCACCCGGGCAACCTGCGCCGGGGTGATCGCCAACTCGTCCAGGGGGGTCCCGGACTCGTTGGCGTGCCGGGACAGCTCGCCCATCCACCACTTGCGCGCCTGGTCGGCCGGGGCGCCCGCGTCGATCGTGGCGACGATCAGGTCGAGCGCGCCGGCGTTGAGGATGGACTGCATGTCCAGCGCGGAGACGCCCCACTCCTCGCGCAGCCGGTTGCGGCGCACCCGCGGCAGCTCGGGCAGCCCGGCGCGGATCTCCTCCACCCACTCCCGGGACGGCGCGACCGGGACGAGGTCGGGCTCCGGGAAGTAGCGGTAGTCCTCCGCCTCCTCCTTCACCCGGCCGGACGTCGTGGAGCCGTCGTCCTCGTGGAAGTGGCGGGTCTCCTGCACGATCGTGCCGCCGCCGATGAGGACCGCGGCGTGCCGCCGGACCTCGTGGCGGACGGCCCGCTCGACGGACCGGAGCGAGTTGACGTTCTTGGTCTCGCTGCGGGTGCCGAACTTCTCCGTGCCGACGGGGCGCAGCGACAGGTTCACGTCGCAGCGCATCTGGCCCATCTCCATGCGCGCCTCGGAGACGCCCAGCGCGCGGATCAGGGCGCGCAGCTCGGCGACGTACGCCTTGGCGACCTCGGGGGCGCGGTCGCCGGCCCCGACGATCGGCTTGGTGACGATCTCGATCAGCGGGATGCCCGCGCGGTTGTAGTCGAGCAGCGAGTGGGACGCGCCGTGGATGCGACCGGTCGCGCCGCCGACGTGCGTCGACTTGCCCGTGTCCTCCTCCATGTGGGCGCGCTCGATCTCCACGCGGAAGATCTCGCCGTCCTCCAGCTGGACGTCCAGGTAGCCGTCGAAGGCGATCGGCTCGTCGTACTGGGAGGTCTGGAAGTTCTTCGGCATGTCCGGATAGAAGTAGTTCTTCCGGGCGAAGCGGCACCACTCGGCGATCTCGCAGTTCAGCGCGAGGCCGATCCTGATCGCGGACTCGACGCCGGCCGCGTTGACCACGGGCAGCGCTCCGGGCATGCCGAGGCAGACCGGGCAGGTCTGGGTGTTGGGCTCCGCGCCCGGCTCGGTGGAGCAGCCGCAGAACATCTTGGTCCGGGTGCCGAGTTCGACGTGCACCTCCAGGCCCATGACGGGCTCGAAGGTGGCGAGGGCGTCCTCGTACGACACCAGGTCAGTCGTGACGGTCACGGTGGAAACATTCCCTCTCAGCCGAACAGGACGTCGTCGTCGCCGAGGCGCTTCAGCTCGCGCACCAGGATGGCGAGGCCGGTCGCGATGGCGGCGGCGGACACGGCGGCGTCCAGCAGCAGGAGCGCGTCGCTCTCGGTGCGGGCCCTGCGGACCTGCTTGACCACGCTCACCGCGCCGAACGCGGTGGTGGCGATCGACAGGTACGTGCCGGTCCTCGACTTCTTGAAGCCCTTGGCCTTGCTCAGTGCGCTCACAGTGCTTCTCCGTTCGCTTCTCCGCCCACGCGGCGCGGAGGTGCGGCTTTCGTCGTCGTCCGCGGCCCGGCGGCCGCGTGTGCGTCACTCACAGCGAAGGAGCCTCCTCCAGCAGCGGGTGGCCCCAGCGTGCCACGTAGGCGGCCTCGACCGCGGCGCCCACCCGGTAGAGGCGGTCGTCCTTCATGGCCGGGGCGATGATCTGCAGACCGACCGGCAGGCCGTCCTCCGGCGCCAGGCCGCAGGGGAGCGACATGGCGGCGTTGCCCGCGAGGTTGGTCGGGATGGTGCACAGGTCGGCCAGGTACATGGCCATCGGGTCGTCGGCGCGCTCGCCGATCGGGAAGGCGGTGGTCGGGGTCGCCGGGGAGACGATCACGTCGACCTGCTCGAAGGCCCTCTCGAAGTCGCGCGTGATGAGCGTGCGGACCTTCTGCGCGGAGCCGTAGTACGCGTCGTAGTAGCCGGAGCTGAGCGCGTACGTGCCGAGCATGATGCGGCGCTTGACCTCGTCGCCGAAGCCGGCCTCGCGGGTGAGGGAGGTGACCTCCTCCGCCGAGCGCGTGCCGTCGTCGCCGGTCCGCAGGCCGTAGCGCAGGCCGTCGAAGCGGGCGAGGTTGGACGAGCACTCGGAGGGCGCGATCAGGTAGTACGCGGAGAGCGCCAGGTCGAAGGAGGGGCAGTCCAGTTCGACGACCTCGGCTCCCAGCTCCCTCAGCAGCTCGACGGCCTCGTCGAACCGCTGGACGACGCCGGCCTGGTAGCCCTCGCCGCGGAACTGCCTGACGACGCCGACGCGCGTCCCCCGGACGCGGCCGTTGCGCGCGGCCTCGACGACCGGCGGGACGGGCGCGTCGATGGAGGTGGAGTCCATCGGGTCGTGGCCGGCGATCACCTCGTGGAGGAGGGCCGCGTCCAGGACCGTGCGCGCGCAGGGGCCGCCCTGGTCAAGGGAGGAGGAGAAGGCGACCATGCCGTACCGGGACACCGCGCCGTACGTCGGCTTGACGCCGACCGTGCCGGTGACGGCGGCGGGCTGGCGGATGGAGCCGCCGGTGTCCGTGCCGATGGCGAGCGGGGCCTCGTACGAGGCGAGGGCGGCCGAGGAGCCGCCGCCGGAGCCGCCGGGGATGCGGGTGAGGTCCCAGGGGTTGCCGGTCGGGCCGTAGGCGCTGTTCTCGGTGGAGGAGCCCATGGCGAACTCGTCCATGTTGGTCTTGCCCAGGATGACCACGTCGGCGGCGCGCAGCCGCGCGACGAGCGTCGCGTCGTACGGCGGGATCCAGCCCTCGAGCATCTTCGAGCCGACGGTGGTGGGCATGTCGCGCGTGGTGAAGATGTCCTTCAGGGCGAGCGGGACGCCCGCCAGCGGGCCGAGCTCCTCGCCGCGCCCGCGCTTGGCGTCGACCGCGCGGGCCTGCGCGAGGGCGCCCTCGCGGTCGACGTGGAGGAAGGCGTGGACCTTCTCGTCGACCGCCTCGATGCGCGCGAGGTGCGCCTCGGCGACCTCGACGGCGGTGAGCTCGCCGGAGGCGATCCTCGCCGCGAGCTCGGCGGCGGTGAGCTTGACGATGGTGCTGTCCGTCATGTCGGTCAGTCCTCCCCGAGGATCTGCGGCACCTTGAAACGCTGCTGCTCCCGGGCCGGGGCTCCGGAGAGCGCCTGCTCGGGGGTGAGCGACGGACGGACCTCGTCCGCGCGCATGACGTTGGTCAGCGGCAGCGGGTGGGAGGTCGGCGGGACGTCTTGGTCGGCAACCTCGGAGACGCGGGCGACCGCGCCGATGATGTCGTCGAGCTGGGTGGCGAAGTGGTCGACCTCTTCGTCCCCCAGCTCCAGACGCGCCAGCCGGGCGAGGTGGACGACCTCCTCGCGCGTGATGCCAGGCATGCAGCGATCCTCAGGGGTGAGTGATTGGGTTGTGGCCCAATCCTATGGGTCCCGCCGCGGTGCCCGTGAAACGGTTTGCCCACCTCCTAGGTGACGGGGTGGCTCGACGGCCGGCCCGAGGAGTGGTCGGACGGGGAGGGCGGGAGCGCCCTCGCGGGCCGCTGCCAGCCGTGCGCGCCGCGGGCGCGGAGCCAGGCCGTCGTCTCGTGCGGCGGCATCGCGGCGGCGACCAGCCAGCCCTGGACGGCGTCGCAGCCCAGGTCGCGCAGGCGCTCCCAGGTCTCGTCGTCCTCCACGCCCTCGGCGACGACGAGGAGGCCGAGGGAGTGGGCCAGGTCCACGGTGCAGCGGACGATCTCGGCGTCCTCCGTGTCGACGGCGAGGCGGGCGACGAACGAGCGGTCGATCTTGAGTTCGCTGACCGGCAGGCGGCGCAGGTGGACCAGGGAGGAGTAGCCCGTGCCGAAGTCGTCCAGGGACATCTTCACCCCGTGGCCGGTGAGGCCGGCGAGGGTGTCGGCGGCGCGCTGCGGGTCCTCCAGGAGGACGTGCTCCGTGATCTCCAGCTGCAGGGCGCTCGCGGGGACGCCGTGGCGGGCGAGGCGGGCGGCGACGGCGCCGGCGAAGCCGGGGCTGTGCACGTCGCGCGGGGAGACGTTCACCGCGACGGGGACCTTCAGGTCCTGGGCGCGCCACCGCGCGACCTGGCCGAGCGCCGTCTCCAGCACGTACTCGGTGAGCTGCGGCATCAGGCCGGACGACTCGGCGATCGCGATGAACTCGTCCGGGGGGACGCGGCCGCGCTCCGGGTGCACCCAGCGCACCAGGGCCTCCAGGCCGGCGACGTGGCCGTCGAAGCGGACCTTGGGCTGGTAGTGCAGCTCCACCTCGCCCGCGTCGAGGGCGCGGCGCAGGTCGCCGAGGAGGCCGAGCCGGTCGGGGGTGTTGGAGTCGCGCTTGGACTCGTACACCTCGACGCCCGTGCGGTCCCGCTTCGCCTGGTACATGGCCACGTCGGCGCGCTGGAGCAGCCCCTCGGCGTCGAGTGCGTGGTCGGGGAAGACCGCGACGCCGGCGCTGGCCTCCAGGACGAGGGTGAGCCCGTCGAGGTCGAGCGGGGACGACAGGTCGGCGGCGAGGTGGCGGGCGACGCGCTGGGCGCTGGTCGTGGAGTCGACGGCCGGCAGGAGGACGGCGAACTCGTCGCCGCCGAGCCGGGCGGCCTCGGCGCCGCCCGGCAGGGCGAGGCGCAGGCGGTCCGCGATCTGCAGGAGGAGCCGGTCGCCGGCGAGGTGGCCGAGCGTGTCGTTGACGGACCGGAAGCGGTCGAGGTCGATCAGGACGAGCGAGGCACGCCGGCCGTCCGCCTCGGCGGCCTCCAGGGCGGCCCAGGTGCGCTCCAGGAGCCACTGCCGGTTGGGGAGGCCGGTGAGCGGGTCGCGGAGCTGCTCCTCGGCGCGGGCCCGGGCGATCCAGAGCGTGGAGTCGAGGGCGATTAAGGGAACGGCGAACAGCGGCAGCAGGACCGGCAGGGTGACGGCGACCACGCAGATGAGCGGGGTGATGCCGAGCAGGGCGACGGCGACGAGGCCCTGGCGGAGCAGCGCCGTGCGGACGGCCGTGGGCAGGGTGCCGGCCCGCGGGGCGAGCGTGTACCACAGGGTGAGCCGGGTCACCACCAGGTACGTCCCGGCGACGAAGGCCACCTCCGGTACCGCGGCGATCCCCCATTCGAGCGGCTGCCAGGGCCGTTCGACAGAGGGCACCTCGCCGAACGCGGCGAGGACGAGCGCGGCGCCGCCGATGCCGAGGACGTCGGCGGCGCCGTGCAGCAGGCCCTGCCGCCAGCGGCGCGCGCGGGCGGCGCCGACGAGGACGACGACGGCGAGGCTGATCAGACCGGCGGGGACCCAGCCGAACAGGAGCAGCACCGCGAGGGTGAGGGCGGCGCCGGAGCCCGCGCCGCCCCACCAGCGCTCGGGGCCGAGGGCGATGAGGTGGCCGACGACGATGCCGGTGAGGACGGCGAGGGACCAGCCGGTCGTCCCGCCGGGGAAGAACGCGTGGTCCCGGCTCACGGCGCGGTGGAGGCCGGTGGCAAGCACGACGCAGGCCAGGGTCACGACCACGGCGGGCAGTCGGGAGAGGACGCCGTCCAGGGCCGTCGCGCGCCGCGCTCGCGCACGCGGCCGTGCGACCGGATCGGCACTCTCGGTCGGTTTCATTCCGTCCCTCTCACAGCCGGCGGTGCCGTTGCCTCTGCCTCGTGATGGCCTGGTGACCCGTCACCACGACCTGATTCGCCCGGTGTGGCCGTACACAACAGGCGCACGTCACAACAGTAGGCCGCGGAGGGCGTTCGCGGGCAGCGCTCTACAGCTCTTGCCCGATTGCCACCCCGCCACCCTTATCCGGTCGATATGAGCTGAACGGGTGATGTCTTCCGGCCTGTTCGGCTCAGGCGTCCTCCTGCCGCGCGAACGGGACGGCGGCCTCGCGGGCGGCCTCGGGGCCCTGTTCGAGCAGGACGGCGAAGCCGGCCTCGTCCAGGACCGGGACCTTCAGCTGCACCGCCTTGTCGTACTTGGAGCCGGGGTTCTCCCCGACCACCACGAACGCCGTCTTCTTGGAC
This sequence comes from Streptomyces somaliensis DSM 40738, assembly GCA_012396115.1. GTDB lineage: Bacteria > Actinomycetota > Actinomycetes > Streptomycetales > Streptomycetaceae > Streptomyces > Streptomyces somaliensis. The sequence goes on along the minus strand of JAAXOU010000084.1, from coordinate 8,121 downwards.
ACGGCACCGGTCACCTTCGCACCGGCGCCCTGCAGCGCTTCCTTCGCGCCGTCCCTCGTGTGGTTGCGCAGCGTGCCGGTGACGACGACGGCGAGCCCCTCCAGGGGACGCGGGCCCTGGTCCCGCCCGGTGTCGTCCTCCTCCATCCGGACGCCCGCGGCACGCCACTTGCGCAGGATCTCGCGGTGCCAGTCCTCCGCGAACCACTGCTTCAGGGACGCGGCGATGACCGGCCCGACGCCCTCGACGGCGGCCAACTCCTCCTCGGTGGCCTGTTCGATGCGGTCGATGGAGCGGAACTCGCGGGCCAGCACCGCGGCGGCGACGGGGCCGACGTGGCGGATCGACAGGGCCGTGATGACCCGGGCGAGCGGGCGCCGCTTGGCCTCCTCGATGTTGGCGAGCATCGCGAGGGCGTTCTTCTTCAGCTCGCCCTGCTGGTTGGCGAAGACCGTGACGACCTTCTCCTCGCCGGTCTTCGGGTCGCGCTTGGGCAGCCCGCTGTTCTGGTCCAGGACGTACGCCTTGATGTCCCGCAGCCGGTCGGCCCGCAGGTCGAACAGGTCCCCCTCGTCGGCGAGCGGCGGCTCGGCCGGCTCCAGGGGGCGGGTGAGCGCGGCGGCGGCCACGTAGCCGAAGTTCTCGATGTCGAAGCAGCGGCGCCCGGCCAGGTAGAACAGGCGCTCCCGCAGCTGGGCGGGGCAGGCGCGGCCGTTGGGGCAGCGCAGGTCGACGTCGCCCTCCTTCATGGGCTTCAGCGGCGTCCCGCACTCGGGGCACTCGGACGGCATGACGAACTCGCGCTCGTCGCCGTCCCGCAGGTCGACGACCGGCCCCAGGATCTCCGGGATGACGTCGCCGGCCTTGCGCAGCACGACCGTGTCGCCGATGAGGACGCCCTTGGCCCGCACCACGTCCTGGTTGTGCAGGGTGGCGAACTCCACCTCGGAGCCCGCCACCGTGACCGGCTCCACCTGCGCGTACGGGGTGACGCGGCCCGTGCGGCCGACGCCGACGCGGATGTCGACCAGCTTGGTGTTGACCTCCTCGGGCGCGTACTTGTACGCGATGGCCCAGCGCGGGGCGCGGGAGGTGGAGCCGAGGCGCCCCTGGAGGGGGATCTCGTCCAGCTTGACGACGACGCCGTCGATCTCGTGCTCCACCGAGTGGCGGTTCTCGCCGTAGTGCGCGATGAACTCCCGCACCCCGTCGATCCCGTCCACCACGCGGTTGTGCCGCGCCGTGGGCAGGCCCCACTCGCGGAGCAGCGCGTACGCCTCGGACAGGCGGTCGAGGGCCAGGCCCTCGTGCGCGCCGATGCCGTGCACCACCATGTGCAGCGGGCGCGTGGCCGTGACGCGCGGGTCCTTCTGGCGGAGCGAACCGGCCGCGGCGTTGCGCGGGTTGGCGAAGGGCTTGTCGCCGGCGGCGACCAGCCGGGCGTTCAGCTCCTGGAACCCCTCCATCGGGAAGTAGACCTCGCCGCGGATCTCCACGAGGTCCGGGAGGCGGTCGCCCTCCAGCCGGTCGGGGACGTCGGAGACGGTCCGGACGTTCGGCGTGATGTCCTCGCCCGTGCGGCCGTCCCCGCGGGTCGCCGCGCGCGTCAGCCGGCCCTTCTCGTACGTCAGGTTCACGGCGAGGCCGTCGACCTTCAGTTCGCACAGGAAGTGGTGCTCCGCCGAGCCGACGTCGCGCCCGACCCGCTCGGCCCAGGCGGCCAGCCCCGCGTCGTCGAAGACGTTGTCCAGGGAGAGCATGCGCTCGCGGTGCTCGACGGCGGTGAACTCCGTCTCGTACGTCCCGGCGACCTTCTGGGTGGGCGAGTCGGGGGTGCGCAGCTCCGGGTACCGCTCCTCCAGCTCCTCCAGAGACCGCAGCAGCCGGTCGAACTCGGCGTCGCTGATGACGGGCTGGTCCTTCACGTAGTACCGGAAGCGGTGCTCCTCGACCTGTTCGGCCAGCCGGGCGTGCTCCTCCCGCACCTCCGCCGGCACCGGGTCGCGCTGGTCGTGCTGTTCGACAGCCACGTCGATCCTTCCGTCACTCAGGGTCGTCCGCCAGGGACTTCGCCGCCTTGACGCAGTGCGCCAGCGCGCGGCGGGCGTATCCGGGCGAAGCACCCGCGAGCCCGCACGCCGGGGTGATCGCCACGGACTCCGCGAGGGTCCCCGGATCCAGCCCCAACCTGCGCCACAGCATCCTGACCCCCATGACGCTACCGGCAGGGTCCGACAACGCGGCGTCGGTGGGGGGCACGACGCCCGCGAGGAGTCCCGTGCCGCCCTCGACGGCCTCGCCGATCGCCTCCTCGTCACGCTCGGTGAGGAGCCCGAAATCGAACGAGACGGCCGAGGCACCCGCCCGGCGCAGCAGCGCGAACGGCACGCCGGGGGCGCAGCAGTGCACGACGGAGGGCCCCTCGTGGGCCCCGATCACGTCGCGCAGGGCGTTCTCGGCGACCTGCCGGTCGACGGCCCGGTGGGTGCGGTAGCCGCTGGCGGTCCTGACGCGGCCGTGCAGGACGGCGGTGAGGGACGGCTCGTCGAGCTGGAGCACGACCCGGGCGCCGGGCACCCGTCGGCGCACCTCGGCGAGATGGCCGCGGAGCCCCTCGGCGAGCGACGCGGCGAGGTCGCGGCAGGCCCCGGGGTCGCCGAGGGCCGCCTCGCCGCCCCGCAGCTCCAGCGCGGCGGCGAGCGTCCACGGCCCGACCGCCTGGACCTTCAGGGGGCCGGTGTACCCCTGGGTGAACTCCTCCAGCGCGTCGAGGTCCTCCCCCATCCAGGAGTGGGCCCGGCGCGTGTCGCGGCCGGGCCGGTCGCTGACCCGCCACCCGCTGGGCTCCACGTGGGCGTAGACCTCGACCAGGAGCCCCAGTGTCCGGCCGATCATGTCGGCGCCGGGCCCGCGGGCGGGCAGTTCGGGCAGGTGGACGAAGTCCTCGAAGGACCCGGCCACGGTCCTGGCGGCCTCGCGCGCGTCGCCGCCCGGCATCGACCCGATCCCCGTGGCCGGGCCCCAGCCGGTGTCCTCGCTGTGGTTGTTCTCGCTCACCCGGGAAGGGTACGCGGAAGGGGTCAGTGCCCCGGCCGGACGGTCAGGTCCTGGATCTCCGCGTCGCGCGGCAGGTCGACGGCCGCGAGGACGGTCGCCGCGACCGAGTCGGGGTCCATGAGGCCGGACGTGTCGTACTCCCTGCCCTCCTGCCGGTGGACCTTGGCCTGCATGGGGCTGGCCGTGCGGCCCGGGTAGACGGAGGTGACGCGGACGCCGTGGGCGTGCTCCTCCGCGCGCAGGGCGTCGGCGAGCGCCTTCAGGCCGTGCTTGGACGCGGCGTACGCGGACCACTCGGGGTTCGCGCGGAGCCCCGCGCCGGAGTTGACGAACACGACCTGCCCCCGGGAGGCCCGCAGTTGCGGCAGGAGCAGGCGGGTGAGTTCGGCGGGCGCGACCAGGTTCACGTCGAGCTGGGCGCGCCAGGCCCTGGTCGTCAGCTCGCCGACCGGGCCGAGGTCGACGACGCCCGCGACGTGCAGCAGCGTGTCGAGCCGGTCGGGCAGTTCCTGGTGGGAGAGGGCCCAGGACAGCCGGTCCGGGGCGGCGAGGTCGCCGACGAGGGTGCGGGCGCCCGGGTACAGGCCGGCCAGGTCCCTGGCCCGGCCGGCGTCCCGGGCCAGCAGGATCAGGTCGTCCCCGCGCGCGTGGAGGCGGCGCGCGACGGCCGCGCCGATGCCGGACCCGGCGCCGGTGATCAGGTGTGTGGTCATGGGGGCCATGCTCGCACTCGGCGGCCTACCGGATCCCGGCGGCCTCTTCCAGGTAGGCGAGGGCGGAGACGCCGTCCTCGGCGAAGAACACCAGCTCCGTCAGGGGGAGCGGCAGGAAGCCCTCCTCCTCCATGCGGCGGAACTGCTGTCTGAGCCCGTCGTAGAAGCCCGCCGTGTTGAGCAGGACGACCGGCTTGGCGTGCAGGCCGTGCTTCTTCAGCTCCAGGATCTCGGTGGCCTCGTCCAGGGTGCCGGTGCCGCCGACCATGACGACGACCGCGTCGGACCGCAGGAGCATCTGCGCCTTCCGCTCCGCGAGGTCCCCGGTGACGACCATCTCGTCACAGCCGGACCGCGCCTTGTGGGCGAGGAACTCCACCGACACGCCGACGAGCCGACCTCCCGCCTGCTGGGCGGCATCGGCGACGACCTTCATCAGGCCGGTGTCGGAGCCGCCCCAGACGAGCGTGTGACCGCCCTTGGCGAGGAGTTCGGCGAACTCGCGCGCGGGGCCGGTGTAGCGGTCGTCGAGGTCGGCTGCCGAGAGGAAGACGCAGATGTCCATGCGGCGACCATACGGGGAGGCACCGGGAGCAGGCCGGGGCCGCCGGCCGTTGCCCGGGTTCTCGTGGTTGTCGCAACACCCCGGCTCAGGGGATGCGATGGACTTCGAGATACGTGAGGACCGTACGCCGCGGGGACGATCCGACGACGCCCCCGAAGGTGCCCGCGTCGAAAAGAGATGCCGTTCCGGCCGGGGCAGTGTGATCCCGGCCGCGCACCGGTCCTTCGTACACCATGGGAATCCCGGCAGAACCCCGGCAGCCCAGGTGTACTGACCCGTGAGGTTGGGGACGCGGCTGGCGGGTGGGTGGCCTTTCAGCGCGGTGTGTCCGCGGTGGTGATTGCAGGTGTGTGGCCAGCCGGGAAGGCGCCGCGTCGTTCGGTCTCCGAGCGGTAGGGGCGGGCGTAGGCCCATTCCTCCAGCAGGGCGCGGTGGAAGCGTTCGGCCTTGCCGTTGGTCTGCGGCCGGCAGGACCGGGTGTGCTTGCGGGTGATTCCGGCCGCTGCCAGCAGCTCGCGGTCAGGTGGTCGTCGGGGCGGCCGCGCGGCGGGTCGTGGTGGCGATGGTGGCCGAGCCGACGACGCGGGTGCCGTCGTACAGGACGATCGCCTGGCCCGGGGCGACGCCGCGGACCGGCTCGGCGAAGGTGGCGCGCAGCTCCCCCTCGGCCAGCTCCGCCGTCACCTCCGTCTCGCCGCCGTGGGCGCGCAGCTGGGCCGTGTACGTGCCGGGGCCCTCGGGGGCGCGGCCGCACCAGCGGGGCCTGATCGCGGTGAGGGCGGTGACGTCCAGTGCTTCGGCGGGGCCGACGGTGACCCTGTTGTCCACCGGTGAGATGTCGAGGACGTACCGGGGCCTGCCGTCGGGCGCCGGGTGGCCGATGCGCAGGCCCTTGCGCTGGCCGACGGTGAAGCCGTACGCGCCGTCGTGGCCGCCGAGCCGGTTGCCGGACTCGTCCACGATGTCGCCCTCGGCCCTGCCGAGCCGGGAGGCGAGGAAGCCCTGGGTGTCGCCGTCCGCGATGAAGCAGATGTCGTGGCTGTCCGGCTTCCTCGCGACGGCCAGGCCGCGCCGCTCGGCCTCCGCGCGGATCTCGTCCTTGGTGGTGGCCGTGTCGCCCAGCGGGAACATGGCGTGGGCGAGCTGGCGCTCGTCGAGGACGCCGAGGACGTACGACTGGTCCTTGGCCTCGTCGGAGGCGCGGTGCAGCTCGCGGGTGCCGTCGGCGAGGGTGACGATCCTGGCGTAGTGGCCGGTGCAGACCGCGTCGAAGCCCAGGGCGAGGGCCTTGTCGAGGAGGGCGGCGAACTTGATCTTCTCGTTGCAGCGCAGGCACGGGTTGGGCGTGCGGCCCGCCTCGTACTCGGCGACGAAGTCCTCCACGACGTCCTCGCGGAAGCGCTCCGCCAGGTCCCAGACGTAGAAGGGGATGCCGATCACGTCGGCCGCGCGGCGCGCGTCGCGGGAGTCCTCGACCGTGCAGCAGCCTCGGGCGCCGGTGCGGAAGGACTGCGGGTTGGCGGAGAGCGCCAGGTGGACCCCGGTCACGTCGTGGCCGGCCTCGGCGGCGCGGGCGGCGGCGACGGCGGAGTCCACGCCGCCGGACATGGCGGCGAGGACGCGGAGGGGGCGCGGGGAGGTCTCGGTCATAACCCCACCAGGGTACGGGGCCGCGGGAACCGCCGTCGCGGGAGTGGGCGTTCTCCGTGACATGGGCGGAGAGACGGAACGGGGAGAGAGCCGGCGGGTGGGGCGGCGCGCCGTGCTGGTCGGCGGCGGCGCCGCGGCGGCGGGCGCGGTCGCGCTGGGGTGGGACGGGCTGCGCCGCCTGTGGTGGCGGCTGCCCGGCACGGAGAGGCGGCGGGTGGAGGGCGAGCTGGACCACGCGGGCGCGGTGTGGACGGCGGCGGCGCGGGCGAACTGGCGGCGGGCGGACCGGCCGGACGACTTCGGCGTCGACCGGGTGGTGATCCACGTGGTGCAGGGCAGCTACGCGACGGCGCTGCGGGTGTTCAAGAACCCCGGGCACGGCGCGGCGACGCACTACGTGGTGGGCAGGGACGGGCGGGTCGCACAGATGATCCGCGAGCTGGACGTGGCGTTCCACGCGGGGAACCGCGAGATGAACGAGCGGAGCATCGGCATCGAGCACGAGGGCTTCGTGGACCGCCCGCAGGACTTCACGCCGGCGATGTACGCGGCGTCGGCGCGGCTGACGGCGGACATATGCGCCCGGTACGGCATACCGGTGGACCGGACGCACGTCATCGGCCACGTCGAGGTGGAGGGCACGGACCACACCGATCCCGGGCCGCACTGGGACTGGGACCGGTACATGGAGCTGGTCCGGCGGGCCGCGGCGGCTCCCCGCCCGGCCTCCTCCCCCGCCTCCGCGCCCCGCGCGGCCCGGAAGGCGTGAGCGGACGGACGCCGGCGGGGCGGGGACGACCGGGCCGGGGGGTACGGCCTGCGGACACGGCCCCGCCCGCCGGGGAGGCGGTCGTGTCCGCTAGCTGAGTCCGGCCGTGCGGGCGCGCTCCACGGCGGGGCCGATGGCCCGGGCGACGGCCTCGACGTCGGCGCGGGTGGAGGTGTGCCCGAGGGTGAAGCGGAGCGTGCCGCGGGCCAGGTCCGGGGCGGTGCCGGTGGCCAGGACGACGTGGCTGGGCTGGGCGACGCCGGCGGTGCAGGCGGAGCCGGTGGAGCACTCGATGCCCTGCGCGTCGAGGAGGAGCAGCAGCGAGTCGCCCTCGCAGCCGGGGAAGCTGAAATGGGCGTTGGCGGGGAGGCGGTCCTCGGGGTCGCCGCCGAGGACCGCGTCGGGGACGGCCTCGCGGACCGCGGCGACGAGTTCGTCGCGCAGGGCCCCGACCTCGCGGGCGAACCGCTCGCGCCGCTCGGTGGCGATCCGCGCGGCGACGGCGAAGGCCGCGACGGCGGGCACGTCGAGGGTGCCGGAGCGGACGTGGCGTTCCTGGCCGCCGCCGTGGAGGACGGGGACGGGGCGGTGGGCCCGGCCGAGGAGCAGCGCGCCGATGCCGTACGGGCCGCCGATCTTGTGGCCGGAGACGGTCATGGCGGCGAGCCCGGAGTCGGCGAAGCCGACCGGGACCTGGCCGACCGCCTGGACGGCGTCGGAGTGCATCGGTACGTCGAACTCGTCCGCCACGGCGGCCAGTTCGGCGACCGGCATGATCGTGCCGATCTCGTTGTTGGCCCACATGGCGGTGACGAGGGCGACGCTGCCGGGGTCGCGGGCGAGGGCCTCGCGCAGCGCGTCGGGGTGGACGCGCCCGTACCGGTCGACGGGCAGGTACTCGACGGCGGCGCCCTCGTGCTCGCCGAGCCAGTGGACGGCGTCGAGCACCGCGTGGTGCTCCACGGGGGTGGTGAGGACGCGGACGCGGCGCGGGTCGGCGTCCCGGCGGGACCAGTAGAGGCCCTTGACGGCGAGGTTGTCCGCCTCCGTGCCGCCGGCGGTGAGGACGACCTCGCTGGGGCGCGCTCCGAGCGCCTCGGCGAGCGCCTCGCGGGCCTCCTCGACGGTGCGGCGGGCCCGGCGGCCGGCGGCGTGCAGGGACGAGGCGTTGCCCGTGGCGGTGAGCTGGGCGGTCATCGCCTCGATCGCCTCCGGGAGCATCGGGGTGGTCGCGGCGTGGTCGAGGTAGGCCATGGTTCCCCGATTCTACGAGGCCCCCGGGAGGCCCGGCGGGCGTGCCCGGTCGTCCGCCGCGGGGCCCGCGCCGCCCCGGGGCCCCGGAGCCCGCCGCCCGGGGCCGTCGGCCG
>JAAXOU010000083.1 GCA_012396115.1 Streptomyces somaliensis DSM 40738 | reverse complement strand
TCGCCCCCGCCACCCGCGAACTGCCCGCGGGGGAGGGCGGCGGCGGCCGGCTCCTGCTCGTCGCGCCGAACATCGTCCACGTCGAGCGCGAGCTCGCCGTCGACCCGCACGACCTCCGCCTGTGGGTGAGCCTCCACGAGGAGACGCACCGCACCCAGTTCACCGCCGTGCCGTGGCTGCGCGACCACCTGCGCGGCGAGATCCAGGCGTTCCTCGGCGCGGGAGGGGGGCGCGCTCCGGGCATGCCGAGGTGACGGGCCCGGGCGCCTCCCGGCGGCTACAGGCGGGGGTCGACCGGCTCCGACTCCAGGGCCAGGACGGCGAAGACCGGTTCGTGGACGCGCCACAGGGGCTCACCGTCGGCCAGCCGCTCCAGCGCCTCCAGCCCGAGGGCGTACTCGCGCAGGGCGAGGGAGCGCTTGTGGCCGAGCGACCGGGAGCGCAGGCGCTCGAGGTTCTCCGGCCGGGCGTACTCGGGACCGTAGACGATCCGCAGGTACTCGCGACCCCGGCACTTGAGCCCGGGCTGCACCAGCCGGCCCCGGCCGTCCCGGACGAGGGCCCGCAGCGGCTTGACGACCATGCCCTCCCCGCCCCGGCCGGTCAGCTCCAGCCACCAGTCGACACCCGCCCGTACGGAAGCCTCCTCGCCCGTGTCGACGACGAGCCGGCCCGTGGCGTGCAGCAGGCCCGTGGGATCGGCCGCGACGAGGCGGTCGACGAGGGCGAGCTGCTCGTCGTGCGGCAGCCCGGCCAGGCTGCGGCCCCGCGCGGCCAGCACCTGGAACGGCGCGAGCCGGACCCCGTCCAGCCCGTCCGTCGGCCAGCAGTACCGCCGGTAGGCCTCGGTGAACGCGGCCGCGTCGGCGGCCCGTCCGCGCTGCCGCCCCAGCAGCCCCGACACGTCCACGCCGCGCGCGGCCGCCGACTCCAGCGCGGCGATCGCGCCGGGCAGCGACGCTCCGGCCGCGGCGCCCACCGCGGCGTACCGCGACCGCAGCAGGCCGCCGGCCTTCAGCGACCACGGCATCAGCTCCGCGTCCAGGAGCAGCCAGTCCGTGTCGAGTTCCGCCCACAGCCCGGCGGCGGCGACCGCGGCGCGGATCCGGTCGAGGACGGCCTCCGTCACCGCCGCGTCGGTGAAGAAGGGGCGCCCGGTGCGGGTGTACAGGGAGCCGGTGGGGCCGTCCACGCCGAACCGTCCGCGTGCCGCGGCCGCGTCCCGGCACACCAGGGCCACGGCCCGCGAACCCATGTGCTTCTCCTCGCACACGACGCGGCCGACGCCGTCGGCGGCGTAGGCGGCGAACGCCTCCGCCGGGTGCTCCAGGTACCCCTCGAGGCCCGAGGTGGCGGTCGGCGCCATCGTCGGCGGCAGATAGGGCAGGAGCCGCGGGTCGACGGCGAAACGGCTCATGACCTCCAGGGCCGCCGCGGCGTTCTCCTCGCGCACGCCGACGACGCCCGCGTACCGGGTCTCCACGGTGCGCCGCCCGTGCACGTCGGTCAGGGCCAACGGCCGGCCCTCGTGCCCGCCGGGCACCTCCCGGGCGAGCGGCCGGACCGGCTGGTACCAGACCCGTTCGGCGGGCACGTCGACGAGCTCCCGCTCGGGCCAGCGCAGCGCGGTCAGCCGCCCGCCGAACACGGCGCCGGTGTCCAGGCAGATGGTGTTGTTGAGCCAGGACGCCTCCGGGACGGGGGTGTGGCCGTACACGACGGCGGCGCGGCCCCGGTACTCCTCGGCCCACGGGTAGCGCACCGGCAGGCCGAACTCGTCGGTCTCGCCGGTCGTGTCGCCGTACAGGGCGTGCGAGCGGACCCGGCCCGAGGTCCGGCCGTGGTACTTCTCCGGCAGGCCGGCGTGGCACACGACCAGCCGGCCCCCGTCGAGCACGTAGTGGCTGACCAGCCCGTCGACGAACTCGCGCACCCGCTGCCGGAAGGCGTCGTCCTCCCGCTCCAGCTGCTCGGCCGTCTCGGCGAGGCCGTGGGCGAGCCGCACCTGCCGCCCGGCCAGCCAGCGGCCCAGCTTGTTCTCGTGGTTGCCCGCCACGCACAGGGCGTCGCCGGACTCCACCATGCCCATGACGCGGCGCAGCACGCCGGGGCTGTCCGGGCCGCGGTCGACGAGGTCGCCGAGGAACACGGCGGTGCGCCCCCCGGGGTGCCGGCCGTCGACGTAGCCGAGCTTCGCGAGGAGCGCCTCCAGCTCGGCGGAGCAGCCGTGGACGTCGCCGACGACGTCGAACGGGCCGGTCAGGTGCCGGAGGTCGTTGTACCGCTTCTCCAGGACGACCTCGGCGGCCTCGACCTCCTCGACGCCGCGCAGCACGTGCACCCGGCGGAAGCCCTCGCGTTCCAGGCCGCCCAGGGAGCGCCGCAGCTCGGCGCGGTGGCGGCGGACGACGTGCCGGGGCATGCCCGCCCGGTCGGGGCGGGCGGCGTTGCGGGCCGCGCACACCCCCTCGGGCACGTCCAGGACCACGGCGACGGGCAGCACGTCGTGTTCGCGGGCCAGCCGCACCAGCTGCCGGCGGGCCTCCGGCTGCACGTTGGTCGCGTCGACGACGGTGAGCCGGCCGGCGGCGAGCCGCTTGGCGGCGATGTAGTGGAGCACGTCGAACGCGTCGCGGCTGGCGCCCTGGTCGTTCTCGTCGTCGGAGACCAGCCCGCGGCAGAAGTCCGAGGAGAGGACCTCGGTGGGCTTGAAGTGCCTGCGGGCGAACGTCGACTTGCCGGAGCCGGTGGCGCCGACGAGGACCACGAGGGACAGGTCGGGGACGGGCACCCGGCGGGTCCGCGCGGCGGACCCCGTGGCGTCGGTGGTGGTCATGCGGCCCTTTCCTCCTTCTCGGCGGGCGCGGAGCCGGGGGCGGGGCCGGGCGCGGTGGCGCGGGCGGCCCCGGGAGCGGGGTCCGGGGCGGGCCCGCCGCCGGCGCCGGTGAACACGGCCATCTGCGTGGGCGGCCCGACCTCCGGGTCCTCGGGCCCCACGGGCGTGAACGCCACGGCGTACCCGTGGCGAGCGGCGACCCCGCGCGCCCAGTCGCGGAACTCCTCGCGGGTCCACTCGAACCGGTGGTCGCCGTGGCGGACCTGCCCGGCGGGCAGGGACTCCCAGCGGACGTTGTACTCGGCGTTCGGCGTCGTCACCAGCACGGTGCCGGGCCGGGCGGCGCCGAAGACCGCGTACTCCAGGGCGGGCAGGCGCGGCGGGTCGACGTGTTCGACCACCTCGCTGAGGACCGCCGCGTCGTACCCCTCCAACCGCTCGTCCGTGTACACCAGGGAGCCCTGCAGGAGCCGGACGCGGGCCGCCCGGCGCTCGCCCACGCGGTCCGGGTGCAGCCGCCGGGCGGCGAGGGCCAGCGCCCGCACCGACACGTCCACGCCGACGACCTCCGTGAAGCGCGGGTCCTCAAGCAGTTCGCGGAGCAGCAGGCCCTGCCCGCAGCCCAGGTCCAGGACCCGGCTCGCGCCCGCCTCGCGCAGCGCCGCCAGGACCGCCTCGCGGCGCCGCACCGCCAGCGGCACCGGCCGCTCCCGCGCGTCGGCGTCCCCGTCGACCGCGTTGTCCAGCTCCTCGGCCTCCGCGTCGTCGGCCGCGGCCAGCCGCGCCAGCTCCAGCCGCTGCGTCGCCTCACGCGTCAGGGACCGGCGGCGCGCCAGGTAGCGGTGGGTGATCAGGTCCCGCTCAGGGTGGTCCGGCAGCCAGCCCTCGCCGGCCCGCAGCAGCTTGTCCACCTCGTCGGGCGACACCCAGTAGTGCTTGGCGTCGTCCAGCACCGGCAGCAGTACGTACAGGTGGCGCAGGGCGTCCGCGAGGCGCCGCTCACCGTCGAGGGCGAGGCGGACGTACGGGGAGTCGCCCCACTCGGGGAACCGCTCGTCCAGCGGCACCGGTTCGGCGGTCACCGCCCAGCCCAGCGGCTCGAACAGCCGGCGCACCAGCCCGGCGCCGCCCTTCGCGGGCACTGCCGGGACCTCGACGCGCAACGGCAGGGCGGACGCCGCCAGTTCGGGACGGGCGGCGCACCGGCCGGCCAGCGCGCTGGAGAACACGCTGCCCAGGGCGACGGCGAACAGCGAGGAGGCCGCGTACGGGCGGTCGTCGACGTACTGGGCGAGCGCCGCGGCGGGGCCGCGGCCCCGGGCACGCCCGCCCCCGGCGCGGCGCACCAGCGCGACCGGGTCGACCTCCAGCAGGAGCGCGGCCGTGCAGCGCCCGGGCGTCGCCTCGGGGTAGAGGACGTGGGCGGTGCCGTGGGAGGTGGGGAACGCCTGCACCCTGTCCGGGTGCTTGTGCAGCAGGAAACCGAGGTCGGTCGCGGGGCGTTCGGGGGTGCCGGTGGTACTGATGGTCAGGAGCACCCGGTCAGTATCGGGGCCGCTCCCCGGCGCCGGCCAGGGGATTTGCCGGCGGGTGCGGCCGGCGGGCGGGGAGGTGCGGGGGCGGTTCGCGCGACACGCGCGTCTACACCGTGCGGGGGAGGGGCGCAAGGAGTGGGAGGGGAGCGCGGGAAGCGCGGCACCGAACGGGGTGCGCCCGGTGCGCTTCCGTTCTTGTTGACGGGCTCGGACCGGCCCCCATAGCGTTCTTCATCCCGAAGGAGTGACGAAACGTCAACCGGCCATTCCGTGAAGTCATTCGGAATGCTTCCCCCACCGGGCGGCGTGCGGACTCCCATCCGGACCGGTCGAACACGCGGCCGTCCGTTCGGGGGTACGACGCGCGGGTGAGGGGAACGGAATGAGTCTTTTCGGCCAGGACCGCTCCTTCCTCGAAGCCCTTTCCGCCCAGGACCGCCGCGCCCTCCTCGCCGAGGGCGTCCCCCGCGCCTACGAGCCCGGAGCCGTCATGATCCGGGAACGCGACACCTCCGCCTACGTCCTGGCCCTGCTCTCCGGCTGGGCCGTCGTCTCCGTCGGCACCGAGCGCGGCGCGCGCCTCATCCTCGCCCTGCGCGGCGCGGGCGAGGTCGTCGGGGACCTCGCCGCGGTCGACCGGGGCCCGCGCAGCGCCACCGTCACCGCACTGGGCCGGGTCCGGGCCGTGTCCGTCTCCGGCGACCGGTTCCGCCGCTTCCTCGCCACCCGCCCGCACGCCACCTCACTGATCATGCGCCAGCTCAGCGCCCGGCTGCGCAGCGCCGACGTCGAACGCCGCTCCCTCGCCTCCGAAACCGTCCTCCAGCGCCTCGCGGCCCGCCTCGCGGAGCTCGCCGAACGCGCCGGACGGCCCGGCCCGCACGGCACGCTCCTGGAGGTCCCGCTGCCCCAGCACGACCTGGCCGCCGCCATCGGCGCCACCCGCGAGGCCGTCGCCAAGGCCCTGCGCCGGCTGCGCGAACACGACGTCGTCCGGACCGGCCCGCGCCAGGTCGTCGTCACCGACATGGAGGAGCTGCTCCACCTCGCCCGGGGCCGGGGGCCGCGCCCGGCGGGACCGGCGCGGAAATCCCCGCCGGGTGTGTAAACGGCTACACCGCCCGCCGCGCCGGGCGGAGACGCTTGCCCTGTCACCACGAGCACCACGGCACATCACGGCACCAGGGAGTCCGAGTGAGCAGTGCGGGAGCCATCCACAGGCTGGTCGTCTACGGGGACGCCTGCGCCTCGGGAACGCTCGGCATCGACGCGAAGAAGCGCATGCGCGCCGCCATGTACGCGTCGTTCGGGGAGGCGTACGCCGCCGTCGGCGTCGAGCCCGGACACGTCCACCAGGAGGACCGGGGCGACGGCATCCTCGCGGCCCTGCGCCCCGACGTACCGCCCACGCTCATGGTCGGCCGGTGGATCGACACCCTCTACGAGAGCCTGCGCGAGCACAACGCCGGACGCGACCCGCGGCTGCGGCTGCGCGTCGGCATGAACGCCGGCCTCGTCCTCGACGACGGCGAGGGACTCGTCGGCCGCGCCGTGGACCTCGCCTGCCGGCTCTGCGACAGCCCCGCCGCCAAGGAGGTGATGGCCCGGGCCGACGACGCCGACCTGCTCGTCGTCGTCTCCGGCTGGCTGTACGACAACGTCGTCTCCGAGGGCGGCCGGTACGTCGAGCCCGGCCACTACCGCCCCGCCCGGGTCCGCGTCAAGGAGACCGACGAGACCGCCTGGTTCCACATCCCCAGGCGGTCCGCCCCACCCCTGCCGGGCGGACCCGGCGGGGGGACCGCCGGCACCCGGGACCGCGCGCCCGGTGCCGCACAGGCCGGCGGTGGGCCGACGACGGGGGACGGCCCACCGCCCCGCACCACCGGCACGCCCCCGCCCGGACGCAGTTACCGGGCGGGGGGCGACCTGCAGGTCTTCGAGCACAACACCATCCGCGGCGGCTTCACCGGCATCCGCAAGGACCGCGAGGGGGGCGGACGCGCATGACTGACCACGACGAGGCCCCGCAGCCCGACCACCGCGCCGAGGCCGAACCCGCCGACCGCGACCGGGACCGCGACCGGGACCGCGAGCGCGACCGGGACCGCGACCGGGACCGCGAGCGCGACCGGGACCGCGACCGGGACGGTGCAGGTACCGGCGGCGCCGACGCCGACCGGGCGCCCGAACCCCCGCCCAACCCCTTCGAGCACGCCGGCCGCAACCCGCTCGGCGCGTCCGGCGGCACCGGCGGCGCCGGCACCGCCCACGCCGCCCGCACCACCTTCGAACACGGCCGCTCCGAACGCCGCTACGACATCGGCGGCGACGGCCAGGTCTTCGAGGACAACACCTTCATCAACCAGTTCTGGGTGGACTCCGGACCCCCCGCCGTCCAGGGCGCCGTACCGGACGAGACCCTGCGACGGCTCACCGACGTCTACTGCGAGACCACCGGCTACCAGCGGATGAAGCAGCTCCTGCGCTCCTGCGGACTGCTCGTCCTCACCGGCGAGCCCGGCAGCGGCCGCACCGCCACCGCGCTCGCCCTGCTCTCCGAACTCACCGGCGACCACGTCACCCGGCTCGACCCCGCCACCGCCGTGCACACGATCGCCGACGACGCCGTCCAGCGTGGCCGCGGCTACCTCCTGGAACTCCCGCCCGAGGACGGCACCGGCGTCGAGCCCGACGCCGCCGACCGCGCCCCCCGCCGCCTCACCGAACTCCACCTCGACCGCTTCAGCGGCCAGCTCCGCGCCAAGGACTCCTACGGCGTGGTCCTCGTCGAGAGCGGTGACCTCGCCGACCGGCTCCTCCAGGGCCGGTACGGCGCGTACTGCCCGCCCCCGTCACCCGCCGAGGTCCTCCACCGCCACCTGCGCACCCTGCTGCGCGGCGAACCCGAGGGCGCCCTCGACGAGGCCCGCGCCCTCGCCGCCCACGAGGACGTCGTAGGCGCCCTCGGCCTCGACGAACTGCGCCCCCGCGAGGCCGCGCGGCTCGCCGACCACCTCGCCCGCCACCAGAAGGGCGAACTCACCCGGGCCCAGCTCCTCGACGACTGCGGCGCCTTCGTCCGCGCCCAGGCCCGCGCCTGGTTCGCCGGCGCCGACCGGCCCGGCACCCTCCCCGAGGCGCTGCCCGCGCTGAACGCCGCCGCGTTCCGCATCGCCGTCGCCGTCTTCAACGGCTCCGCGTACAGCCTCACCGCCGAGGCCGCCGAACTGCTCGCCTGGGAACTCGCCGTCACCCTCGACCCCGCGCACCCCGCCGGCCGCCGCCTGTTCGGCACCCACGCCGACAACCGGCCCGTCGTCGCCCGCTCCGTCGTCGAGGACGGCGAGATCGACCTCGGCGCCGCCCGCGTCCCCGCCCGCGTCGTCCGCTTCCAGGGCGACGCCCTCGCCACCGCCGTCCTGCGCGAGGTGTGGCACGGCCACCACAACGTCCGCGGCCCCGTCGCCCGCTGGCTGCGCGGCCTGTGCGACGACCCCCGCCCCGAGGTGTGGGTCCGCGCCTCCGTCGCCGCCGGCGTCCTGTGCTCCTGGGACTGGGTGTACGGCTTCGGCGAACTGGTCCGGCCCCTCGCCGCCCTCGACGGCCGCGTCCCGCGCATGGCCGCCGCCACCGCCCTCGCCGAGGCCGCCCGCGACCCCCGCGTTCAGCCGGCCGTCGCCACCGTCCTGCGCGAATGGGCCAGGAGCGGCGACGCCGCGCTCGTCGACACCGCCGTCCTCGCCCACGGCTACGCCCTGCCCGCCGGATCCGTCCGCTCCTCCCTCGACGCGCTCGGGGCCGTCGTGCGCGCCGGCGACGGCACCGACCCCGACCCCGACCCCGACCTCCTGGCCACCGCCTCCTTCAGCGTCATGCGCCTCCTGGCCTCCCCCGACCCCGAGACCGTCACCCACCGCCTCGGCCACTGGCTCGGCGACGGACGGCGCTCCCTCGCCGACCTCGTCCTGCTCACCGCGATCGGCACGCTCACCATGCGCACCACCCACCTCTGGGGCCTCACCGAGGTCCCCCACCTCGAACCGCACGGCGCCCGGCCGCTGCTGCTCGCACTCCTCGCCGCCCGGCCCGGACTGACGGCCCCGCTGGCCGCGCTGGTCCGGGCCGCCCTCGGCACCCCCCGCTCCGGGGCGCCCGCCCTGGAGGGCCTCGCCTCCCTGCTGCGGCGCGCCGCCCGGGACCCCGAGACCCTGCGGCTGGTCGACGGCCTCCTGCCGCCGCTCGCCACCACCCCCCGGGACCGCGACCGGTTGCGCGGCCTGCTCACGGGGCTCGTACGCGACCGGGACAAGCCCCTGGACAGAGCCGCGGCCGGCCGCATGTGGGACGCCGTGGCGGAAGGAGCCGAGCGATGACCCCCGGACCCGCCCCGTACGAGCCCCGGGACGACGCCGAGCGGGGGCGGCCCGACGGCGGGCCGCCCGGGGCCCGCCCCCGCGGACCCCTCCTGCGCGAGTGCCCGCCGCCCTACCGGCGCACCAGCGGACGCCTCGCCGCCGTCCTGCTCTACCGCAACGGCGGCCACCGCGTGATGTGGCCCGACCGCAAGGAGGACCACGGCACGCCCCTCTTCGGCGGCCCCTACACCGTCTTCGAGGTGCTCCTGGGCCGCAACGTCACCGAGTTCGACCTCGAACTGCCCGCCGCCGGCGACGGGGTGTCCTTCCGCGCCAAGGCGAGCGTCCAGTGGGAGGTCGACGACCCGCACCTCGTCGTCACCCGCCAGGTGTGGGACGTCGCCGAACTCCTGCGCGACGACCTCCTCGACGGGCTGCGCGCCGTCTCCCGCCGGTTCGGGATCACCGAGGCCCAGCGCGCCGACGAGGCCGTACGGGACGAACTGGCCGCCGGACGCCTCCACTTCGGGCGCGACCTCGGACTGCGCACTCGCGTCCTGGTCTTCTTCGACCTCGACAGCGACGTGAAGGGACAGCTCGCCGAGGCCGACCGCACCCTCGTCGGCATGGGCGTCGACCGGCGCGTCGCCGAACGGGAGCGCCGCAGGGACTCCTACGACCGGCAGCTCCTCGCCGACCGGGCACAGGAGCTCCAGGCGGTCCTCCAGCAGGGTGAGGTCGCCCAGATCGCCCACCACATGGCGGCCAACCCCGACAAGCAGTGGGAGATCCGCCGGCAGCTCCTCGCGGAGGAGCGGGAGGGCAAGGCCGACTTCCTCGCCGTCCTGCACCGGCTCATCGACACCGGCGTCATCGAGCGCCACGACCTGGACCAGATGACCTACCAGGTCCTGGAGCACCTGCGCAGCAGCAGCGGCGGCGTCCTCGGCGGCGTCGCGGACCGGGTCCTGGACCTGCCGCGCCCCCGGCCCCGCGCCCTCACCGACGGCGGCCCGCCCGCCGAACCGGTCCGCCCGCCCTGGGAGGACGAGCCCGCCGGCCCCCGGCCCGCGGACCCGGGCGACGACGACCCGCACCGCGTCCACGAACCGACCAGCGTCCAGTCCGCCCGCGAACGCGAACGCGGACACGGCCGCGACGCGGGCGCACCCGGGCGGGACGCTCCCCGCCGCGACGGCGACGCCCCGCCGTACGCCCCGCCCGCGCCCCCCAGCGCCGACTTCGACGACTGGGACGACGAATGAGCGCCACGGGCGGGACCCCCGCCCCCCACGCCTCCCCCGAGGAGGTCCGCGCCCTCGCGGAACGCCTGCTGAGCACCGTCCGCGAGGACGTGGGCCGCGCCGACACCAAGGCGGCGATCCTCCTGTCCGGCGCGCTCGCCTTCCTCGCCGTCCTCTTCGCCCGCGACCCCGACCACCTCGCCGCGCACGGGTTCGCCGCCGTCCTCGTCGCCCTCGCCGCGGTCCTGTGGAGCGCCGGGATGCTGATGCTCGTCGGGGTCGTCCTGCCCCGCACCCGGATCGGCGCCGACCGCACCCTCCTGCGCGACCTCGTCGCCGGCGCCCCCGCCGGCGCGCTGCTCGACCGGCTCACCGAAGCCGGTGCCGACACGACTTCCTGGCTCCTTGACCAGGCCAGCGTCCACGGACAGGTCCTGGCCGCCAAGTACCGCTGGCTGCGCACGGGCGTCCTCTGCCTGGGCCTGGGCGCGGCGCTGGCCCTCTCGAGTGAACTGTGGTGACCGAGACATGCGACTGACCAGCACCGAACGCGCCGCGGGCGCCGCCGCCCTGGCCCTGGGCCTGGCCCTGACCGCCGCTCCGCCGCCGGCGCCGGCCTCCCCGGGGGCCGTCCCGGCGGCCGCCGTCGCGGCCCCCGGGGAGGGCGCCGACCCGGTCGACTTCGCCATCGTCGTCGACCAGTCCGACAGCCTCTCCGACGAGGACCTCGCCCGCGAGGTCGAGGCCGCCGCGCTCCTCGTCCAGGGCGAGATCTCCGAACGCTCCCGGGCCACCGTCATCGGTTTCGGCAGTTCCGAGAAGCCCGGCCAGTCGCCGGTGCGGGAGGTGTGCCCGCCCACGGTCGCCGACTCCGCCGGACGGCAGCTCCTGAGCGACTGCGTGCAGCGGCTGGCCCGCCGCGACCCGGCCCGAGTCGGCCCCGGCACGGACTTCCCGGCCGCCGTCCGCCAGGCCGTCACCCGCCTGACCGAGGAGGGCGCCCCGACCACCCCCAAGGTCGTCTTCCTCCTCACCGACGGCCGCCTCGACGTGGACGACAGCCCCGAGTACGGCGCCGACCCGGCCAGCCGGAGGGCCAACGGCGCCAAGCGGCTCGCCGACGAACTGGCCCGCGCCCGCCGCGAACGCGTCCAGATCTGGCCCCTCGGCTTCGGCACGGCCATCGACCGCGCCATGCTCACCGGCATGGCCGAGGGCGGCTACCGGGGCGGCTGCGCCGACCTGCCCTCCGCCACCCCCCGCATGCGGGTCGTCGCCGACTCGGCCGGCATCGACGAGGCGTTCCAGGAGGCCTTCGCCGCCGCCCGCTGCGCCGGCGTCACCCCCGGCGACTCCAAGCGGCCGCCCGCCGACCTGTACGTGACGATCCCGCCGATCGCCACCGACGGCTCCATCACCGTCAGCAAGCACGACCCGAAGGTCACCGTCACCTACTACGACCCGCGCGGCCGCAAGGTGCCGACCACCGGGACCTTCGACGGCTCCACCTTCGAGCTGAGCGGCCAGGGCGGCCCCGTGGAGGCGCTGCGCGTCAACGACCCGCTGCCGGGCCGCTGGCGCGCCCGCGTCGAGGCGCCCGAGGGCCACCGGGACCGCGAGGTCGCCGTCCGCGCCATCTGGCAGGGCAGGCTCCGCTCCTCCGTGGTCCTCGACCCCGCGTCGCCCCGCCCCGGCGAGAAGGCCGTCGTGGAGGTCCGCATGCAGACCCGGCGCGGCGTCTACGTCACCGACCCCGCGCAGCTCGCCGGGATCAAGGTCACCGGGCAGCTCGCCGGCGACGGCTTCGACCCCGTGGGCTTCGCCCTCGCCGACGACGGCCGCGCCCCCGACCGCACGGCGTCCGACGTCCGGTTCACCGGCACCGTCACCGTCCCGGCCGGCGCCACCGGGGCGCTGCGGCTGACCACCCGCATGGCCGCGCCCGGCGTCACCTCCGACCTGCGCCCGCTCAACGCCCGCATCCGCGAGGAGCTGCCGGCCGTCGTCGCCGGGATCACCGTGGACCCCGCGGCCGTCCACCCCGGCGGCACGGTCCGCGGCACCCTGTCGGTCACCAACAACGACGGCGCCCCCCGCACCCTGCGCCTCGCCCTCGCCGACCAGGCGGCCGGTACGGAGCTGCGCGTCGCCCCCACCACCGTCACCGTCCCGCCGGGCAGCCGCCGCGACACGCCCTTCACCCTGGGGGTCGGCCCCGGCACCCCGCTCGGCGACCTCGGCGGGAAGATCACGGTCGTCGACACCGCCGACCCGGACCGGCCCCTCGCCGGCGCCTTCCTCCTCGTCCGGGTCGAGGCGCCGCCCACCTGGCTCGACCGCTGGTGGCCCGCCCTCGCCGGCGGCGCCGCCGCCGCGCTGCTCGCCGGGGCGTACCTCGCCCTACGCCTGCGCGCCCGGCGCGACCGCCTCGACCTGACCGGCGTCGAACTGGAACTCCTGCGCGACGGCCACACCCTGGACCGGCTCGTCGTGCGGCACGGGCAGGGCGCACGCGGCGGTTTCGCCTTCACCGTGGAGCAGGGCCTCGGCACCGCCCCCGCCCTCCAGCGCGGCGGACCCGGCGGGCACGGCGCGCACCGGCTGGTCGCCGCCCGCGGCGGGGAGCTGCGGCTGCGCCCGTACGGCGGGCCCGAGCAGCCCGTGCGCGACGGCGCCGCCGTCCCGCTCGACGGCGGCCTTCGCGGGCGCCCTCGGCGTACGGCTGGGGGGCACCCTCTCCTACGGGGGGCGGGTCGAGCACCGGCCGGTCCTGAACGGGCCGGGGCGTGCCGTCGAGGTGGCGGACGTCGAACGGGCGGTGCGGCTGTCGCGGCGCGTCGGCGGGCTGGCGCTCGCCGTCTGCGCGGGCGGGCGGCTGCTGTACGGGACGTGGAAGCGGAGGGGCGCGTGAGCGGGGGACTGCTGGTCGCGGGGACGACGTCCGACGCGGGCAAGAGCGTGGTGACGGCCGGGATCTGCCGCTGGCTGGTGCGGCAGGGCGTGAGGGTCGCGCCGTTCAAGGGGCAGAACATGTCCCTCAACTCGTTCGTGACGCGCGAGGGCGCGGAGATCGGCCGGGCGCAGGCGATGCAGGCCCAGGCCGCCCGCGTGGAGCCGAGCGCGCTGATGAACCCGGTGCTGCTCAAGCCGGGCGGCGAGCGGTCCAGCCAGGTGGTGCTGCTGGGCCGACCGGTCGGCGAGCTGAGCGCCCGCGGCTACCACGGCGGGCGGCAGCAGGAGCTGTTCGGCACGGTCGTGGAGTGCCTGGAGGAACTGCGCGCCACCCACGACGTGGTGGTCTGCGAGGGCGCGGGCAGTCCGGCCGAGATCAACCTGCGGCGCAGCGACATCGTCAACATGGGCGTCGCGCGGGCCGCGGGCTTCCCCGTCCTCGTGGTCGGCGACATCGACCGGGGCGGGGTGTTCGCCCAGTTCTTCGGGACGACGGCGCTGCTCGCGCCCGGGGACCAGGCGCTGGTCGCGGGGTACCTGGTGAACAAGTTCCGCGGCGACGTGACGCTGCTGGAGCCGGGCCTGGACATGTTGTACGGCCTGACGGGGCGCCGGACGTTCGGGGTGCTGCCGTACGCGCACGGGCTGGGCATCGACGAGGAGGACGGCATGGCCGTGTCGCTGCGCGGCGCCGGCCGCGAGTCGCCGGCCGCGCCGCCGGCCGGCGAGGACGTGCTGCGGGTCGCCGTGTGCGCCGTACCGCTGATGTCGAACTTCACGGACGTGGACGCGCTGGCCGCCGAGCCGGGCGTCGTCGTCCGGTTCGTGGACCGGCCCGAGGAGCTGGCCGACGCGGACCTGGTGGTCGTGCCGGGCACGCGCGGCACGGTGCGGGCCCTGGCGTGGCTGCGGGAGCGCGGCCTGGCCGGCGCGCTGGCCCGGCGCGCCGCCGAGGGACGGCCGGTGCTGGGCGTCTGCGGCGGGTTCCAGGTGCTGGGCGAGCGCATCGAGGACGACGTGGAGTCGCGGGCCGGGTCCGTCGAGGCGCTCGGGCTGCTGCCGGTGCGGGTGCGCTTCGCGCCGGAAAAGACCCTCGCCCGGCCGGTCGGAGAGGCGCTGGGCGAGCGGGTCGAGGGGTACGAGATCCACCACGGCGTCGCCGAGGTGCTGGGCGGGGAGCCCTTCCTCGACGGCTGCCGGGTGGGGGCCGTGTGGGGGACCCACTGGCACGGGTCGCTGGAGGCCGACGGCTTCCGGCGGGCGTTCCTGCGGGAGGTCGCGGCGGCTGCCGGGCGGCGCTTCGTCCCGGCGCCCGACACGTCGTTCGGCGCGCTGCGGGAGGAGCGGCTGGACCGGCTCGGGGACCTGGTCGAGGAGCACGTGGACACGGACGCGCTGCTCAAGCTCATCGAGTCCGGCCCGCCGGGCGGGCTGCCGTTCGTCCCGCCGGGGGCGCCGTGAACGGCCCCCCGGCCCCCGCGCGGGCGGAAGGCCCGTGCGCACGCCCGCGCCGCACCCCGGCACCCCGGCGGTCCGGTCCCACCCCGTTCGAAGGAGCGATCAGCAGATGAGCACCCGCTACCCGTTCACCGCCGTCGTCGGCATGGACGACCTGCGCCTGGCACTGCTCCTGAACGCGGTCAGTCCGGCCGTCGGGGGCGTACTGGTGCGCGGTGAGAAGGGCACGGCGAAGTCGACCGCGGTGCGCGCGCTCGCCGAACTGCTGCCGGAGGTGCCGGTCGTGCCCGGCTGCCGGTTCAGCTGCGACCCGGCCGCGCCCGACCCCGGCTGTCCCGACGGACCGCACGGGCCCGGGCCGGGGGTGTCGCGGCCCGCGCGGATGGTGGAGCTGCCCGTCGGCGCGTCCGAGGACCGGCTCGTCGGGTCGCTCGACATCGAACGGGCCCTCGCCGAGGGCGTGAAGGCGTTCGAGCCGGGACTGCTCGCCCGGGCGCACCGGGGCATCCTCTACGTGGACGAGGTCAACCTCCTCAACGACCATCTGGTGGACCACCTGCTGGACGCCGCCGCGATGGGCGCCTCGCACGTGGAGCGCGAGGGCGTCTCCGTACGGCACGCGGCCCGGTTCCTGCTGGTCGGGACGATGAACCCCGAGGAGGGCGAGCTGCGGCCGCAGCTGCTGGACCGGTTCGGGCTGACCGTGGAGGTCGCCGCGTCGCGGGACGCGGGGCAGCGGGTCGAGGTGGTGCGGCGGCGCCTGGCGTACGACGACGACCCGGCCGGTTTCGCCGCGCGCTGGGCCGGCGAGGAGGCCGCGCTGCGGGAGCGGATCGCGGCGGCGCGGGCGCTGCTGCCGCGGGTGCGGCTCGGTGACGGCGCGCTGGAGCGGATCGCGGCGACGTGCGCGGCGTTCGAGGTGGACGGCATGCGCGCCGACATCGTGATGGCGCGGACCGCGACGGCGCTCGCCGCGTGGGCGGGCCGTACGGACGTGACGGTGGACGACGTGCGGCAGGCGGCGCTGCTGGCGCTGCCGCACCGGCGGCGGCGGTCGCCGTTCGACGCGCCGGGCCTCGACGAGGACAGGCTGGACGAGGTGCTGGAGGAGGCCGGCGGGGACGACGGGCCCGAGCCGGACCCGCAGGGCCCCGGCGACGGCGGCCCCGACGGGGACGGGGGCCCGGACGGGGACGGCGGCGGCCCCGGCGGCG